>CAYJBS010000074.1:0-7051 GCA_964368435.1 uncultured Christensenella sp. | reverse complement strand
TATGATATAATATTAAAAAAATGAATAATTATTTGGAAAAGACGGTATGAAAAAACTAGCTGAATTTATCGTGAATAAAAGAAGATATATCGTCATTGCCGTCATTGCCGCGTTGGCGCTTTCTATTGCCGGATTGGTGTTTTTTATTTATGACGGCAGAATAAATTCCGATATGCTCGAGTACCTGCCCGAAGACACCTCTACCACTCGCGGCATAAACTTTTTGAAAGAGAATTTTGGCGTAATGGGCGACGCTTTCATTGTCATTGAGGGCGAAGACATCGATGCGGAACTTAACGAAAAGATTGCGCAATTGAAGACAATCGAGGGAGTATCCCAATTTTTTTGGGTAGGGGACGTCGACAATCTTGAATACCTCAGTCAACTGCTTGAAAAATATTTTCCGACGGCGGAAATCGACATTGATACTACGGATATACGCCGGTATCTCAAAGAGTCGATAGATCCCGATGATGCGGGTTCAAAATATAATTACGTCGTACTTATGCTGTTTGATTATTCTCCGTCTACAGACGAAGCATTCGGCGTACACGAACAAATCGGAGAAATTCTGAACGGCAGAAATTTTGCCATATCGGGCATGACGGCGCTTGCCAAGCAAGTAATGGAAGATACTATGGCGGAGCTGCCGTATTACATAATTTTCAGTCTTTTAGCTGTTTCTATTGTGCTGTTGCTTGCAACCAAATCATTTTTTGAACCTGTCGTGCTGATGTTGACGCTTGCGGTATCGGTTGTCATAAATTTCGGTACAAATTTGGTTTTTCCTTCGGTCAGCATAATAAGTTTTGCGGCGGCGGGCGTACTCCAATTGGGCATAGCCATGGATTACGCAATATTTTTTATGCACACCTATAATGAACTGCGCGCTGATATGCCTGCCATTGCGGCGGCAAAAACGGCGCTCCCCCGTATTTTCACCACGGTGCTTGCCGGCAGTTTGACTACTATCGGCGGTTTTGCGGCGCTTTATTTTATGGAATTTAGTATCGGCGTAGACCTTGCTAAAGTCATAATAAAGGGCATTTTTATGTCGCTTGCGTCAGTAATGCTGTTGCAACCGGCACTGGTAATTATGTTTGACAAGCCGCTGACACGCACGGCGCATAAACCTCTGCATATAAATGTAGACGGGATATGCCGTTTCTCCGTAAAGAAAAGAGTCTTTTTTATTGCGATGGCGGCGCTGCTTATTGTGCCGGCTTTTCTTGCGCAACGCAATGTCGGCTTCAGCTATTTGAAGATTTATCGACAGCCCGAAACGATGAACGCGCAGCAGCAAAGAGCGGCGGAGCTGGGCAATCAAGTTATTTCGGCGGTGCCGCTTGACACAAAAACAGGCGGGCACAAGGAGTATATGGCGGAGCTTGTCGAGAACCGAAAAATAAGCAACGTCATAGGCGCTTATTCTGCGATTGACATCGACGAAACAGCGCTCGCCGTTCTTTTGAATGCGCTCAACCCCGAGGAGTCCGACAACGAAATGTTGAACGCGCTGTCGACGCTTTTCCGCAAGGTCAACGGCAGATGGTATACTCTTTATTTGCTTGAAATCGACGGTGACACCGAAGACGAAGCGGCGTTCGCAGCGCATAAACATCTGGTCGAAGTCAACAACAAGTATTTTGACGAAAACTATCCTTTGGGTATCCTTACAGGCGTCAATGACATGGCAAAAATCACCCCCAGAGATTTTTTGAAAGTAACGCTTGTATCGGTTTGCATCATACTTTTGATTATGGCGATTATGCTAAGGTCCATGCGAAAATCGCTTATTGTCGTGGCGCTGATTGAACTTGCCATCTGGTTGAATATAGGGCTGAATTATGTTGTCGGCAACAGCATAAACTTTATGGTATACATAATCATCAGTTCGATTCAACTGGGCTGTACTGTTGACTACGCAATATTGCTGTCGACACGGTTCGAGGAGATGAAACAAAAGTTTCCCGACACAAAAGAAGCGGCATCAAAAGCAGCCGCATCGGCTTTCCCCGCCATAACTACCAGCGCGGCGGTTGTATTTGTCACATGCTTTGCCATAACATTGGTGTCGAAGAATCTTTTAGTAAAAGAAATGGCATGGGTACTTGCAAGGGGTGCGATTATCAGTTATACTTTAGTCATGCTGGTTTTGCCCGGCTTACTTGTGTGCTTCAAAAAAATCATACCGATGAAACAAGAAATAGAGAAATTAACGCAACAAATGAAGAAAAATAAATAATTTTTTTATAGGGGTTGTAATGAAAAAGTTTTCCGAATATGTTATCAAATTCCGGTGGATTATCGTCGCGGTAACCGCCGTAATTATTGCGCTCTCGATTGTCGGGACAGTGGCGCTGATAAAAAGCAACAAAATAAATTCGGACATGGTGAGTTATTTATCCGACGAATTCGAGATGACAAAGGGACTAAACTTCCTTCGCCAAAACTTCGGCATAAATGCCGACGCTCTTTTGGTCGTGGAAGGAGAAAAAGAGGACGCCGAACTTCGTCAAAGCGTATCAAAAATAAAAGAGTTTGAAGGAATAAGCCAATTTGTTTGGGTGGAGGATATCGAGCAATTCGACACCTTCGCCGATTATGCCCACCTTTTGGGCGATGATGTCACCATAAACACCGAGGGACTAAAGAGTTTTTTGAAACACGGCATCGAGGGCAGCGAAAAGTATAATTATGTACTGCTTGTCATTATGGATTATTCGTCGTCGACAAAGGAAGCAAGCAACCTTTTTGACAACATTATTGCGGAATTCGGTGATCGTTCCTATGCCGCATCGGGCACGACCGCAACCTCCAAGATTATGATGGACGACACACTGAGTGAGTTGCCGCAATATTTGATTTATGCAGGCATTGCGTTGCTAATAGTGCTTTTACTTGTCACAAAATCTTATGTCGAACCGCTCATTTTGCTGATTTCTTTGGGCATATCTGTATTGGTAAATATGGGCACAAACCTGCTTTTGCCGTCAGTATCGATAGTCAGCTTTGCGATGTCCAGCGTGTTGCAACTTGCCGTAACTATGGATTATGCGATATTTTATATGCATATCTATCGACAAAAACGCAAAACCCTTGACAAATTTGCGGCGGCGAAGTCGGCTATTCCGTCCGTGGCATCTTCGATTATTGCCAGCGCATTGACGACAGTCGGCGGTTTTGCGGCGCTGTATTTTATGAAATTCGAGTTGGGCGCAGACCTTGCGGCGGTGCTAATAAAAGGCGTTATGCTGTCACTGGTCACAGTGTTGGTACTGCAACCTATTTTTGTGCTGTTATTCGACAAGGTGCTTGCAAGAACGGAGCACAAGGAATTGAAACTCAATGTCAAACCAATTGCAAAGTTCTCTTCAAAAATAGGCTGGGTGCTATTGTTGGTAGCTGTGGCAGCTATTGCGCCGTTATACATAGGGCAGAGCAAACTGGAATACAGCTATTTTGAGACCTACGAAATGAAAATATCCACACCGCAGGAACAACTGGCTTATGAGTTGGGCAACCAAATGATCATCGCCGTACCGCTGGAAACCAAAAGCGGAACGCATCAAGATTTTATCGCCGAAATCACCGCCGATGAAAAGGTCAGCGGTATTATGAGCGCCTTTTCCGCCATAGATATTTCGCAAGAAAAGATGAAGGAGATTTTGGACAATCCCGCGCTGACGGGTGTATTTTCCGAAGGCATGGCAGGCTCTTATTTCAAAAAAGTAAACATAAACGGCGAAGAAAGCTGGTATACGTTATATACGCTTGCCATAAAAGGCAGCTCCGAGGACGAAGCGTCGATACGCTCATATGAGAACATTTCGGCGATTACCGCCAGGTATTTTGATAATTCTTATGCGGCAGGTATGCTTGTCGGAGTCAACGACATCCGTTCCGTCACCCCACGAGATTTTTTGGCGGTGACTTTGATTTCCGTAGCCGTAATTCTTGTCATTCTTATGGCTATTTTCCGTTCGGTTAGGAAGGGGTTGCTGCTCATTTTCGTAATAGAGTTGGGTATTTGGCTGAATCTTACGCTGTCATTCTTGTTCGGACAGCATCTCAATTTCATGATTTATATTATGATAAGTTCTTTGCAGTTGGGCTGTATGGTCGATTATGCCATACTTGTAGCCAACAGATTCGAAGAAATAAAATGGCAGTTTACAAAAGCCAAAGATGCGGCAATCGTGGCGACAACAGAGTCTTTCCCCGCAGTGGCGGCGAGCGCATCGGTCATCATTGCGGCGTGCCTGTCGATGTATTTTGTCAGTGACAATCTCATAATAAAACAGCTTACCGGTATGCTTGCAAGAGGCGCCGTTATAAGTCTTGCGCTGATATTGACGTTGCAAACCGCCATAATGCCATACTTCCGCAGAATGAAGACCTATCGAGAGATGCTTGCGCAGCTGGGATACATTATCGAAAAGAACAACGAAAAAATCCAGCGTCGCATAATCGAAAACAACGAGAGGACGAAACAGCGCATAAGAGCCAACAACGAAAAGGCAAGGGCGCGCCTGCAAGCCAGCAACGAAAAAATCCGCCAAAACAATGCTCGCATTCGTCTAAACACAAAAATTCGCAATGCGCTTATCCGCAAGAGAATAAATGAGAGCAATAAAAAAATAAAAATGTTTTTCATAAAGGCATTTGGACGCAATTCGTAAATGCCATTAAAGAAATAGTATCTCATTCTTATAACAAAAAAGCTCCGATGGGAGCTTTTTTGTTTAACCGGCTAAAATCATTTTTTTGTATTTGGTCGGAATCTTAGTACATATCTCCCATTCCGGGCGCTCCGCCTACCATAGGCGCAGGGGGCTGGGGAATGTCGGCAACCAATGCTTCTGTCGTCAAAAGCGTTGCTGCGACGCTGGCGGCATTTTGCAAAGCAGAACGCGCAACCTTTGTTGGGTCGATTATGCCTGCATCCATCATGTTGCAGAATTCATTCTTGGCTGCGTCATAACCTTGGTTCTCGATGTTGTCTGTAAGGATTTTGTTGACGATTACGCCTCCGTCTACGCCGCAGTTTATGGCGATCTGGCGGATGGGCGACTCAAGAGCCTTTATGACAATATTGGCGCCTGTCTTTTCGTCGTTTGAAAGTTTGTCGGCAAAGGCGCGCAGTTTTGCGCTGACAGAAAGCAAGGCTATTCCGCCTCCGGGTACTACGCCTTCTTCAACGGCTGCTCTTGTGGCGGCAAGCGCGTCCTCGATGCGCAGTTTTGTGTCCTTCATCTCGACTTCGGTTGCCGCTCCGACATTTATGACGGCGACGCCTCCTGCAAGTTTTGCAAGGCGCTCCTGCAACTTCTCTTTGTCATAATCGCTTGTAGTTTCGGCGATTTGCGTCTTGATGGATTTTATGCGGTTCTGGATTTCGGAAGGGTTGCCGTTGCCGCCGACTATCGTCGTGTTGTCTTTGTCAACTTTTATTAACTTGGCTCTGCCGAGTTGCGCAAGGGTGGTGTCTTTCAGCTCAAGTCCGGTCTCTTCACTGATGACGGTGCCGCCTGTCAAAACTGCTATGTCCTGAAGCATGGCTTTGCGTCTGTCACCGAAACCGGGAGCTTTTACGGCGGCGCAATTAAATACGCCCTTCAGCTTGTTGACTACCAATGTGGCAAGAGCTTCGCCCTCGATGTCCTCGGCGATGATAAGCAACTTCAGTCCGTTCTTCAATACCTGCTCGAGTACGGGAAGGATTTCTTGAATGGAACTTATTTTTTTGTCGGTGATCAAAATCACAGCATTGTCCATTTCGGCTTCCATTTTGTCGGTATTGGTTACCATATATGAACTTATATAACCGCGGTCAAACTGCATACCTTCTACAACGGTCAGTTCAGTTTTCATGGATTTCGACTCGTCGACGGTTATTACGCCGTCCTTGCCGACTCTTTCCATGGCTTCGGAAATAAGTCTGCCGATAGTCTCATCGCCTGCCGAGATGCTGGCAACCGAGGCTATTTCGTTTTTGTTGTTTATGGGTTTCGAGATGGCTTTTAGCTGTTCGACAGCTTCGTCGGCAGTTTTTGTGATGCCTCTGCGTAGCGCCATCGGATTGGCTCCGGCGGCTACGTTTTTCAGTCCTTCTTTTATGATTGCTTGCGCAAGCACTGCGGCGGTTGTTGTGCCGTCTCCTGCAACGTCATTGGTTTTTGTCGAGACTTCTTTTATGAGCTGTGCGCCCATATTCTCGAAGGCATCTTCCAGTTCGATTTCTTTTGCGATGGTGACGCCGTCATTTGTAATCAGCGGAGCGCCGAACTTTTTTTCCAGCACTACGTTGCGTCCCTTGGGTCCAAGTGTAAGTTTTACGGTGTTTGCAAGGACATCGGCGCCTTTTTCGAGGGCTTTTCTGGCGTCCTCTGCGTATTTGAATTGTTTTGCCATAATATTTTTCTCCTTATTCTGTTACTATTGCGAGAACGTCGCTTTGTCTGATTATGGTGACGTTTTCGTCGTCAATTTTGAATTCCGAACCGGCGTACTTCGAATACAGTATGATGTCGCCGACCTTGACTTGCATTTTTATTTCTTTGCCGTCAATTATGCCGCCGGGACCTACTGCGAGTACTTCCGCCATCTGCGGTTTTTCTTTTGCGGCGCCGGGAAGGACTATGCCGCTGGCTGTCTTCTCCAAAGCATCTACCTGCTTGAGAACGATTTTGTCGAACAATGGTTTGAGTTTCATTCTTTTACCTCCTGTATGTTTCTCTCGATTTTTCTAAATCTTGTTGGCACTCATATGTCGGGAGTGCTAACAAAAATGATTATATCATTGCAGTATTATTTTTACAAGCGTTTTAAAGAGTTTTTTTTGAAAAATTTGTAGAATTATGTCAGCGGAAGAGGGTATTTTTTTAAGTTTGGGTTAAGTAATCGTATAAGAAAAGTTTTACCGTAAAATTCTCCTATGTATATTGACAAAAGACTATTTTAATAATATTATAATAGTAGACAATTATGTTCGAGGATACCAAGTCATTTATCGAACAGAAATCTTGTGTCGTTAGGAGATATTATGTTT
>CAYJBS010000073.1:0-7208 GCA_964368435.1 uncultured Christensenella sp. | reverse complement strand
GGTCGAAATGACAGAAGATTTTGTCATCCCGACGGCAATGGAGGGATCTCATCCAATTAAATTTATAAGAATTAAGATTTCTCCGTAGAAATTGCATCGATACAATCCGCATGTAGGTACTGAACCTTACTCGAAAAACATCGTGCCTAATATCATTATGGAATGAATAGATTTACTTAAACCAATAATTTATTCCTGCTCTTTAATCAGCGCTAAAAGCCGCTCATATTGCCAATTTCTCTCGGCGGTGACATTTTCGGCGAATTCTTCATCGGAGGAAGCAAAGAATATTGATTTTGCGGCATATGTTGCAGCGTGGATCGCATGTCCTGCGGCATGCACGGTTGAAGCTGCTTGACCTGCCGAACGCGCGGCGCTGCACGCTTCTGGATAATTGGATATCTTGACCGAACAATGGGCGGCAAATGCCGCTTTACGCGCTTCTGCCATGGAAATTTCTCTTGAAAGCCATTTTCTTCCGGCAAGTATCGCTACCTTTGCGCTGTTGTTGCCGTGGTATTTCTCATAATTCTTCAGGACACGCTCAGCACAGTCCGTAGCCCATATTACCAAGGTTTTTCGGGAGGCATCTTTGGCTGCGGAAGTGATTTTTTCTGCGACTTGTTGATTGTCTAAAAATTTCTTCATGCTGACCTCATCTTAATAGCGTATTTCAAAATAATCTTCTTAAAATCATTATAACCCATAAGTCAAATTTATGCCAGTACCGAAATTGTCTCGGCAATCGCCAGCTTTATGTGCTCATAAGTCAAACCGCCTTGCAGATAGCCGATATAAGGCTCTTTTATTGGCGCATCGGCGGTAAGTTCAAGCGAACCGCCTTGAACAAATGTGCCTGCCGACATAATAACTTGATGATTATAGCCCGGCATATCCCAAGGTTCGGGAGTTGCATAGCTATCGATGGGCGCGATACGCTGAATAGCTTGACAAAATTTTATTAATTTCGCCTTTTCCTTGAATTTTATTGCGCAAATAATATCCTGCGGTAATTCTTCTGCTGTCGGTAATGTGTCAAAACCCAGCATAGAAAAGACTTTTGCCGCCAAAGCGCAGCCTTTTAACGCGTTTTTGACGGTTGACGAAGCAAGAAAAAGCCCTTGATAAAAAGGCTGATATCCTGCATAGTATGAGCCTACTTCTTTTCCGAGTGACGGCGCAGTGAGTCGCCCGGCAACAAGGTTGATATATTCGGCTTTACCGACAATATATCCGCCGGTTGGAGCAATGCCACCGCCGGGATTCTTAATCAGTGAACCTACGGCAATGTCGGCTCCGATTTCTGTCGGCTCTATCTTTTCGCAAAATTCTCCATAACAGTTGTCGACGATGACGGCAGAATCCGGTGATAATGCTTTAATTATTGATATTATGCCTTGCATCTTGGCTAGATTTATAGAATTTTGCCATCCATAGCCTTTTGAACGCTGAATAAACACCGCTTTGGGTTTGGAATGTTTCAAGTATTCTGATATCGCATCTTCGTCATAAATGCCGTTTTTATATTCGATTTTATCAAAATTAATGCTAAAATCACGCAATGAACCAATATTTTGACCGTTAATGACTTCCTCCAAAGTGTCGTAAGGCTTGCCGCTGACGGACAGCAACGTGTCTCCGGGGCGCAAAATACCGAACAAAACAAGTGTGATGGCATGCGTACCGTTTGCTATAAGCGGTGAAACGATGGCATCTTCTGCTCCAAAAATGTCGGAAAACAGCTTATTTAGCGTGTCCCTGCCTCTGTCGTCATAGCCATAACCTGTTGATTGCATAAAATGACTTGCGGAAATACGGTTATTGAAAAAAGCATCCAATACTTTCTTTTGATTGAATAGCGCCGTTTCTTCAATGCTTCGAAAAACGTCAGCGATCGACTCTTCGGCTATTTTTATCCGATCAAAATTATAAGTGTTTTGCATTTGTATATTGCTCCATATTATAACAAATTAGGTTTGTTTTTGTAATAGTCGTCAAGTATTTCCGCGGCTTTTTGCTCAGTTAACGGCTCTTTCAGCCAAACACAGTCACCGTATGCCCTGAACCAAGTAAATTGTCTTTTGGCATAGTTTCTGGTGTTTTTCTTTATTGTTTCGGCAAGTTCGGGTTGTGATATTTTGTCATCAAGATAATCCTTAAATTCCTTATAGCCTATCGCCTGCATGCTTTGACTCTCGAAGGTCAGTCCATTTTCCACAAGGTTTTCGACCTCATTGATTAGTCCGTTTTTTATCATCATATCGACTCTTTGATTGATTTTTTCATATAAATCAGCTCTGCCAAAATCAAAGGCATACATTTTGTAATAGCTTTTTTTGTTCTTATCGGCGTCTTCCGCAAGGGATTGTCCGCTGGTCAGTTTGATTTCTAAGGCTCGAATGACTCTTTTTACATTGTTTTTATGAATCTTTTTTGCACTGTCTGCATCTAAAGAGCATAGTTTCTCATATAGATAGTCATTTCCCAACCTTTCGCCCTGCTCCTTCAATTGATTCCGAAGGTTTTCATCTCTTTTGGCGCAACCGAAGCGAAGCGGATATATTAAGGAATTTATATAAAGTCCTGTCCCTCCGACAATTATTGCCGTTTTCCCTCTGTTCTCTAAGTCTTTTATGATATCCAATGCCATATTTTGGTACTCGGCAACAGAAAATTCTTGATAAGGTTCGACGATGTCTAGCATATGGTGCGGCACGCCGTGCATTTCTTCGGATATGACCTTTGCCGTGCCAATATTCATATGCTTATACACCTGCATAGAATCTGCCGAGACGATCTCGCCGCCGCATAGTTTTGCAAGCATGACCGCCGCACCGGATTTTCCTGTAGCTGTAGCTCCGCCAATAATAAGCATATCAGACTATTCTCCTAAATATTTTTTCGATATCCTGCTTGCTCATTTTTATTATTGTTGGTCTGCCGTGCGGACATTGCAAGGGTATTCCGCTCTTAAAAAATATCTCTATTATGTCTATTATGTCGTCATTTGACAACTTCACGCCGCCTTTTATTGCACTTTTGCAGGCAGTTTTGGCTAATTTGTCTTTTATTATATCCATATTTCCCATTTCCGTACCCACGGAAAGTGTCTCGACTGCGGAAGAAAAAAACCGTTCAATATCAATGTCTTGAAATATTAACGGAACTGACAATACTTTTATTAAGTTTCCTCCGAAATCTTCGATGGAAAAGCCCATTTCATCAAATAAAGCAGCGTTTTTTAACAATATTTCGCTGTCACCCTCAAATAAAAATGGAATCAGCAGTTGCTGAACGTCGGTCTCCTTCTCTTTGAAACTCTTGACAAAGGCGTCATAAAGTTTGCGTTCATGGGCGGCATGCTGGTCGATGATATACATTACATCCTCAAATTCCACAAGGATATAGGTGTCAAAAAGTTGTCCTATTATTTTGAAATCACTTGCATGTGAGATGTCAAAAATGCTTTTGTTGTCGCTGAATCTGTCGGCGGTAGCTTTAATCGGTGGTACTTTTATCAAATCATCAAAGCGATTAAAGTCCGCTTCCGATGGTTTATTTGATGTTTCTTGAGGAAAATTCAAAATATAAGAAAAGTCTTGGCTTTTAGCAAACGATGGAACTGTTATTGGACTCTTCTTTATTTCATCGGAAAGTTTATATTGCCGTTCTGCAACAATGCTTTCGGACTGTTCTTTTGGTCTATTCTCAAAAAAGGATAATTCGCTGCTTTGGGCTGTAATTTGTTGCAATAAAGTAGCTTTTATTGCCTTGTAAACCACTGCATTAATCTTGCAGTCGGCAGAAAAACGCACTTCTTTCTTGTTTGGATGTACGTTTACGTCTACTTCGTCAAAGGGTAAAATGATTTCCAATACGAAAAGCGGAAATGTTTTTTTCATAAGGCTTTCGCCATAAGCGTTTTGCACCACTGAAGACAAAGTAAAATCCTTTATTACTCTGCCGTTTATAATTAAGGTTTGAAAACTGCGGTTGTGTTTTATCGCAGGCGTAGACGGCTTTGCGATATATCCGCGCACAGTGTACGGCGGTTCAACATAGTCGACATCAATGACATTTTCGACGATTTCTTGCGAATATACGCTTTTCAAGGCATCGAACAAACCTTCTCCGGAAGAACTGAAAACAAGTCTTTTGTCTATATGATAACGAATTGATATTTCCGGATTGGCTAAAATAATCTCCGTCATAAGCTGTGTGACGGTGTTTTCTTCGCCTCGCTTGCTTTTTAGGAACTTATAACGCGCAGGAGTATTATAAAATAGACTTGAAACTGTAATACTTGTGCCTTTATTCAAGGCAACAACGCTGTTTTTTGTCAGCTCTCCGCCTTTAATTTCAATGGCATGCGCCAGATCCGATTCAAAGTATTTTGATTTGATTTCTATTGAACTTACCGCCGCGACACTAGCCAAAGCTTCTCCGCGAAAGCCAAGTGTTGAGATGGTATACAAGTCTTCTGCCGTCTTTATTTTGCTGGTGGCATGAGGTTGTACGCTGCGAAAAAGGTCCTCTTCCTCCATGCCCTCGCCATCGTCAATGATTTGAAGGGATTTTATACCGCCATCTTCGATAAAAACAGAGATATTTTGCGCGCCGGCGTCTATGCTGTTCTCGACAAGCTCCTTTATTACCGATGCCGGATTCTCTACTACTTCACCGGCAGAAATTTGGTTATAAACAGAACTGTCAAGTGTGTTTATTTTTGTCATTTGTTCCTCTTTGTGATGATTTTCTTCATATCGTTGAGAATAGTAAGAGCCTCAATGGGGCTTATGCGGTTAATGTTTATGTCGGAAAGGATATTTCTTATTTCCACGAATGAAGGATCTTCCTCGAAAAAGCCCATTTGTCCGCCTGTTATGGAAGTTTCTGTCGGACTATTCGTAAGCTTTTCTTGCAGATTTCCGCTTAACTGATGAGTTTCGGCAAGAACATTCATGATATCTCTTGCTCTGCGTGTGATTTCTTGTTTTATTCCCGCAAGCGAAGCTACTTCGATGCCATAACTCTTGTTTGCGCTACCGCGCGAGATTTTGTAAATGAACGATATAGAATTTTGGTTTTCGTGAACAAGGATACGATAGTTTCTTATGCCCTCAAGCAGACTTTCAATCTCGCTAAGTTCGTGATAATGCGTTGCAAACAACGTTTTTGCTTTGATTTTCAACGCGATGTATTCTACGATAGCCCAAGCAATGCTAAGCCCGTCAAGCGTCGAAGTGCCCCTGCCGATTTCGTCAAGTATCAATAAACTTTTTTGCGTAGCGTTGTTTATGATGTTGGCGACTTCAAGCATCTCGACCATAAAGGTACTTTGACCTTGAACAAGGTTGTCGCTGGCGCCTACTCTGGTAAAAATTCTGTCGGTGATACTGATTTGCGCCGATTTTGCCGGAACAAAACTGCCGATATGCGCAAGCAGCACAATCAATGCGACTTGTCTTATGTATGTGCTTTTGCCTGCCATATTTGGACCTGTAATAACCATCATGGTATTGTCTTTTTGGTCCAGCAGCGTGTCGTTTGGCACAAATTGATTGGCTGAAAGCAAGCATTCAACGACGGGATGCCGTCCGTCAATTATTTTTATGGCGCCGCCATCAGCCATTTG
Source organism: uncultured Christensenella sp. (assembly GCA_964368435.1). Lineage (GTDB taxonomy): Bacteria > Bacillota > Clostridia > Christensenellales > DTU072 > DTU072. The sequence continues at coordinate 1,573 of CAYJBS010000073.1, read as the reverse complement.
CGGACACACATAATTATTTTCGACTGCGCATTCTGAAAGAGAATATAAACAATCAAGATATGACAATAGAAAAGCGTTTTTCTGAAGTTTTAAGATGTAAGACGACATAAAGTCACGCAATTCAGCAAAAAGGTCGCTTTCCATTTTTAGCGCCTTGTCGGAGGCTCCGAGGATATCTTCTTGTAATTTGTCCAGTTCTTCGCAGGTGTATCTTTCGCCTGACATAACTGTTTGTTTTCGTCTGTATTCGAATGGAATAGTTCCGTTTGTTTTAGATTTCGGAATTTCTATATAATACCCAAATACCCGATTGTAGCCGATCTTAAGCGTCGAAATGCCTGTTAGTTCCCGCTGTTTCAACTCGAATTCCGCAAGCAACCTCTTGGATGAATGTTGCAGCGATCTCAAGGTGTCCAGCTCGATATTGTATCCTCTTTTTATGACCCCGCCGTCTTTCAGCGTCATAGGTGGATCGTCATTTATTGCCCTTTCAAGCTTTGAAACCAGCTCTTCAAGCAGTTCGATTTTGTCAAAGATCGTGCGGTGTAAAACTGCTTTGGATTTTTCGAGAAGCTTTTTTATCTTCGGAAGTTGATTTATTGATTCCTTGAGCGCGATACAGTCTCTCGGCAGTACGCTGAAATATGATATTTTAGAAACAATTCTTTCGATATCTCTGATGTTGCCAAGTGTCGAGCCTACAAGTTCTCGGAAAGAAGTATTTTTTACAAGCTCTTTTATTGCTTCTTGTCGTTTTGATATCTCTTCAATGCTTTGCAGCGGCGCAGAAAGCCAACTTTTCAGTTGTCTTGCGCCCATGCTCGTCTTGGTCTTGTCTATGACCCAAATCAGACTGCCATATTTTTTCTTTTCGGCAAGTGTTTCAAAAAGTTCAAGATTGCGTTTTGTATTGAAATCAACATACATCGAATCGCTGTTTTTCAGGTATTTTATCGAATTTATGTGCGATAAATTGCGTTTTTGTGTGTTGATTATGTAATCCAACAATCCACCTGCGGCGCATACTGCGGCTTTTTTGTTGTCAAGACCCAAAGCATATAGGTCGAAGGCATTCATCTGTTTGAGTAGAGTCAGTTTTGCGTTGTCAAAATCGTAAGCATAGTCATAATACGGCGAAACTTTAACGAGTTTTGCGGTTTTTATTGAGGAATAATCGGCGGAAATGTCAGCCATTTCAGAATTTCCGATAATTTCTTTCGGCATAAGCGACAAAAGAAAATCTTCAACGTCCAGCGCATCTTTGCCTTCTTCGAAGTCCTTGACCAAAAACTCGCCTGTTGAAATATCCAGCCAAGCCACGGCAAAGGTGTTTTTTGTGGAATACGCCGCTGCCAGATAGTTGTTGCTCTTGTTGTCAAGCATATCTTCTTCAATGACGGTACCGGGAGTGATTACTCTGATGACATCCCTTTTTACCATGCCTTTTTGGTCGCACGGCGCAGAAAGCTGCTCACAAATAGCTACTTTATTGCCCGAATTAATCAGCCTTGCGATATAATTGTCGACGGCATGATACGGTACTCCGCACATTGGCGCGTGTTCAGCCAAGCCG
>CAYJBS010000072.1:0-7549 GCA_964368435.1 uncultured Christensenella sp. | reverse complement strand
GGTATCATTATGGCTTATGAAATTGAAGAATTAGAATTATTATCCCAAGATTTACAGGAACGTACCGACAAGAGTTTGAACGCTTATCAGCATGAACTTACAAACATGAGAGTAGGCAGAGCAAATCCGCATATTCTTGACGGCGTCACCGTCGATTATTACGGCGCGCCCACTGCGCTCAATCAACTGGCGAACATTTCGGTTCCGGAAGCGCGTTTGCTTTGTATTACGGTATGGGATGTAAGCATGATAAAGAAAGTCGAGAAGGCTATCATTGATGCCAATGTCGGTATTACTCCAAATAACGACGGCAAGATCATCAGACTGGTCTTCCCCGAACCCAACGAAGAGAGAAGGCGCACTTTAGTCAAGGAAGTAAAAACTCTTGCCGAAAAAACAAAAGTTGCCATCAGAAATATTCGCAGAGACATCATAGACGAAAGCAAAAAACTCAAGAAAGCCATTTCGCTTGCAGAGGATACCCAGATGTCTTTCGAAAAGGATGTCGACAAAATTATTTCTGCGCAAATAGCCGAAACCGACAAGGTTGCCGCCGCCAAAGAAGCCGAAATAATGAAGGTATAACAAGTGAAGCACCTTGCCTTAATAATGGACGGCAACGGCAGATGGGCGACAGAACGAGGTCTGCCGCGCGCAGACGGTCACGAGTCAGGAGCAAAGGCGCTGCTAAAAGCTATTGATGCAGCAGAAAAGTTTGATATTGAATATACGACTTTCTATGCCTTCAGCACCGACAACCAAAAAAGAGACAAAAAAGAAGTAGGCAATATCCTCGGAATAATCGCCTACTTTTTGCATAATTTTGTGGCAAAAATCATCAGAGAAAGGGGCTACCGAGTGCGGTTCATCGGAGAAATGCGTCTTTTGCCCGATACTCTTCTTGCCATAATAAACAACATAAATACCGCCGCGCTCAACAGCAAAGGCAGAATGTTGATTTTTGCTATCGGTTATGGCGGTGATGCGGAACTTGTCGCAGCAGTTAACAAATTGATAACAATCCGTAGCCGCAGGCTGGACGACACACCCATAACGGCAGAGGAGCTGAAAAATCGGCTATACACCGTGAACATTCCCGACCCCGACATCGTATTGCGCTATGGTGGTTACAAGCGTCTGTCAAACTTTATGCCATTACAGACGGCATATTCGGAGCTATTTTTTACAGAAAAGCTATGGCCCGATTTCGACGAAGGTGACATTGACGGAATAATAAGGGAATACAAAGAAATAAAGAGGAATTTTGGAGGCATAAATGCTTAAACGCACACTAACAGGCATATTTTTATTGGGATTTCTTATTCTCGTGCTATATCTTTCGAGTTTCAGCAAATTCGTTTTTGACGGCATTATTCTCATATTTTCAGCGCTTGCGCTTTATGAGATGTATTCGGCGATGAAAAGGCTTGACTATCACCCGAGCGGAATAGCTTTTATTGTACTTGTCGTAGCCATTTATCCGCTTGCGTATTTCTTTAATTATACCGGACTGTTGTTTGCCTTTTTGTTGGCATTCTTGACAGCTTTTGTGGTGTATATTTTTAATACCAAAAAGACCTTTAAGGATTTCATACTTACCATAGTGCTTTGCGTATATCCCATGTTATTGCTTGGACTGTCCTTTGTAATGAACAACCTTTATGGCATGATACCGTCATTGTTTGCGCTCAGCGCCGCGCTAATGTGCGACACTTTGGCATATTATGGCGGCAGTTTCTGGGGGAAGAAAAAGATTTTTCCAAAAATCAGCCCGAAAAAAACTTATGTCGGCAGCATAATCGGAATATTTGGCGGTGCATTGGGCGGACTAGTCATTTATGCGCTATTTGAAGTACTGCACTTTCCGTCACATATAGTTTTCACCTTTTCTTCCATTTCAAAGTATCCCTACCTATATTACATTATTATCGGAATGGGCATGGCTGTAGCTTCGGAAATAGGCGACCTTGCGGCAAGCCGCATAAAAAGGGAAGTCGGCTTGAAAGATTACGGCTCACTGATGGGCGCTCACGGCGGCGTTATGGACAGGATAGATTCTGTGCTTTTCAGCCTTGCCATAATGAGCGCCATTATGTTCTTTGTATTCTGATATGAAAAAAAGAATTGCTATTTTAGGCGCCACAGGCTCTATAGGTTCTACGGCGTTGGACATAATAAGAAAGAACAGAGATTTGTTTGAAGTCGTAATAATTGCTAACAACAGCGGCAATCTTGAAAATTTGATTGCGGAATTTCAACCAAAACATGCCGTCAGCGTCGCAAAAAAACAATATCTTTGTAACAATAGTGTGGCGCCCTACAAAGATATTTTGTCGCACAGCGCAACATATGCCGATATCGATATAGTCATAAACGGCATTGCCGGCATAGCAGGACTGGCGCCCAGTCTTGCCGCGCTTTCTGCAGGTGTTACGCTTGCTACCGCCAACAAAGAGAGCTTTGTTGCAGCAGGTACGCTCCTAAACCGTTATAAGAAGACCAATAATTCGAGAATAATTCCGCTCGACAGCGAACATTCTGCCGTTTGGCAGTGTATCGGCGGAGCATACGAAAATGTCAAGTCGATTATTCTTACAGCTTCGGGCGGCGCGTTCAGAGATCTGTCATATGATGAACTCAAGAATGCAAAAGCTGTCGATGCGCTGAAACACCCCAACTGGAAAATGGGCAAAAAAGTCACTATTGATTGCGCCACATTGATGAATAAAGGTATGGAGTTGATTGAGGCAAAACACCTTTTCGGCATTTCCGACATATCGGCGGTACAGCACAGAGAAAGTATAGTTCACGCTCTTGTCGTCATGAAGGACAATTCTGTTATCGCAGGACTGTCGCAACCCGATATGACCTTGCCGATACAGCTTGCGCTTACTTATCCTTTGCGGCAAGAAAGTTCTGTCCCAACGCTGAATTTTGAAACGATAGGCAGTCTGAATTTTTCGTCTATAGACGAAAAGAAGTTCCCTTGTTTTGCCATCGCCAAAGATGTACTGAAACTCAAGGATACCGCAGGTTGTGTCATGAATAGTGCGAATGAGGTTGCCGTAAAAGCATATTCGGAAGACCAAATAGCCTTTTATGATATACCGACAATCATTGAGGACGCTTTGGAAAAATTTGCGGATAACTATGATTTTGACACCTTTTCGCAAGTTGAGAGTATGGACAAAGCTGTCAGTGAATATACTTTTAAGAGAATATACGGAGGACATTGATGTCATATAATTTATGTATTACTTTTGCCGGCGTAGCGTCGACGGTCGGATATATACTCATTGCGGTTTTGTGCCTAATGTTTATGGTGGTAGTTCATGAACTTGGGCATTATTTGGCAGGAAAACTACTGAATTTCAAGATACTGGAATTTGCCATCGGTTTCGGACCGCCGATTTTTAAAAAGACCAACAAGAAAAACGGCGAAGTGTTTACTATCCGTCCTTTTCCGCTCGGAGGCTCTTGCATGTTCGAATCAGAGGACGAGAACAGCACTTCGTTGACGGCATTTAACAACCAGGCGCCCTGGAAAAGGCTTATTGTGCTTTTTTCCGGTGCGTTCTTCAACTTTCTTTCGGCGCTGATTATCATAACTGTCATTTTCACCTTTTACGGACAGCTTCTGCCCGTAGTCAGTGGCGTTTATCAGGAAGCCGACATAAACGGCGTTCTTCTTGAAGGTGACGTAATATTGAGAGTCAACAACAGGCAAGTAAATATTCTGATGGCGGACGATTTGCAACGCGCTATGTCCGATATCGAAGACGAAGGCACTATTACCGTGCTGCGTAACAACAAAAAAATGAAATTATCCGTCAAGAAAAGCAATGTATTTGAGCGGAACGCGCAAGGAAATGTCGTCTATGACGAAAATAACAGTCCAAAAACCCGATACGCTTTCGGATTCACCTCTATGCTTGCGCCCGTCAAGCTGAACTTCTTCCAAGGCTTTGCAAGGTCGTTTTCCTACGGTTTTTATGTCGTTTGGAAGATACTTTGGCTCTTTGGGCAGCTCTTTACAGGCGGCATTAAGTTTTCTGAGTCGGCGGGCGGACCGATAACTATCATTTCGACTATGTCGCAGGCATCAAAAGCAGGCTTTGGACCGCTTGCGTATGTAGTCAGCTTGCTGTCGGCGAATATCGCCATAATGAATTTGTTGCCATTTCCGGCTCTTGACGGTTCACGAATGGTGTTCACGACAATAGAATGGATCAGAAAAAAACCGCTGAACAAAAAAGTTGAGGGAGCAATCCACTTTGGAGGACTAATAATACTTTTCGCCTTCGCCGTGTTCGCAGATTTGCTTCGACTGATAACATAAGGATAAATAAATGAAAAAAATCGTTTATGTCAAAAATGTACCGATTGGCGGAGAATTTCCCATTATCGTGCAGTCGATGACAAACACGCTTACTTCCGATACAGCATCTACGCTTGCGCAAGTAAAAGAGCTTTATTCGGCCGGCGCAGACATCGTGAGGGTATCTGTACCCGATTTTGACAGCATAAAGACCATCAAAGAACTCTCAAAAGGCAATGTACCGATAATAGGGGACATTCATTTTGATTATAAATTGGCGCTTGCAGCTATCGAAAACGGCGTCGACAAAATAAGAATAAATCCTTCGAATTTACCAAAAAAAGGCATACTTGAAATAACACGCGCATGCAGAGGAAGGGGCGTGCCTATCCGAGTCGGTGTAAACAAGGGCTCGGTCAAGGACAATGACTTTTCTGCAAAGAACCTTGCGGCGCTTGCTATTGACAGCGCAAAGCTGATTGAAGATGCAGGCTATGACAACATCGTGCTTGCCGTCAAGTCTTCTGACATAAAAACAACAGTTGATGCATATCGCATACTGGACAAGCTATGCGAATATCCCTTGCATATCGGACTTACAGAAGCCGGCACAAAAGAGTCGGGCATCATAAAATCCGCCGTGGCAATCGGCAGTCTGTTGCTTGACGGTATAGGAAACACCCTTCGGGTATCGCTTGCCGCAAACCCTGTTGAAGAGGTTTATGCCGCAAAAAAGATACTACGCGCTGTCGGAGTGGACAAAAACTTTGTCGAAATAATAGCTTGCCCGACTTGCGCAAGAACTTGTATAGAAGTAGAACGCTTGGCGTCGTTACTTGAAGAAAGAACAAAAGATGTAAAAAAACCAATAAAAATTGCCGTTATGGGCTGTATTGTAAACGGCATTGGAGAATCAAAAGGCGCGCGTCTTGGCGTAGCGGGAGGCAAAAACACTTCTTCGGTATTTCTTGACGGAAAAATAATCAAAACCGTAAAAAACGAGTTTATTATTGAAGAAATCATGCGCCTTGCGGAGGAACTGCTGAAGTGAACGAAAGCAATTTTTTGACTATGCTCAATGAATATCTGCTTGAGAACCAACGGATATTTAAGGTGCATACGGTCACATTGAATAAAGATACCCTAAATTTGACTTTTATTGTCGATGCGCACACCTACGACGAAAAGCTTGACGAATCGTTGAAAAACAAGGTTGAAAATGCCGTCGGAGAGATATTGCCGAAAGTTTTCAAAAGTAAAATAAGCTATAAAAAAACCATTACAGAACCTAAATATGTGATCAAAGCAATTTTGAATCATGTTTATACAGAATTTCCTACGATATATTCTTTTGTCCAGAACTCCGAAATTGACGTAAATATTGAAGGCAGTGAAGTCAAGGTTACACTTTTTGCCGAAAACTATATCTATAAGTTTTGCCAAAATGCAGAACTGGACATAAAACTTTCGGAAATGCTGTCGCGAAACTTTATGGAAGAATTTTGCGTAAAAGTTGTCGAAATTCCAAACAAGACGCAAATTGAAATCATTACCGAGGCGCCGAGAGAATACGAAGGCGTAAAACTGATAAAAATTGCAGTGAAAGCCAACATTTTGGGTATAGTCGGCAAAAAACCGCGCTATATCTCCGAAATGAAAGAGACTGAGAGCGAAAGCGCAACGCTTTGCGGCGCTGTCAGCGGACTGCGCGAGCGCAATTATCGAGAAAAGGAAGGCAAGTTTTATACCTTTTCGCTGAACGATACCACTTCAACAATAGAAGTAAAGTTTTTTCCCAGAAGTCAAGCGGCGATTGACTGCGGCGCGTCTTTGATAGAGGGCGACATACTTGCCATTGAAGGACCGTTGAGATACGACAAATTCAGCAGACAAAATGCATTGACGGCAAAGAAGATCGCCCGTTGTGACATAGATTATGACAGCATCGATACCCGTAAGAAGTATAAGACTGCCGGAGAAAATTACATAAATGTTCATCCTTTGCCGTATAAAAATGAGGAACAAAAATCTCTTTTCACATCGGACATAATCAAAGAAAAAAATATCTTTTCGGGCAAACGCTTTGTAGTATTCGATATTGAGACGACAGGTTTGACTTCCACAGACAAGATCACAGAAATAGGCGCCGTTAAGATACTTGACGGCGAAATGACAGAAATTTTTCATACTTTAGTCAATCCGCAGATGCCCGTACCGCCAAAAGTTACGGAACTTACCGGCATAAACGACTATATGCTGAAAGATGCGCCGACATTTGAAGACATTGTTCATGATTTTTATAAATTCACCAGAGATTGCAAGCTGGTGGCGCACAATGTGACGTTCGATAGCGGATTTATTACTCGCCAAGGCAAACTGGCTGAATATGATTTTGACAATGATGTCATAGACACTTTGACACTTGCGCGACAGACCATAAAACTAAAAAATTATAACCTTGCCTATATTTGCAAAAAACTTGATATATCGCTGGAAGGGGCGCACAGGGCAATGAATGACACGCTTGCCACGGCAAATTTGTTCAAAAGATTGCTGATAATGAGCTCTGATACTTGATTTTTTTCTCATATCTTCTTGCAAGTAAAAAAATGCTTGCAATGGTTAATAATATATGGTATTATATTATCACTTTGATAGAATCGCATCTTGAGAGTGACCCCGACGGGTCACTCTCAATGGTTTAAGAGGAAAAATGTCGGAAATAACAAAAAAAGCTTATGAATTTATTGTACCGATTATTGAAAATCTCGGATATGAGGTTGTTGAAGTCGAATACAAAAAGGTTTTTCAGGACATGAATTTGACTTTTTATATTTATGCCAAAGGCGGCATCACACTTGAGGACTGCGAAAAGGTCAACAATGCCCTTGAAGAGCCGCTTGAAACCTACGACATTACAGATGGCGCACCATATGCGCTGAATATATCGTCTCCCGGACTTGACCGCCCGATAGTATCGGACAAGGATTTTGCAAGAAGCCTGGACACCGAAGTTGAGGTACTGCTTAACGAAAAAATCGGCAAAAAAAGCAAGCTGTGGGGCGTGCTGAAAGCATTTGATGAAGAAAAAATAGTATTAACGAAGGACGATATTGATACAGAAATTTTACGACCAAAAATAAAATTGGTCAGACCGTATATAAAATTTTAGGAGGAAGGAACAAAAAATGATTAACAAGGAATTTTTCGCTGCGCTTGACGAGTTAGAAA
>CAYJBS010000071.1:0-7680 GCA_964368435.1 uncultured Christensenella sp. | reverse complement strand
GGTAGCACATAAGGCGTGTTCTTGCCGGAAATATCGTCCAAGAATGCGCTCAAAAGGTCGGACATGTCGACGCGCTCGGCATTCGAGAAAAGGAATTGACCGCTCATTTCTGCGGAATAAGTATACACGGGAAGCAACTCGTTGAAATCGTCAAACGAAATTTCTGCGATGACCATATCTTCACCGATTTTTTCCGGAACAAGGTCCAACTGCATCAACAGCTTGCTGGGCTCCTCGCCGGCAACGATGCCGATATCTGAATAAAGCTGTATGTGCAGCTCGTTGGTATCGACGTCGAGAGTAATTTTTATCCAGGTTTTTTCTATCAGTATCTCGGCGCTGGTTATGCCGAGAATAGTAGCCAGCTCGTCAAGCGTGATAGGTAGCTGAGCGTTCATGATGTCAATCAAGTCACGCGTGGTGAAAGTACCGTAGCCGCCCTCGCGTAAAATATCTTTCAACAGTTCGTGATCCAATCGTATCATGACTGTGTTTTTGGACAAAGGGTCGTTGGGCTTTTTTTCCGTCGATTCCATCTTTGCCATAATGACTTCAAGCATCATGCTCTTCTCTTTTTCATCTGCGGGATTGAGCAGGCTGTCAACAATGCTGACAATGGTTTTATCGACTGTCTCGAAGAAACTTTTTAGCATTTTTGCCAGATCCCAGCCTTCTATGTAAACCTTAGGGAAGCCGATATCTTCGATTTTTATGCCGCCGTAAAGATGCTGCAAGCCCTCCACATCCAAATATGCCAGCTCATTTTTGTAATATGCGCCGATGATCAAATCTCCGTTGGCGATGTCTCTGAACTCCGAAAATACATGGTTGATGGTGTTGTCGTATTCGTTGACCTTTGTTCGGATCAGCGCGTCAAGGTTGAGGTTCATCGTAGGCAAATATAAGTTGCCGGTGAATTCGTACTTGCCGTAGTCATAATATTTATAGAATTCTTTGTCGAGCTTTATGGGTTTGGGCGGCGCAGCTCCGTAATAAATCCTGATATCAGAAGTAAACGGAATCGACATGCTGTCAAGCTGCGCCGAGCCTGTCAGGAACACATATGCGCTCGTCAACATGTCCTCGACACCGTCGGTGTCGGGTTCAATAAAGAATTGCATGTCGGAGTTTATGGTTTGGAGGCTGGTTCTGCCCAGTGTCGAGAATTTGAAACCGAGATACTTGTTGGTCAGAGGATCAATTTTGTTGCCGAACGGGGAGAAAATGTTCTGCAATATGCCGGTCAAATCTTCTTTTATGATGTCAAGGTTGACTGAGTTGAACAGCACCGAGGTGATATCTTTGTTGGTCTGGTCGTTGTGGTTCAAGACCAGCTTGTAGTTGTTGGTGATAGCCAAATCCAAAAGGGTGGCAATAGCCGACACGCCGCCGTCCTCGCCTACTCCGGCTTCCTTCAAGACATCGTCAAGGCTGAACGAAGTCAGCAGTCTTATCATTTGTTGGTAAAGTACGCTGTCGCCGAAATCCGGAAACCATCTTTTTTCGCCTTGAAGGTTCAAATACAAAATGTTGCCCGGGTCATTGGGGTTGGCTTTTACGCCGTCAAAATAGAAACCTATCAGCATACTGTTGGTGTTGCCGTCATACCATTCTATCAAAATCGTGCTCTTCTTGATTAGTTCGTTGTGCTTCTTCAGGTCGTCTTCTCTCACAACACCGAATTCGTTCATGTACGGGTATGTAAATAAATGCGCCTGCAGACGCAAAACAAAGTTGGAGTTGTTGGCGGTGTTGATATGAAAATCAAACGCCATATAGTATCCGCCTTCGCCGACATCCTCGGAATTCAAGCGCTTCTTGAGGTTGGTCATGGAGGTGGTGACCTTGTCAATAGCTTGGGTCTTGGTTGTCTTGTCCTTGTTGATTTGGTTGCTTTCGTTGTCATCTATGCTGTATGTTGGACCATCGTCCTTTTCGACCTCTTGGCATGCAGAAATTGCGAATGCCAGCAAAAGCAGCATAATAACCATTATGGCTTTGAATAAAAAGGATTTTTTTGTCACTAGTTACCTCCACACCGTAAATCAAGACGGCAAAAGGGCATACCTCGCCCTTTATATATAGTCTTATTCTAATATATTTATTATTTAAAGTCAATGCTAATAAATATAAAATAAAGTAAATATAATATAAAAAAAGGTTGTTGGTTTTGTGCGTCAATATTTGTAATGAAACTTAAAATTAATAAGAAAAAGACTATCTTGCAATAGCCTTTTTTTGATTAATCACCAAAAGCCGTACCCTGCGGTCGGCTTTTGGTAATTTGTTGATTTGTTGTTTGAGTACTTAGGTTGTTATGCTACTTAGGCGCCTATAGCTTTGTAAGCGTCAAGCAGTCTGACCAGTTCGTCAAGTATGACATAGTGCTTTTCTTCGCCTTCGAAGTAGATGTTTCCAACAGTATCTTCAGTTGCTACTGAATTAAGGTCGATTGCATCTGTATAGTCCTTTGTGGGAAGCACATAGGTCGGGGCTTCGGCGACGATGTCAAGCTCAATTTTTACGTTGAGAACTTTCGTTGCTTTGTTTGCGTCGGTGGAAATATCAAGTTCCAAACCAAGCCCATTCTCAAGCAGTCCGAAGAATATGAATACATCGTCGGATGTTTCGGGGGCATTTATGATGTCGTCTATGCTGACATCTACTCCGCTGAACGTCTTTATGACAGCCTGTGCAAATGTTTTCAACTCTGCTGCTGTATAGGATTCTGCATCGGCGTCGTCATAGCCTGTTGCAAACGGTGCAAGAAGCTTGTTGAGGCCGGCTATGATTGCTGCCTTTCCATACATTTCGGTTGAGTTGAGTTTGTCCAACAGATTATAGATATCGTCGAGAGCAGCGGCTTCTTTTTCGGCATCATTGTATGCTTTGCCTTTGCTGTCCTTCTCGAGGAAGTCTTTCAGAATAACGTCTCTGCTTAATTTGTCCTTTAAAAGGGATTTTACAAGAGTTGTCTTCTCGGCAGCGGTATAAGTTTTGGTGCTTGAATAGGTTTTAGCGTGGATGTGTAAAAGATCTTCCAAATCTGCCACAGCTGTTATTTTTACTCCGTCAACAATATAGACAGAAGGCGAGTTGACAACCAACATGCCGTCGACAAGGTCCATTATGTCGCTTACGCTGATAGAAAGTTTTTGTTCCAGCGCAACGTCCTTAAATATGTCGATTAGGGTGTCGATCTTGCCAAGCATAACCGTGAGGAAATTTGGGTTGAATTTGAATGGCAATTCAGCTTCATCTTCTACAACCTCTTCTCCTGCTGCTGTCTGAGGAGCAACAACTTCATTCGTCGGAGGGAAATCAAACGCTATCTTGTACTGAGTGCCTATTGCCGCGTCGGGTGTGACTTCGAGAATAGTGTACAGTCCGGCAAGGTCAAAATAAAGGAACTCACCGTCATAAAACGCGTCAAGATCGTCTATCTTGTCGCCTTCTTTGTCGTAGGCTGCAAGATAAGCAGTGGGATTTGTTTGCTTGTCTGCGAAGTCGGGATCTGCAAATACATCAGCCTTGAGGTAGATGTCTTTTACGCCGAGGTCGATAGTCAAAGAGGCTTTCAAGACGCCTTCCTTGTAATTCGTGAAATCGGGGAAGCTGATAGCTTTCGTTCCGGGAAGTACGGCGTCGTTGTCTACATTCGCCAAAATTCCTATCTCAAGTTCTTCTTGAGCGGAAGTAGTTTTGTCAAGGTCACCTTTGTAGTAAATCTTGAGTCCGTTGGCGTTGGCGTTTGCTTCGTTCTTTTCTTTCAGCGCCACGATTTGAATCGTCGGGAAATTGGCAACCTTGGCTGTTTCGAGTTTCTCAATAGAATCCACACCGAAAATAAAGTCTAATGCGAAATCTATCAAGCCTTGCAGCTCTCCGAAACCGTTCTTAAAGAAAGTAGGAACAATGCTGGTTATCAAACCGCCCAAGCCCTCGGGTATTATTGAGAGGGTGTATGTACCGGTTTCTTCAGTGATGCTCAACGCTTTGTTTTCTTTCAGGATACCGTCGGCCAATTGACCAAGGTCTAATAGAACCGTCTGAAGGTTTGAAATGATGCCTTCCACGCCCAGTCCCATTTCGTTCAACATACCGGGAAGCTTCGAAAGATTGTTGTTTAGTTCAAGAGCATCAAGCTTCGAGAACTTTGTGGCGCCGGCAGTAGAAGTAATTTTCTGATTGAGATAGATGTCACCGTCTTTCAAATAAGCTGCAAGCTTAATGTTGTCGGATGCAAGTGCGTCATCTCTCACAATGATAGCCATTTTGTTGCTTGCCGGGGCGTCACCATAGATGTCACCTTGAAGCTGTACAGAATACTGCATAGCTTGATACTTCAAAGACAAAGCAAGGTCAAAATGGATTTCGTCCTCAATAAGGTCAATTTGCTTTGCCAAAGGAGCAAATTTCCCCAAGAAGTTTGAGATGTCTTCCATCTTCATGTCTTTTTCTGTCACACTGGGATCGATGTAATCGTCTTTGGGAGGATTCTTTCCGCAAGCAAACACGGAAAAAGCCAAAAGTACGACTAACAATACCAAAATGATTTTGATAAAAAGATTCTTTTTCATATATCCTCCATAATAAGATTTGTGCCTAAATTATAATATAATCTCATGAGCTTTGTCAAGATGTAAAAATTTTGACTTTCGGCAAAGGTGAATATTGGGCATATCTTACTCATATATCTAAATATTTTTTTACTTTTATTTTGTTACATAGAAACAAATTGCCTTTCCGCTTGCTTTTCTCTACATCATATTATATGGAAGTGTTTTGCGCTTAGGAAGTACAATGTCTCCACACTTTCATAATATGCGCTGAGCATTAAAATACCCTGAAAAACAAAAAACGTTCGATTGAAAGTCGCAATAGCCAAAATAAGGTATCCAAACCTTTGCAAATGGTATATCAAAATGACTTTTTAATGTCGCTTCATAATTTTATCCATCCAAATAAGAATAAGGATGAGATACCTCGACTAACGCTCGGTATGACATATATTATTGTCATTTCGAACCGCAGTGGAGCGACGCGTAAAGCGAAAGGCACGGTGTTGCCTTTCGTAGCCAAAACTCGTGAGCGGGCTGTCATCCGACAACCGCGAGGGCATTGATAGCCGCAGGAGTGCGACGAGGCTGGAGAAATCTCGTCCCTATTCTTCTCTTATGTCGTCATACTCATCGAGAAAATGATGCCTTACGTCGTTTTTCTTGTAGCCAATTACGGTGTTCAGGTTGACATTGTATACACTCTTAAACACACTGATGTCGGCATTTGGGTTTGTTTTCAGCAGGTTTTTCATCAAGTCTTTCATTTCCTGCCGTTTCGAGCTTTTCTCCTCGTCTTCGCAAGCCTCGGTAAAGCGGCAGGCGCAACGCAAAAAATCGAGCTTATTATAGTTTTTCCAATTGATGATATCCTGTTCTTTCACCCAATAAAGTGGACGAACAAGTTCCATTCCTTCGAAATTTCTGCTGTGCAGCTTGGGCATCATCGACTGTATTTGTCCATTATAAAATATCCCCATAAGAATAGTCTCTATGACATCGTCAAAGTGGTGTCCCAGCGCAATCTTGTTGCAGCCCAACTCTTTTGCTTTGCTGTACAACGCGCCTCTGCGCATACGGGCGCATAAATAACAAGGCGAACCGCTAACTTCGGTTACGATAGAAAATATATCGGATTCAAAAATTTCGATGGGGATATTCAAAAGCGCCGCATTGTCTTCTATCTTTTTTCTGTTGACAGTACTGTAGCCGGGATCCATCGTAAGGAAAACCAATTCAAAATTATTCTTGCCGTGCCTTTTGAGTTCTTGCAGGCATTTCGCCAACAGCATAGAATCCTTGCCGCCGGAGATACAGACGGCGATTTTGTCGCCGTCACGAATCAATTCATACTCATTTATGGCGCTGGTAAATTTGCGCCAGATTTTCGAGCGGTATGTTGTGATGAGATTTCTTTCGATTTCTTGATATCTTTCCATATGTTTTTCCTAGTTAATAGTATCCATATTATATACGCAAAAACCCATGGAAAGCAAATTGTTAATCAAATATAACTACTTGGCACAAAAATTATATGGCGCCGCTTAGGTCATCGCCCAACCATACGGAAGAGGCATCGGCTTGTATGGCAAAAATTCTGTTCATATCGTCATTATCTCGTGCTTGATGCTGTTTGAACATCAAGGTTGTGGCGTCGGTCTTGCCGAGAATCTCCAGCTTGCCTGTAATGTGGCTCATGATGAATCTGAATCTTTTTGCTATTCCCGAAAGCTGTCCTCTGGCGGCGTCTACTATGCCGTACGCTTCGAGCAGCGGAACGGCAAAAAGCCCCTTTACGCCCTTCACGGGGCGGCATTGGAAGAGATAATACGGAGATATGCCGTTGGCGGCAAGTCCGTTGAAAAGTTCCGAAAGTGTTTCGGGCGAATCGTTTATGCCTCGCAACAGCACAGTTTGATTGAGAACGGGGATACCTGCCTGCCTAAGCATGTCGGTAGCTTTCAGCGCTTCCTTGGTCAATTCTCTCGGATGATTGAATTGTGTAACCAAATAAATAGTTTTTAGTTTGCCGTATTTTTCAAAAAGTTCTATAAGTTCGCTGTCTGAGGTTATTCTTTGGGGGAAAACAACAGGAGTGCGGCTGCCGAAACGAATGAATTTTATGTGCGGGATTTTTGTCAGCCCTTCGAGATATCTCTCGACAACTTTGTTGCTGTTCAAAAGAGCGTCGCCGCCCGAAATCAAAACATTGTCGACTTCTTCGTGTTGCGCGATATATTCCAGCGCCTCATCGGTAATGCGCAAGACCTCTTTTTCGGTTAAACCGACAAGCCTTTTGCGGAAACAATGTCTGCAATACATAGCGCATACGTTTGTCGAAAGCAACAAGACGGTATTGTCATATTTGTGTTGAATGCCGCCGGTCACGGTGCTGACGCCCTCTCCGCTGGTATCTGCGCTGCCGCCTGCCTGAGCCTCGCTCAACGACGCTATGCTCATTTTGAAAATTGGGTCGGAATAGTCTTTCTTTTCAATTAAATTCAAATAATACCGTGGTATAGACATGGGATATCTCTCGGTCAAAGGCTGAAGCTTGACCCGCGTCTCTTCGTCAATATAGCCCATTTCTGCCAAAGTATCGACGGAAGTAATGTTGTTTTTTAGTTCTTTCTGCCATTCAAGTCTGTTGGATAAATTCAATAAAACACCTCTTTTTCTTTATATTTTAACATAAATTTTTTTATAACGCAAACGGCGGAAAAATACCACACCATAGGCTCTACATAACTATAACGCAAACTCCATCAAAAAGTTTGCGAAAGAACTTAATATTTGATAAGATATTGACAGAAAATAAAGTAGGTGTATAAATGGGCTTTCTAACTAGCAACAGTGTTTGGGTATATTTTATCATTTTCTTCGGAAAAATTGTCGAAGTCACCTTCGCCACGTTGCGAATCGTGCTGATAAATCGAGGCGAACGCACCAAAGGTTCTTTGGTAGCTTTTGTCGAAGTGATACTTTGGCTGATGATCACCGGCACGGTTCTTGTCGGATTCACCGAAGCGCCGCTAAAAATTCTGGTTTTTGCGTTGGCTTTTGCCATCGGGAATTATCTCGGCTCTTGGCTAGAGAACAAAATTGCCGTCGGACTCAGCAC
>CAYJBS010000070.1:6321-7847 GCA_964368435.1 uncultured Christensenella sp. | reverse complement strand
CGGAGTCGAAGAAAGCGCCGTTGCCTATTGTATTCAGGCGGCTGTCGGGTGCAAATTCCACAGCGGTTATGGACGGCGAAGCAAAGGCATAATCGCCTATTACACTGATGCTCTGTGGCAATTCAATGGATTTTATCGCCTCAAAACGGAAGCCTGAGGCGGCAATTTTTTCTACAATGATATTATTAAAAACGCTGGGAACAATGATGTTTTCGGGCAAAACTGCTTCGGGATTTGCCGAAATGGTCTTTGTGGCATTGTCAAAAATGAAAAAAGCGTCAGCCGTTGCCGCATCTCTGTTGTCAACAATCCAATCGGCAAAAATCGTCACGCTTGAAGTGATGGTATAAGGAAATCTCAAGGGTTGACTGAATGCGCTGTCGGCATACCAACCATTGAATTTGTAACCTTTGCGCGCATATTGCGAAAGATTGTCGATGACGCTGCCAAAAGCGCGGTTCATCGATGTGTTAAATTCGGGCATTCCGGTGTTTATGTTTACGGTATAAAGAAGTTCGCCCCATTTCGCATAAAGTTTCAGATTGCTTGATGGCACGGTCGTGAGGTTATAGCTGTTTTTCAAAGCGGCATCGGTATACCAGCCGAGGAATTCATAACCGTCTTTGGCTGTTGTGACGCTTACGCTGTTTTGGAATGGCGCGGAGAAATCCGCAATGGTAGAACCGCCGTCTGTGTCAAAAGATATCGTATATGAATTTCGGGTGTAGAGGGCAAATACTTCCAAATCAGAAGTCACCGAAGGGAAAGCTGTCTTGCTCCATACTCCGCTATGCCCTTCTTTTTCGGGAACCGGCGGAAGAGCTGTTATGCTGCTGCCATAGCTTACGCTTTTTGTTTCAATAGTGCGGATTATGTTGTTGCTGTCTTGCGCTTTGAAAAGCACTTTTTGTATTCTTGGTGTATATACTGCATTGGTTACGAGGTTTTCGGTAATTTTTGAGAAGGACTTGATGTCCCATTCGCCTTTGTGTCCGAGTACTTCAGGAACCTTCGGAGCGACTATGCCCTCGCCTGACTTGACATTTATGGTTTGTATCGTTTCGCCGTCTACTTTGAATTCGACAGTAAATGTTTCGACATTTTTGCCGCAAGCAGTAAGCGAAAAAATCAGCAATATCAGCGTCAAGAGTATTATGCAGGTTTTTATTCCGGGCTTCATAGCGTCTCCTAAGTATATACAAACTAATTCCGTATTAATAATTATAATACTTTATATTAAAGTATACAATAAAGACGCGCGCAATGCAACGCTTAAAAAATAATTGATAAGTAAAAAAATGAGATACCACTCATAAAGGCGGTATCTCATCAGGGTTTGAAATAAGGATTGAGATTCCTCTATTCCGCTTTCGCTCCAATCGGAATGACAGGACTTTTTGTCATACCGAGCGCAGTCGAGGTATCTCATCTGCTTTCGTTTACAAGGATTGAGATTCTTCTATTCCGCTTTCGCTCCAATCGGAATGACAGGACTTTTTGTCATACCGAGCGCAGTCGAGGTATCT
>CAYJBS010000070.1:2734-6221 GCA_964368435.1 uncultured Christensenella sp. | reverse complement strand
TTCCGCTTTCGCTCCAATCGGAATGACAGGACTTTTTGTCATACCGAGCGCAGTCAAGGTATCTCATCCGCTTTCGTTTACAAGGATTGAGATTTCTCCGCTCCAATCGGAATGACAGGACTTTTTGTCATACCGAGCGCAGTCGAGGTATCTCATCCTTGATAAAAATTTTGGCATGTTGACGGAAGATTATTCCTCGTCTGCCGTCTCCATTTCGCTGATAAACAGCTCAAAAACTTCTTGAAGAAGTTTTTCGTCCTTTATGGGAATAAAAATCTCCTCACCTTCTTCGTTTTCGCCAAGTTCGAATATGATTATTTCGCCTTCGCCATATTCTTCGTTCAGCTCTACCGGTTCGAGATAAATATACCATTTATCTTTATAGTCAAGCTCTGCGAGGACATAAAAATCGGTATCTTTTCCGTCATCGTCGGTTAAAGTAACTACCTCATCTTCCTCAATCATTTCTACATCATTTTCTTGTTTGTTGACATCTTTCATTTGGTTTTTGCTCCTTAAGTTTATTTTGTCTAAATAGCTTTGTAATATTATCGTAGCCGCAACCTTATCTATGACGCTTTTTCTTTTGTCGCGGCGCATTCCCCCTTCAATCAATGATTTTTCGGCGGACACCGTCGACAATCTTTCATCGTGGAAAACGATTTCGACAGCAGTGTATTTTTGTAGTTTTTTTCCGAATTGACGGACTTTATCCGCCCTGTCGCCTTCTGTGCCGTCCATATTCAGCGGCAAGCCCAAGACTATTTCGTCGCATTGTCTTTCGGCAATTACTGCGGCAAGATATTTCATATCTTTGTCAAGATTTTTTGTTCGCGTGAAGGTTTCGTAGCCCCCTGCAATAAGCCCCGTGGGGTCGCTGGTGGCTATACCGATACGGACATCGCCGACGTCAAACGCAATTTTTCGCATGTTTTATCCCTCTACTTTATCCAGCAGTTGCTGCGGATTATCAAAAAGTTTTTTATAGGCAATTATTATTAGCAATGTGTTGGCAAGAAATGATATCCCCGTAAACAGTACATATGACCATAACAAATTTATGGATGACTGCATACTAAGCGCCATACCCATGACCATATAAGCGATGCCGACACCGGCAGCTGTCAGCGCGGGTTTTATGGCGCGTTTATTGTTTTTTGTCAATTCATTGACGTTCAGCCACTTCAAATTTGGGTTTTTTAAGTCGTTGTACAAACCCAAACAATTTATGCCAAAGCCGCAACTCAGCGTAACCAGCGCAATAATTATTACCGGAACAATGTTGTTGCCGGGCATAACAATAAAATACACTACGGAAACAAGAATTACGGTCAAAACATTCATTGAGGTTGCTACAAGAAGTTTCACCTTGACCAGCATATCGGCAGATAAAGGTAAAGACTTGAGCGTAAATAGGTTTTGACCCTCGCGTGAAAAGCCTACCATTGCCACTTGGTTTGTGGCGCCGACCATAAGCGAAACAAAATACGACACAAATCCTATGGCATATAGCTCTGCCCTGCCTGCATCTTCTACAATGTTCATCGAGCCGGACTTCACCATGAATATAAGTATAATCGGGCCGAGAATAACGCCCATCAACGAATTGACAAGCATCGCAGGGGTATTCGCCAAAGTTTTTATTTCTTTACGTATAATTGAATACTTCAGTCCTGCCGAAGTATAGACCAACTCTTTTTTGGACTTTTGCGCATCTCGCTTGCCGTCCCCCTCGATTATTACCGATATTCCTTTTTTATAAAAAATCGAAGACAACAGGACATTGAGAATCATAAGAAGTATTATTCCTGCAATATACACAAACAGGTTCAGCGCAATGCTTTGCCCCATCATCGCATCGATAATGGGTTTGTTAAAAATGAATATCTTGTAAGAATTGTTCAGCATGGAAACAATCGTCGGAGACAGCGCAATTATGCCGCTGTCGTCCATTTTTTGCGTCATATTCGAAAAACTGCCGATTAGCCCGAAATAAACAGACATTGCCAGCACGATAATAATGCCCAGAGCTATTGCGTTGCTCAAGGTGCGTTTCTTTATGAGCGCCATAACATACATAAGCGGCAAAGAAAGCAAACTGACCAGAAGCAAAGGTATCACGGGAAAAAGAAATATCCCGATAACCTCGATTATGAAAAAAGCCGCATTTATTGTTATGCCGTTCAATATGCACACTATGCCGTATGTCGTCACGGTAGGCAATATCACAAGCGCGCCGATAATAAATTCCGAAATGTACGACATGGCAAATCTTGCCATAAATATCACTTTCGACGGCAACGGAAGCGAGGCAAGCAACTGATTATCTTTGGAAAAATAAAGATAGCTCATGGATGCCATAGCGCCGAGAAAAAGCACGGCAAATTGTGACACTCCCACGAACATATACAGCAACTTTTCGTGAAGTCCTGCTGCGATACTCGAACGAGTCAGCACAACGGTAAAGAGCACAATATAAGAAAGCAATGCCACAAGCCCCAAGCCGATAAAAATCAAAGAGACTATTTTTTGGGCTTTCTTTTCGCCCAAACCCTTTACTTTTTTTAGGTTGTTTCTGAAAATTGTCAGAAAAACACTTTTAAATTGATTAAAGGTTGTCATCGCCAGCCTCGTTGTTCTTTGTCAGATTGAGGAACAATTCCTCAAGACTCATGTCGGCTCTCTTTTCTTTGAGTTCCTTCATGTCGCAGACTGTAATAAGCTTGCCCTTGTCGATTATGGCTACTTTCGTACAGACTTTTTGTACAACGTCGAGGACGTGGGATGAAAAGAACACCACATTGCCTTGCTTTGCATGTTCTGCCATCAACTGTTTCAGATTGTATGATGATTGGGGATCAAGTCCCGTCATAGGTTCGTCAAGCACCCATACTTTCGGTTCGTGAACTAATGCCGAAATCAAACTTATTTTTTGTTTCATTCCGTGTGAGTATGAGGACATCTTGTTGTTCAAGTTGCTTTGCATATCAAAAAGCTTGGCGTATCTTTCGATTCTTTCCTTGCGTTCATTTGTCGGAACGGAAAAAACATCGGCAATAAAGCTGATATATTCAAGTCCCGTCAAACCTTCATAAATGATGTGTTCGTCGGGAACATAACCGATATTGGTTTTTGCTTTTACTGGCTCTTCTTTTATGTCGATGCCACAAATCTTTATGTGCCCTTCAGAAAAAGGCAAAATGCCCGTAAGACACTTTATGGTGGTGGACTTTCCTGCGCCGTTGGGACCCAAAAATCCGTAGATTTCACCGCCTGCAACATTGAAAGAAATGTTGTCAACTGCTTTTATTTTGCTGTTGTTATATTCTTTGGTTAAATTGATTATTTCAATCATGGTCTCAAAATTCTCCTGAATATTCTACATTATAGTGATGTTGGGATGAGATTCCTCCACTTCGCTACGCTTCGGTCGGGATGAGATTCCTCCACTTCGCTACGCTTCGGTCGGAATGACATAAAGCATTAT
>CAYJBS010000070.1:0-2634 GCA_964368435.1 uncultured Christensenella sp. | reverse complement strand
GGGATGAGATTCCTCCACTTCGCTACGCTTCGGTCGGAATGACATAAAGCATTATTCAATGACGACTGAAAAACATTTTTCAATGTCATTCCGTCGAAAAATACCTTTATATGTCATCCCGTCGAAAAATACCTTTATATGTCATTCCGTCGAAAAATACCTTTATATGTCATTCCGACCGAAGTGGAGGGATCTCATCCCTATTAAATTAAATTTATATGTAGCCGCCTGTTAATAATTCTTAACAAGCAACTGATAATAAGCCTTCGGATGGTCACAAACGTCGCATGTATCAGGCGCAGTTTCGCTGTATACACGATTGCCGCAGTTTCTGCATTCCCAAACGACTTTTTCTTTTCTTTCGAAGACAACTCCGGTCTCGATATTGGCAAGCAAAGTGTTGTATCTCTCTTCGTGAGTCTTTTCGATGGCGGCGACTCCTTCAAACAGTTTTGCCAAATCATCGAAGCCTTCTTCTTTGGCTTCTTTTGCGAATTCTGCATACATTTCTGTCCACTCATAATTCTCGCCGGCGGCGGCCGCTATAAGGTTCTCTATCGTAGTGCCTATACCGTTGAGCTTTTTGAACCAAATCTTCGCATGCTCCTTCTCATTGCTTGCGGTTTCTGTAAAATATCCCGCAATCTGCTCATAACCTTCTTTCTTGGCTTTCGAAGCAAAATAATCATATTTGTTTCGCGCTTGGCTCTCGCCTGCAAAGGCTGTCCAAAGGTTCTTTTCTGTTTTTGATCCTGAAAGTTGTTTTGACATAATCATATCTCCTTTTTATGTTTTTTTATTTCAATATCTTTTTCCATGCCGTTGTTGGACGGGCGATAAAATATTCTGTCTTTTATGCTGTCGGGCAGATACTGCTGTTCGACATAACCGCCATAATCATGCGGATATTTGTAGCCGGTTATTTTTTGGGTCTTGTAGTTTGTGTCCCTCAAATACATCGGTACGACATCATGCGCTTCTTGTGACGCTTGGTCAGCCGCGCCAAGAGCAACGACTACGCTGTTCGATTTCGGCGCGTTACAAACATATATGATGGCTTCGCTCATCGGCAACCTGCCTTCGGGCAAACCCATCTTTTCGTATGCCGTCAAAGCGCTGACAGCCATCAGCATTGCGTTGGGGTCGGCAAGTCCGACATCCTCTGCCGAATGAGCAATGAGTCTGCGCAATATAAGCAACGGTTCGCAACCTGCATTCAGTAGCCTCATGGCATAATAAAGCGCCGCGTCGGCGTCACTCCCTCGCAAACTTTTACAAAAGGCGCTCAGCATGTCATAATATATGCTTTCGTCAATGCTTAGCGGCGGTTTTTGAATAGATTGCGCCATAATTTCTTTTGTGATGTGTATGGCGCCTTCCTTGTCGGGATCGGTCGTCAATGCCGCAAGTTCCAAAGCGTTGTACGCTACCCGCAAGTCACCTTTTGAGGCATAAATGAGGTGCTTCAATGCGGCTTCTTCAAGTTCAACCGAATACATTCCCAGTCCGTTTTGTTTGTCTTTCAGCGCCCTTTCGATGCCAATTCTTATGTCGTCGTCGGCAAGAGGAAGAAATTCAAAGACTCTGCATCTGCTTACGATGGCTTTTGTCATGCTGATATAGGGGTTTTCGGTGGTGCTGCCGATAAAGATTATTTCGCCTTTTTCGATAGCCGACAACATACTGTCGGACTGCGCTTTGTTCCATCTGTGGCACTCATCAAGCAACAAATATGTTCTTTTGCCATATAGCGAAAGCACACTGCGCGCCTCTTCAATAACCTTTTTTGCGTCGGCGACGCCGCTTGAAACAGCGTTCAGATAGACATAGTTGGAATTTGTTGTTTGCGCAATTATGTTGGCAAGCGTTGTTTTGCCTACGCCTGTAGGACCGTAAAAAATGCAACTGCCCAATCGGTCGGCAAGAATTGCCCTGCGAAGAAGACTGCCCTTTCCGACTATGTGTCCTTGTCCCAAAAACTCATCAAGCGATGAGCATCTCATTCTTTCGGCTAGCGGCGCGTTTTTTTGCCGATTACTTTCAAACAAATCCATATAACAATATTACTATAAGTTTCCACTATTTGTCAAGGATAATCAGCCCCTTCAACCGTTCAGCTCGACTATTATCCTTGACCTTTTTTTGTCCTGCAATTCAATCTCCCAGTCCTCATTTTCTATGCCGTCAACAATCAATTTATTGATTTTCGACGACACAAATTCAATTTGATATTCTGATTGTTTGTATCGGTAAACCAGTTCCGAACCGAGTAGTTTTTTCGGCAGTGACGGTTTAATGACAAGAGTATTTCCTCTTTTTTTCAATCCGAAAAATTCCTCGATTATCAGCCTATACGCCCATGCCGCGCTACCTGTATACCAACTCCAACCCATTCTGCCTTCGTTGTCTGGGTTTGAATATACATCTCCTGCAAATACGAATGGTTCGCCTTTATACATTTTGTTGTTGTCCTTGTGTCGGCATTTTTCGACAGGATTTATCATCTGAAAATAATCATATGCCTGCTCAACTCTGCCTGCCCTTATCATGGCAATTACGAACCAAATTGCCGCATGCGTATACTGTCCGCCGTTCTCTCTCGTGCCTGTCGGGTAGGAAGAGATATAACCCAGG
>CAYJBS010000069.1:0-8383 GCA_964368435.1 uncultured Christensenella sp. | reverse complement strand
CATTATAAAAAGGCAGACAAAAATGATTCGTAACTTAAAAAAAATTCAAAAAAACATACATGAACAAATTTCAAAGGACATAATAGTTTCCGAGCGCAATGGCTGTGTGCGGCTTGAGGGCGAGCTTTCCGATTGGGATTTGATTGTCAAAGCCGGAACGCTTGCAAAAGACAAAAATTCTCTTGGTGTGCTTAATGACATAAAATTGAAAAATTTTCACGAAGAAGAAAAGAAGCCAGATTTTGAAGACAGCTTGCTTGACGGCAGGTCTTTTGATGCGCTCATTATCGGAGGCGGCATAGTCGGATGCGCCATAGCTAGGGAACTGTCAAAATACAAACTGAACATTGCTTTGATCGAAAAGGGCTATGATGTTGCTCTTGCGGCATCATCAAGGAATGACGGTGATATTCACGTCGGCATCGATTTACATAAAAATCAGCAAAAACACTTTTATAATAGCAGAGGAAACAAGCTCTATGACAAGTTGTCGGAAGAGCTGAATTGTGATTTTCAACGCACGGGACATATGATTATTTTTTATAAAAAATGGGAGAAATATGTCATTTATCCTCTTATGAAACTTAAATCAAAAATGTTAGGCATACCCGAAGTTTGCTATCTGAACCGAAAAAGGTTGCTTGAAGTCGAGCCAGGCACACCGTCTTGGGCCGTCGGCGGAGTATTTATGCCCAGCGGCGGAGAGATTTCTCCCTACAAGTTTACCGTAGCGCTTGCGGAGAATGCCGCCGCCAACGGAGCAAACGTATTTTTGAATACTTATGCCAAGGCAATGAGCGTCGAAGACGGCGAAATAAAGTCAGTTGCCACAAATCGGGGAACAATCTATCCGAAAGTCGTCATAAACGCCGCGGGAGTCTTTGCCGACCGCATTGCCGATATGGCAGGCGACCGCACCTTTACGATTCATCCCAGGAAGGGAACCAACCTTATTCTCGACAAAAAATGCAGAGCCTTTGCGGCAACCTCGATGAATAAATCACCTTTCACAAAATTTGAAGACGAAAAACAAAAGGTAGACGACAAGGACAAGCATACGAAAGGCGGCGGTGTCGTGCATACCGTTGATAACAACGTGCTTGTTGGGCCGACCGCAAAAGAGACGCCTTACAGAGAGGACACCTCAACAGACAAGGAAAGCATTGATTTCCTTTTTAAAAAATTGAGCCGTGTCGCTGAGAATATGCGCTACAGTGACATCATTACATATTTTTCAGGCACCAGGGCGGCGACATACGAAGAGGATTTTGTCGTCAGAAAGGGCATTTTCACACGCAATATCATTGAAACCGCCGGAATTCAGTCGCCGGGATTGACTGCGGCGCCTGCCATTGCCGAGGATGCGGCGAAATGGACTGCAGAATTGTTGGGAGGAGCGCAAAAGAACGAAAGTTTCAACCCGATACGAAAGGGCATTCCCCACCTTGCCGATATGAACGAAGAAGAGCGCAATGCTCTCATAAAGAGCAATCCTGCGTATGGAGAGATTATTTGCCGCTGTGAAGAGATCTCGAAAGGCGAGATTATTGACGCGCTGAACTCTCCTGTTCCGGTATATACGCTTGATGCCATAAAAAGACGGGCGCGCCCCGGTATGGGCAGATGCCAAGGCGGTTTCTGTTCACCGCTGGTTATGCAACTGCTTGCAGAGCACAAGGGAGTGCCGATAGAAGAAATAAACAAGGCAGACGGCAACAGCGCAGTGCTTTTCGGTGATACCAAGGGAGTGGACAATGAATAAATACGATGTAGTTGTCATAGGCGGCGGACCCGCCGGCATAGCAGCTGCCGTTGCTGCCGACAAAGAAGGCGCCAAGGTTTTTCTTATCGAAAGAGAGGCGAGGCTGGGCGGTATTCTGAAACAGTGTATACATGACGGATTCGGGCTGATTCGATTCAAAGAGAAGTTGTCGGGTCCTGAATATGTCGAAAGATATATAGATATGCTTGCAGACACAAAAGTCGAAGCGGTGACGCTGACTTTTGTAAGCTCAATAGAGAAGATTGGCGATGAATACGTTTTGTCACTAATCAACCGTGAGGGTGTGACAAAAATTGCCGCCAAAGCCATTGTGCTTGCCACAGGTTGCAGAGAAAGGACGGCAAGGCAGGTGTTTATTCAAGGTACCCGACCGTCAGGCATATTCTCCGCCGGAACGGCGCAATATTATGTCAACATATTGGGCAAAATGCCGACAAAACGATGTGTTATACTCGGCTCGGGTGATATCGGACTCATTATGGCGCGCCGCTTGACGCTTGAGGGCGCATCGGTTGAGGGTGTATACGAAGTCAAACCGACACCTTCGGGCTTGACAAGGAACATTGCACAATGCCTGAATGATTTCAACATTCCGCTTTATTTGTCGCATACGGTGACAAGAGTTTTTGGCGAAAGCAGACTGGAAGCCGTCGAGGTTGCGCAGGTGGATGCAAAAATGCGCCCCATCGCCGGTACAGAACGAATAATCGAATGTGACGCGCTGATTTTGTCCGTCGGACTTATCCCCGAAAACGAAATTGCCGACTCTCTTGAAGTGTCAATTCATCCTTGCACAAAAGGCGCAGCAGTCGACCAGACTTTCATGACGATGCAAGGGGGTGTTTTTTCTTGCGGCAATGCTCTTCATGTCAATGACCTTGTCGATTATGTCAGCGAGGGCGGCGAAATCGCCGGCAAAAACGCCGCAAAATGGCAAAAGACCGACAGAACACTTATTGACATAAAGACCGACAAGAACTTTTTGTATATTGTGCCGCAAAAAATTGATATTTCGTCGCCACTTGACAGCATTCGGCTTTATTTCCGCTCAAACAAAGATTTTGACAACATAAGATTGAATATCACAATAGACGGAAAACAGTATAAAACAAAGAGATACGCGCATTTGCGTCCGCCTGAAATGGAAGCGCTTATGTTGGATTTTTCGAAAGAAGGCTTGAACGCAGAAAGCGAGATAGCTTTGGCTATTGAGGAGGCGACGAAATGACACAGCTTGTTTGTATTGTATGCCCGAACGGCTGCCGTCTGAGCATAAGCGGCGAAGGTGAAAACATAGCAGTAAGCGGTGGCAAATGCCCAAAAGGCAAAGCATATGCCATAACAGAAATGACAAATCCCACGCGTAGCGTGACCACCACAGTAAAAACGGTTTTTCCTGAGGCAAGAGTATTGCCCGTGCGAACAAACGGCGAGATACCTAAGGCAAAAATATTTGATTTTATGAAAGTTATCAACAGCTTTGTGCTTGATAAAAGAATAAGACGTGGAGAAACCGTATTGCCCAATGTCCTTGACAGCGGAATTGATGTCATTGCCACAAGTAATGCGCTCCAAAAATAAGGAGGGGAAATGAACCAACCATTGATTTTGGCTTTTGATTGCGGAACGCAAAGCACCAGAGCCATACTTTTCAACAAAAACGGCGACATCGTCGGCAAGAGCAAGGTGCCTTTTGAACCGTATTTTTCCTTGAAAGAGGGATGGGCAGAGCAACGCGCTGAAGTCTATTGGGACAAGCTTATCGAAGCTGCAAAAACGCTCAAATCACAGTTACCCGAACGCTGGAAAGACATAAAAGCAGTATCTGTCACCACAATGCGCGACAGCTGTGTTTGCGTAGATGAGAAGGGAGAGGCTCTTCGCCCTGTGATATTGTGGCTTGACCGAAGAGAGGCGTCACCTGTCAAATTGCCGTTTTTGAATAAGCTGATTTTCAAAGCAGTGGGCATGTACGAACCGATGATTAAACAGTCTATGGTCACTGCCAGCAACTGGATAAAGGAATTCGAACCGGAAATTTGGCAAAAAACTTATAAATATTTGATGTTTTCCGGCTACATAAACAACAAACTTACAGGAAAAATGGTAGAGAGCATAGCAAGCATGATAGGGCATCTTCCTTTTGATTATAAGAAGAAACAATGGATGACGCCGAGTTCTCTGACTTTCCCTGCATTTGACATCGAAAGAGAAAAGATGTGCGAGCTTGTAGAGCCGGGCAGCATAATCGGCACGATTACCAAAGAAGCCGCAGAGCAGACGGGCATACCCGAGGGCACACCGCTTGTGGCGGCAGGTTCGGACAAGGGTTGCGAAACGCTGGGCACAGGCTGTACTTGTGACGGTTGCGCGTCGCTGTCCTTTGGTACGACTGCCACGGTGCAGTTTACCACCGACAAATATGTCGAGCCGTCAACCTTTATGCCGGCATATCCTGCAATGATAAAAGGCAAGTACAATCCCGAAACGCAAATTTTCAGGGGTTATTGGATGGTAACCTGGTTCAAAAATGAGTTTGCCCACAAGGAAGAACTGGAAGCAAAAAGACTTGGTATTGCGCCGGAAGCATTGCTTGATAAGATGCTTGCAGATATTCCGGCAGGCAGTAACGGGCTTATTCTTCAGCCCTATTGGTCGCCGTCGCTGAAGGCTCCCGAAGCCAAAGGCGCCATAATCGGCTTTTCGGACAAGCACACAAGGGCACATATCTACAAAGCTATTATTGAAGGCATAGGCTATGGGCTTGTGGAAGGCTTGCGCGAGATGGAAAGGCGCGCAAAGTACAACACAAAATATCTCACAGTATCGGGCGGCGGCAGCAGTTCCGACGCTATATGTCAAATCACCTCGGATATGTTCGGTTTGCCCGTAAAGCGTGTTCAGACATACGAAACAAGCGGTTTGGGAGCCGCAATGATAGGTTTCGTCGGAGTAGGCGAGTACAATGACATAACGGAAGCTGAATCGGGCATGGTGCATTATACCGATGAGTTTTATCCCAACGAAGACAATCACAAGATATACATGCTTATGTATGAGAGAGTTTACAAGAAAATGTATAAAAGAGTACAGCCGCTTTATGGCGAAATAAAAGCTATCAACAAATTAATGGAGGACAAAAAATAATGGCAACAAAACCTTACAAGAATTTTTCACCCGACTGGTATACAGATATAGCGCCCGAGAAGTCATACCGCTCGATTTTCAAGTGGGGAGATCCTGCCGCCTATAAGATTCCGAAAGAGAATTTATATAGATTGGTCAAGGAACTTTTCGGCATGACCGATGACGATTTCAAGGAGAGAAAGGAACTGGGTTTGGATCCAGTGGAATACGATATTCCCGTAACTCTTGAAGAAAAGCATCTGAAAGCTCTGAAAAAAATAGTCGGGGAAAAGAACTTTACTACCGATAATTATAGCAGACTTACAGTTGCCTACGGACAGACTATGTACGACCTTATGCGTCTTCGCAAAAGGATTGTCGAAAACGTCCCCAATGCTGTGCTTTATCCCGAAACAAGAGAACAAATCACCGAAATAGTCGCTTATTGTAACGAGAACTTGATACCTCTTTATGTTTACGGCGGCGGCTCCAGTGTCACCAGAGGAACCGAGTGCATGAAGGGCGGTATCTCGCTTGATATGCGCAAAAACTTTGACAAAGTGATAGAATTTAACGAAAAGAATCAGACCATAACTGTGCAAGCGGGCATGATGGGACCGGCTCTTGAAAAAATTCTCAACAACGCTCCCGAAACGCTGAAGGGCGCAACAGAACGTTATTCCTGCGGACACTTTCCGCAATCCTTTGAATATTCCTCTGTAGGTGGGTGGGTAGTCACCAGAGGCGCCGGACAAAACAGCACTTATTATGGCAAAATAGAAGACATCGTACTTTCGCAAGAGTACGCCACGCCTATTGGTTACATAAAAACCGACAACACCCCCAGAAAAGCCACCGGACCGGACATTGACCATATTATGATGGGTAGTGAAGGGGCTTTCGGCGTGCTTACTCATGTTACTTTGCGAATCTTTAAGTATCAGCCCGAAAACAGATACCGCTACAGCTATATGTTCAAATCGTGGGATGACGCTATGAATGCTTGCCGCGAGGTTATGCAGGGAGAGTTCGGCATGCCTTCGGTATTCAGAGTATCCGATCAGGAAGAAACTCAGCTTATGATGCGTATGTATGGCATCACCGATTCGCCTCTTGATACATTGCTCAAAATGAAGGGCTTCAAGGACAACGAAAAATGTTTGTTGCTAGGCTTCACCGACGGCGAAAAGAAATTCGGCAAAAATATTGCGCGCAACATCAAAAAAACCTGTAAAAAGTACGGCGCAATGGGCTTGACCGGCATAGTCACAAAGAGTTGGGAACACGGCAGATTCACCGATCCATATCTTCGTGACAATCTTCAGGACTTCGGAATTATGATAGACACTCTCGAATGCTCCGTGAACTGGGACAATATGGAACAGGTGCATGTCGACGTGCGCAAATTCTGCAAATCGCGCCCCAATACCATCGTCACCACGCATATTTCGCATATGTATCCGCAAGGCGGCAATCTTTATTTCATATTCATCACACCGCTTGAGGACATAAAGGAATTCAAAGAATACCACAGTGGTATACTTGACGCCATCCAAAAATCAGGCGCCGCCATCAGCCATCACCACGGCGTAGGCAAAATGTTCTCGCCTTGGCTGGAAGGGTATCTAGGAAGAACGCAATACAGCATATTCAGAGCGCTGAAAAATCACTTTGACCCCAACAATATTATGAATCCGGGCGGCACGCTTGGACTTGATTTGGATGAGAAGGACAAAAAGTTTTTGCGGGAAGACTATAAATAAAGGCAGAAATCTCATCAATTATAAGAATATAAGAAGCTGTTTCGAAAGAGGCAGCTTTTTTTGTTGATAACAATGTATTTTTGCTTTGCATATACTATTCAAGCAATCTGTATTTTTATTGGGGGAATAAATGAGCGTAAAGAATTTTTATACATCCGGCATAACGGCAAACGGGTATATTTCATTTTTGCGAAACAATCTTGAAGGCATCGAAAAAGTAGTGTACATCACAGGCGAGGCAGACTATTCACCGCTAAGCGAGTATGTTACGCAGCGTTGGAGCGAACAAACCGATATTGTCGAATATGCGCACAATCCTTTTATGCGTTTCCCTTATGAAGCTATCATAAACCATAGTCAAAGCAAAGCCGTGGTATTCAATATATATCCGCAGTCGCCTTACGCACTTCCCGAAAAATGTAAAATAGTTGATTTAGATCAATTTGTCGATAAAAAACAAAATAAAAAGTATCGCAATAAATTGCTTGAACTCTATCAAAATAGCAACGCATGTTTGCAATCGGCGTATCTTTTCTTTTCAAGGGCTTTACGGATACATGACGAATGGGAAAAAATATATATAGGCAATATGGATTTTGATAAAATGAATTCGCTGACGGATGAAATGACGCAAAGGCTTGTGAATGAGAGGAGTATTGACAGAACCGCCAAAGCTACTCATCGTTTTCTTGGAGCGGCGACACCCGAGGGCGCAAAGGATTTTGTGCAGGATCTGACAAAAGATGTTGCAAAAAGATATTTCATAAAAGGCAGACCGGGCAGCGGAAAGTCTACTATGCTGAAAAAAATCGGCGATTACGCAACGGGCAGTGGTTTTGACATAGAAGTATATCATTGCGGTTTCGACTCGAACAGCCTTGATATGATAATAATTCCGGAATTGTCGGTTTGTATTTTTGATTCGACAGCGCCGCATGAGCATTTTTCCACAAAAGACAGCGACGAAATCGTCGATGTCTACAAAATAGCCATAGCCGCTGGCACCGACGAAAAATTCAGAACCGAACTTGCCGAAATTTTTCAACGCTATTCCGCAGACATTAAGGTTGCTACGGCATACCTGAAAACGATGCAGACGATAAATAATGAAATTGATAAGATTTATAATAAATATGTTAATGTAGACTGTGAAAAAGTGTTTGAAATGTTTTTTCGATAAAGCATTTGACTAACGGCTCCTAATGTATCAGAAAACGGACGAGATCCCTCCATTACAGTCGGGATGACACCATTGCAGGCGTGCTGCGAGGGCATTGAATAAATGTCATTTCTCCCGAAGTGTAACGAAGTGGGGAAATTTGCGTATGGTCGGAGACAAACAAAAATCCCGCTAATAAGATTAGCGGGATAAATTTGGTGGAAGGAGATGGATTCGAACCATCGAAGTCACTGACGGCAGATTTACAGTCTGCTCCCTTTAGCCACTCGGGAATCCTTCCAAATGGAGCTGGCTAATGGAATCGAACCATCAACCTGCTGATTACAAATCAGCTGCTCTGCCTAGTTGAGCTAAGCCAGCGTGTTTCGTTGGACCTTGCTTGGTGCCTTGGGGCGGAATTGAACCACCGACACGAGGATTTTCAGTCCTCTGCTCTACCAACTGAGCTACCAAGGCAATTGGCGATCCGGAAGGGGCTCGAACCCTCGACCTCTAGCGTGACAGGCTAGCGCTCTAACCAACTGAGCTACC
>CAYJBS010000068.1:0-8460 GCA_964368435.1 uncultured Christensenella sp. | reverse complement strand
GGTTCACCCCCACATACGTGGGGCATACACTTCTTTTTGTGCTTTTTTGCAGTTTCTATTCGTTTATCTGCATTTCCGCATTCGTAGCTACGAAAGAAAGACCTTCAAAGTCAACGATGTACCTTCTGGGGTTGCCTGTCATCTGCATGGAATAGCCCTGTTCCGTATTGTCGGAATATATCATCAAAGCCGAAGTATCCGAGTTTTTGCTCGCTT
This sequence comes from uncultured Christensenella sp., assembly GCA_964368435.1. Lineage (GTDB taxonomy): Bacteria > Bacillota > Clostridia > Christensenellales > DTU072 > DTU072. The sequence goes on along the minus strand of CAYJBS010000068.1, from coordinate 8,244 downwards.
CGACTTTCTCCCAGAGCTTTGTTCTGATGAGGGAATTCACCTTGCCGACAAACACCCCTGCTTTGGCTTCGATTAACCACTTTGTAATTTCGCCGCGTTCTCCCTCGGGCATATTCTCGACTGCCAAAACAACCATTAGCTTTCTCCTAAGGCAAAATTCTTACCGCCCTTTATTTCCTTCTCACCGTTCCACAATGACGTAGCAGGATCTAAATCCTTTTCTCCCTTGTCATCAAACAACAATTGAATATCTTTGGCTATTCTTTTCAGCAGTTTTTTGTCTCTAAACATTTCCCGGCTTGCTATTCTCACATCACGGTTTATATCTTTGGAAGTACCCTTTCCCACCACTTTGAAAGCAGCGGGAACAACCGTATCCATCTTGTACAAGTCGGCAATATCATACACAAAAGACAACATCCGCCCTGTGTGTATGAACCCCAAAGCAGGCGAGTATCCCAACGAAACTATTGCTGAGTGACAAAGCCCATAAATGCAAGAATTCCCGACTGAAAGCGCCTGATTTATACCGCTTCCCATAGACATGTCACAAAGGTCATAATCTCTGCCAAACCAGCGCACATTATAGATTTTTGCCAACGTGCCATAAGCTTCTCTCACACGCACACCTTCGATACCCCGTAATGTGTTCAAATCCATTCCGTCCATGGACATCTTCGGAAACCTCATTTTATACATTCGGCGCACAACCTTCATATGTAATTCGGCATCTTGGTGGTATTTTGCTTGTTTAAGCAACCGTTCACCGCCCCGCGTTTCGCCTGTCCCAACAGCATAAAAACGCACTCCTTGTTCGCCGCACCATTCGATAGTGCAACCGTTCCGCGCCGCTACGCACATAGCAGCGTGAGTAACGGTTGTGCCGGGACCCAGCATAAGTACAGTAAGCGACGACACGGGTAAAGGCACCCGATCATTTTCGCGAATAATTACCAACGAATTATTGTCCCGTTCAACAATCGCCCGTTCTATATAAATAAAACTCAAGCTTTCGGACAATTTCGACAGCTCATGCAAATCAATCTTTTTCATTACACCGGTTTTGACAACAGCAGCATACCGCAGCCGAAAGCTTTCTCCGCCCCTATGCCTGAAGCATAAGCGTTGCAGAACTTATCTTTGTCCATTATTCGCAATACGCCCTTGAAAACTATACTTTGGTATCCTGCACTCTTCAATTTGTTATCCATAGCGCTTTCTTCGGAAAATGATAATATCTCAAAGCCGTTTTGTTCGGCTTTCTTGAATAGCCAACTTTCACGCTCTGCCTCTTTCCCTAGGAATACTCTTTTGCTGTTTTTGCTGTCGGGAGATTTTACCTTTTTTGAAGGCATTGCCATGATGTCAAAACACAAGGTTCTGCCCTCAAGAAAAGCTTCAAAAACACCGCTTATATCTTTTGGCGAGCCCGGCTCTTTATTAAATCCTGCCGGCATTTCGCCAAGCGGTTTTTCCGCAGATGATACAAGCAGTCTGCAACTGCGACCTCTTGTCACGAGCCTATGCAGAATCGACATATCTTTGCGCGGTACGCCGCTTCCGTTGAATTGAAAGACCGACATGACAGTACGATGCATTTCATAAGAGTTTCGCAACGCTTTGCGAACCTCGGGATAACTTATATCTAAATTATAACAAGACAAATACATATCAGCCTCCAACATATTGAATGTCGACTCTTCTGAAGTCGTATTCCCGCATTTCATTGATCTTTATCTCATCTTGACGGACATGCGAGCCGCTTTCGGTTTCCGTTTCGCAATAGTACTTTGCGTCATCACTTTTTGTATCGCGTAGTCTCTTTTCTGCAATGGGAAAATTACGCAGCGCACTGTCAAGAGAGTCATATTCATCTGTAAGTTCTTCAAAAACCGGACGGGACGCCACACAACTTTTTGTGCCGAGATAGATAGGAAATACGGGATCTTGCACGGCAGCCGCCGCGCTCTTCAAAAACTCTTCATTCCCTGACAAAATCACGGTATAGCAAGCGTCTTGAATATAGTGTCTGTAAGTCAAAAGTCCGCCGCCGCCTGTTCGCTGCTTGTATGACGCATTGCATAGATGTCCGATATAAGGGTTGCTCATTGAAGATACGATCTGCAAGTCGGTAATGGCATAACCCTTTCTGTCGGCTCTGACCGCCATCTTCAGCTCGCTAGATAATTCCTCAATCCTTTTGTTGCCGCGAGACAATCCCATAGCGCAGGATATCAGCCCGACAACACCTGATTTTGTAGGCACGATATGAGTGTCACGGTCGTTCCAAAGCGACCGCAACCCCCACTTCATAAGAGGTGCCTCAAGGCGTAGAATAAGAAGTAGCATTGTTACCTCCTTAATTCATCCAAGATACGGTGAATTTTTTGATATCGTCAATTGAAGACAATGTCGTGGAGTTTGTCGGGGAAGCCGCCTCGTTGACATCGAACCAAAGCCGTTGCCGTACTCCCGTATCAAACCTTTTGTCAGTTTTGTCGATTTCTGCAGCCAGCTTCTTTGCGCTTTCCACGCTGTAGTTGTACGGAATCGGCTCTTCAAAGGCGTTTATATAGCTTACGGGTATCTTCTTGCTTTTCCTCTCAAGGCAGATTACGCTGGGCAGCGAATGGGCGGCAAAGGTGTTCTGCTTTCCCGTAGGGCTGGAATAAATCATCGCATCGATAAGAGAGGATACCAATAACGGAAGTTTTTCTAATGCCTCTGTGGATTGTGATGTCTTCAAATTCCTTTTTAGTTGATCGATATCGAGCGCCGCATATTCATAATAGCAACAAGAGTTAAAGTCGCAACTGCCCAAATGCGCGGCGCCTGCATCCTCTCTGTAAACGCTTGATAAATCGTCAACGGCGGTGAAATAGTCGCTTTCCTGATTTACACGGTTGGTAGAGAGAGCATGAGCAACTTGAAAAGATGCGTCTACATCGGCAAATTTGTCGTCGGTAATCATTCTTCCGAATAGAGCGATATCAAGAGTTATAGGACGCAACTGATTATTTTTGCTCAACTGCTTTATGGCTTCATTAAGCTTTTTGACGTCCCCTTCTGCATCGATGACGGCATGCGCACAAACATCAATGTCTTCCTTCGAAAAAAACATCAGCTGAGCTGTCTTGGTGTTGTTTTCTTCTTCTTCGCCGTCTGTTTTTACGCCTTTCTTAGTAACATTTGTCCCTAAGTCGGAAAATGCCTTTTTATTTTTTATAGCAAACGCGACAGTGGCATCATCGGCAAGCTCTTTGACCCGTTCTACCACCAATTCAGGCAGATATTGCGTTCTGATTCCGCAAGAGTCGAGTTTTTTGAAAGCGTCGGAACTTCTCCACGCTCTTTTCAGACATTGCGAGGATATACGTCCTCTCTGGACGCCGGCGAACACGGCTGTTTTGGGAGCGCCGATTTCGTCTCTATTGAGATTGCTGGCGGCATAGTTGCGTAAAATATGAAATTGAATCATTGACATAATAGTTTTCCTCCATTTATTTTTGATTATTGTTATTGTTATCGCTGAAATATTCTTTGGTAAAGGCAATTCGGTATTTCCACCAATCGGTCAATGCGGAATAAACCTCGTTCACGTCGGGAAGATGCCCTTTTGAAACAACATACCGCACCAGACGGGAGTATTTCGAATGAAAGAACCCGTCTCGATCGACAAATTTATTGCTGAGTAGCGCTTTTATTCTGCTTTCGGCAATCTCTTCGGACTTCAAACATTGGGCAAAGCTTCTTTTGCCGTTGCCGTAATGAAGAATATACGCTATGGCGCAAGCTGCAAGATATGCCGCCTCCTCATTCTTCACATTTTGCGGACAAATCTTGTAGAAAGCTGCCAACGCGCCTCCACTCGCTTCGGCAAGCGTGCCGCCGAAGGCTCTTCTCAGCGCCACTAAATCAGCTTTGCCAAGAGTCTTTACCCGCGAGGCAAAATAGTCTTCATTTGGGCTGTTTTTTAACACTTCTGTTGTCATCAATATAACCTCCTTTTTTTAGTATAATGTTCATTTTTTTTGTTGCATTATTTCTTAATTTGTTCTTTAACACCAAAATATCGACATTTTCATCGCTGACAGCATTCAAAGCTTCATTCAGCGCGGCAAAAACCGATGAGCGAAATCTTTCTGCTAAAAAGGTGTTTATTTCTTTTTCCCAGCTCGGGGAGTCGGTGTCCGCCGCAATCAGCCTATTTATCAGTTCATTGTCATAGGTCTCTTTCATCTCAGTCAAAAACACTTCAATAAATATGGGGGGCAACACCTCCGCAAAAGGGTTGACTTCGTCCCTGCTGCCGTTGCCTTCCATTTGGCGCAGTGTTCTTTTTAGCGCGTTGCCGCATTCTCGTGAAATATTGTCAGATGTCAGTATTGCGTTTGAATAGGCGCTTCTCTTGAGTTCATCCGATAAAAGAATCGCCGGCACTCTCAACTCCTCAAAATGTTGCGACACTGCCATAAAAACAGTTCCTTTGAGTTCGAGGAATTTCACATAAGCAACCAGCTCGGAATAAGGCTTGTCCAAACCACGGTTCTTGAAATCAAACAATATTTCCAAAGATCCCGGATTGATAACAACCGGTAAATCCCGCCATACTGCCCTGTTGGCTTTTGCTTTGAGCGTTATTATTTCGTTCTTTTTCCCTTGAATATAGGCTATATGCGGGTCTTGCCATATCGTATCTTTATATTCCAAACCTTGCTCCATTATTATTTCTTTAATAAATCCGTCTTCGGCAAGCAAGAGTTGAATTTTAAGCGGCGCTGAAAACAAACCGTGAAGAAATGACGGTGTGATTATGGCTTTGCGTTCAAATATTTCGCTTTCTCTCCAAATAGGCAAGCCGTAGGGGGCATCGCTTGTTTGCGAATGGGGAACCATACTCAAACTAAGCGTTTCAAACAATGTGTTGCCGTTGAAAAGAAAATATATCGGAGGTGTGCCGTTTATTCCAGTAGTGACGGTCTTGCCTCTTTTATGCTTTTCATAAAAGGGTATTGAGCATAGTGTTTGTAAGCATCTTTCAGCAGTCATGGCAAAAGAGTCTTCGGCATTATGCATAAAATGTGGGACATTGTTTCCCGAAGGCAAATGGTCAAACAAATTTGTTGCAAACTTTGTTTCGGGTTTGTTTTCCTCCGAAAAAGCATATTGCAGGAAAGGTCTTTGGGCATCAAATAAATCAAAGCTTGCGCCTTCGGTTTGACATAAGCTGTAATAATCCGAGATCTTGTTGGCATCGAACCTTCCGGTTTCATAAACGACATTGAGATCTTCCCATCTTTCTGACCGATATATATCCGTAAGAATAGTTATCAGCAACCTTTGAATGCCAAAGCTCTCCGTCGGCGTGGCAGCGCGTACCGCGCGTATTTCGTGCGCCCTCTCGAGGGTTTCGCCGATGCCCGCCAAACATCTTGTGCCGTCGTTTTTTTCTATGGGAATCCACGGCTCTACCCATGCGTCAAAACTTTTTTTCATTCTACCTCCATAAGACCGTATTCTGCGTCAACCTTATATTTTTTTATTAAAGGTTGTTTGTTTCTCGAAAAATGTAATGCAAACTCACCGTCGCTGCGAACCGCCCTCACCCCTCTGAGATATCCGCCGCATTCCACAATTTTTTCGGACGGCAACAACTCGCTCCCTCTCGGGAACCTTACGGACACGCAACATTCCATGATTTTTTTTGCAAAATGAATATCAGAATCTGCCAATAAGTCTTTTTTCCATAAGCTCTCGGGCAGCACCGCTACTTTCATGCCGCTGTCGCCTATTCTTGTAGCGGCATAGGAATTTATCAGTTCATTGTCACCTTCATTGAAAAAATCACCGCTTGCCAACGGGAAAAACCAGTCGGGAGCAGGAGAAGGAAAAATAACTCTCTTGGCTGTACCTTCCAATATCTCTTCTTGGCTTTGTTTTTTTATCCATTCCTCAAAACCTGCGTCCGAAAAGTCTGGGGTCGCGCCATATACCTCTTCTATCAATGGTCGAATATCGACGGGTATCTTTACCGAAGTTCTTTTGGCTATGGCTTTTTGGGTTTGCGCCGTTATCCATTTGTCATAGATTCCTGCAATATCTCGTTGCGCGTCGTCTTCGTTCAGAAGCACCGTAAAGCGTGGACTCTCCAGCCCCAAAGGTCTCATCCTCTCGTGACGATGGAGCCTGCCCGAACGTTGCAACAACAAGTCAACAGGCGCCAAAGCCGAAATCATATAATCAAAATCGACGTCTAAACTTTGTTCTACTACTTGCGTGGCAACAAGCAAAGCTTTCTTCGGGCGATCATCAGTTCCTTTGCCAAAAGCTTTCAGGCATCTTTCTTCAATATTCTTTCTGTCCTTTGCAAGAAATCTCGAATGAAACAACAGCAATTGAGTGTCGGCATCGGCATATTCTTGGCATACGGCATAAACTGTTTGCGCATCTTTTATGGTATTCATTATTATGCAGGCGCAGCCTCCGCTTTTTATGGCGCTCAATGCGCGCAAAGCGGTATCTTTATGTCCGCAGAATACCATACTCTCCCATTCGACATCTTTGTTTATGTAAGAGCCTTTTACGGCGGTCTCTTTCACGGTATCATCTTCATAGACAGTAGTAATAAGGGGATAGGCGTCGGACAATTGCGTTGCTGTCGCTCCATATGCGTTCAGCAACTTTTCTCGGCGCTCGCGTGGCAGAGTAGCCGACAGAATAATTACCGGAATATCCAGCACTGCGCACCACTCCAACAGTCGGAAAATTATCGTTTGCATGTAAGCGTCATAGGCATGCACCTCGTCGATTATCAGCACTTTTGTACTCAGTCCCAACAACCTGAGCACGCCTTGCTTTATGCGCAAAACCGACATCATGGCTTGATCGACGGTACCGACGGCATAATTGGACAGTAGTGACCTTTTTGTCGGAGAAAACCACGACTTGTCGACTTCTTTGTCCGACGATACTTCCCTATCAAGCCAAGCCTCGGAATGCACCAGCCTTGCGGCGTCCAAACTGTTCTCGGACAGCAGTTTCGATACTCTTTCTTCCATGCTTCTTGCTGTTGCCATAGTCGGCAATGCTACATAAAAACCGTTTTTTTCGGCTTTTTCAATAAGCTGCGCGGCTAAAAACAACGCGGCTTCGGTCTTTCCCTCACCCATCGGCGCTTCAATAATTATGGCGCGAGGAAGCTTGTCCGACGAAAAACTTTTGGCTATTTCTTGACAATCTTCTTGCAGAGGGCGCAACTCTTGCATGCCGAACATCTCGATAATCGGTTTTGGCGGCATCAACTTCCTTTCAAACAGACTGTCAATTTTTTCGATCAAGCCACCCGAAACCAACCAATCCGACAGAATTATTATGCCCCAAAGCATGGTACAGATGGCGTCATTTATTTCAAAAGAAATTTCGCATAGACTCGTATTGAAGTATTCTTCGATTTTTGTGATAAAATCGGCTTGAGCGCTTTGCCATTCGGCGCCTTTCGGGAAAGGTTGCGTACTGTCGCATTCGGATTTTTGATGATGCAAACGTAAAATTTTTGAAACGGCTTTTGCCGTATTTCTGTCGCGGAAGGACTTTCTTTTGGAAAGCAAAATACTTTCGCTGCCGATTTCGTGCCGATAATCTTTCTTTTCGTTTTCGGGCAAATATCCGCAAGACATGAGTTCGTCAGAATACGCGACTATTCCGACGCCGATACGCTGAAAAAAAGGGTGACACTTCCCGACATCGTGCAGCGCCGCCAACAGACACAAAGCTTTACGCGCAATGGTTTTGTGTTCAATAACTCCCAAATCCCAGAGCATTCCCGCCGCCTTTCCTGTATCTACACAATGGTCGAAGAGGCCGACATATGGGTCGGTTTTTGCCAATAAGCTCATAATTTTGATCATAATAATCCGTCCGTTCATTTATTTCAGCCTAAAGCTGTTGCACGATAGTGATAAGAATTTGTTTAAAAATGAAAGTCTATCCCAGTTCCCTACCCATCATTAATATAAGGATACCACCTTTTCGACATTAGTCAATATTCTTTTGACAAAATTTTCCATTATATGCAAAAACATCTGTACAAATTTTTGGACAACTGATATCCTTCCTCTAATGGCTGTTCCGAGGAAATCAACTTATGACGCAAAGCATCACTTGTTCTGTGTAGGGCAAGCAAATATCAAAAAAAATTTGTAACTTTAAAATTTTAATTGTAATTTCCGCAATAATTTATTATAA
>CAYJBS010000067.1:7228-8742 GCA_964368435.1 uncultured Christensenella sp. | reverse complement strand
ATATTACGTTAAGTTTCGGAGAATAGAATTATCAAAAACAAAAAGAGGTGTTACAATGGATTATTATAGTAAACAAAAGCCTGAAAATTCAACTCGTAAAAAACTGTTGACAGTTCTTATTGCAGTTTTTGTAGTGCTGATCGCCGTAAATATCATTATGTTTTCTATTTTGTCGGCGACGCTGAAAGCCAATCTGGCAGGCGATATGGATCGACTTGAAGCGCAGCTTGATGACAGAATAGACGGCGCGCTTTCCGATAGACTGACGACGGATATATCCGATCAAGTAGCCGCCAGCATTACAGATGAGGTGACACAATCGGCGACTCTCTCCGTCACAAAGGCGGTGACAGAAGATCTCATCGATAATTACAAAAGGGAATACAACCTTCCGGAGGATTATGCCGGTATCGGAGTAATCGTTGCCGCCAAGGTAGGAAGCGTGTTGGAACTCAAAACCAGCGGCAAAGACAATCCGCCGTATGACAGTCAGACGATTTCTGCCCAGTCCTCGGCTTTTGTAATAACTACAGACGGCTACGCCATAACCAACGCTCATTGCGTGACTTTTGAGGCGGGTATTTATCAACAAAACGGGTGGATCATACGACAAACAGGCACGGAAACCAAGATTTTCTCCTCAATTTTGGCAAACTTCAAAGGCAGTGCGCAACAGTACGAAATGCAGGTCATAGCGTATGATGTCGAGAAAGACCTTGCCATAATAAAGTTTGTCAATCCGCCGACGGGGCTCAAGCCTGTTGTTTTCGGAGACTCCGATTTAATCAATCTCGGTGAAGAGGTGGCGGCGATAGGCAATGCGCAAGGACTGGGAATATCGTTGACAACGGGGGTTGTATCCAATCCTCCGCAAGTGTATAATAATGTAAAGGTCATTCAGACGGACACGACAATAAATCCCGGAAACTCGGGCGGTCCGCTTTTCAATATCTATGCCGAATTAGTCGGTGTTGTATCCTTCAAAATAATAGAATCTGAACTCAACGAGGGGCTTGGCTTTGCGATAGCCTCCAATTCCGTAAAGGCTTATATAGCCAGTGTAGAAAGTCAAAAGGCAATAACCATAAATTATCAAAAAACCTAGAGGTAAAACATGAAAAAGCTCAAACTGTCACTTATCATTACAGTTATACTGACTGCTTTCCTTGTTCAAGGCTGCCAAATTGTTGCGTCTCAAAAGAAAAGTTATGAATCTGAATACGAACATGCCGTGGCGCTGGGATATTCGGGAGACCTTGATGATTTTATTGCAGTGCTTCGCGGCGAAAGCGGCGAGAGCGCCTACGAAACCGCCATCAAAAACGGTTTTGAAGGGACCGAAATAGAGTGGTTGGAATCATTGAAAGGCAAATCAGCCTATCAAACAGCCCTCAATAACGGTTTCTTGGGAAACGAGCAACAATGGATTTTGAGTCTTGTCGGCGCAGACGGCAAAAACGGCAATGACGGCATGTCCGCTTATGATACAGCCGTCGCAAGCGGCTTTGAGGGCA
>CAYJBS010000067.1:0-7128 GCA_964368435.1 uncultured Christensenella sp. | reverse complement strand
GGCAATGACGGCATGTCCGCTTATGATACAGCCGTCGCAAGCGGCTTTGAGGGCAGTGTCGCCGAATGGCTTGTGTCTTTGAGCGGAATGAAGGGAGAACAGGGCGAGCAGGGTTTGACTGCATACGAAATAGCCGTCCAAAACGGTTATGAGGGCACAGAGAACCAATGGCTGATAAGCCTTGTCGGCGAAAAAGGAGCAGACGGCATGTCGGCTTATGATGTTGCCGTGCAAACAGGTTTTGAGGGTACAGAAAGTCAATGGTTGGTCAGCCTTATAGGAGAGTCGGGAAAGAACGGTGAAGCCGGCATTGCCGACATCATCGAACAAAACGGCTTGACGGAATCCATTGTACAAATAAGCGCATCGACAGTTGACTCTGAAAGCCTTTCCAGCGGCATAATAATCTCCGCAGACGGCTACATATTGACAAATGCGCATTGCGTAACATATGAAACGGAGGGCGAGACCCCCGAAACTCTTTTGTTTGACACGGTAGTAGGCAAAATCCGCGGCAGCGAAACTGAATACAATCTTGAAGTGGTGCATTATGATTTGACTAAGGATTTGGCGGTGATAAAATTCTCTGCTGCTCCGTCGAATCTCAATCCCGTGACAATAGGCGATTCCGATGCGCTCTCAATAGGCGACACGGCGATAGTCATAGGCAACGCCATAGGTTTTGGCATCACTGCTTCGTCGGGAATTGTTGCCGACACGGCGCAGGACTATAATGTTGAATACATGGGCGGCATTGTCGAGGCTATCCGAACGGATTCTCCGATAAACCCGGGCAACTCGGGAGGCGGACTTTTTAATTCTCAGGGTCAACTTATCGGAGTTGTCACATTCAAAATTGCGCCCTCAAGCCTTTATGAAGGGTTGGGCTTTGGCATCAGCGCAAATCTCGTCAAACAATATTTAGATACTGTTATGACAGAAAAAGGTATAAGCATAAATTATATTCTTGAATAAAAAACATATGGATGAGATTTTCAAGAAACCTCATCCATATTTTTTGTTTAAGCTATAGCTTTATTTTTGATTAATCTTTTTTGCTATGAAATCCGTCTACACAGATGCAGCCCCAGAAAGGTATGCAGCAGGGTTTGGGAGGCGGGCAGGGTCTGGGTTTGGAAGGCGGGCAGGGTCTGCAATTGAATACTACATTGCAGCTGAAGCAGGGCTTCCTTTCAGGCTGTTTCCACTCGCCGAAGCATTTTCCGAAACCGCAGTCAAAACCTTCATCACGTTTTTTGTCGAAGCTGTCTTGTCCACAGCAGCATTTACATTTTTTGGGTCCTTCGTAATACATATTTTTTCTCCTTTGTTGTGCCGTTTGCACAATAACATATTATTAAAAAAAAGCCGTTTTTGTTCCTTATTGAAGGAGACGGCTGTTGAATATGTTGCGCTGCGCAAGATGGAGAAAAAGCGTAGGCTATTAAACGAGCCTATTTTACCAAAAGTAGTATTATAATTTTTGTATCATCATATTTTCGCTTAAATGTTTTCAATCTACATAATATAGTATATGATGTTTTCAAAAAGAGTCAACACGCAAAAACCTTGTTTTGTCCTAAACTCTATATTGGTTTGCCGTTGACAAAAATGTAAAAGAGTAATACAATAATGTCAAAGGTTATATGGTGGAATTATGAAAAAAAGCAACAAAAAAATCAAAAGAAAGATTGCAGCCATAGTATTTTTCTTTCTCGGACGGGGACTGAAAGCCGCTTACAAGTTGGACGAATCCGTAAGAAAAGAATTTGAGGGGTTTCCTGAAGGAGCTGTTATTCGCATGAAGATCGAGCCGTCGGGACCTGCTTTGGCTTTTCTGGTTGACAAAGGCAAGCTCTATACCATGTCGGGCGAGAAAGCCGCATCCTGCAAGCCTTATATTGATATCTTATTTAAGAACATAGACGGCGCGTTGCAAGTGCTGTTGGCGCAGGCAGGAATTGCGGAGGCATATTGCCAACACAGGATTCTCGTTGTCGGCGATATTTATCAGACGATAGGAATAATACGTGTTATGGACAAGGTGGAGAACTATTTGTTCCCCGGCTTTATCGCAAAAAAACTGCTTGTCAGCAAACCGCCGAAAGCCGTGTCGTCTGCAAGAATCTATTTGAAAGTATTGACAAATATATAAGGAAGGTGAGTTATGATACCAAAATATTATGAGTTTTTGAATTCAGTGAAAATTTTGTCCGGCGCAAAGGCGCTTGAGAATATCCCATATGAGATGAAAATGTTCAAGGTCAAGAAGCCTATCATTCTTTCAGACGGTATTCTCCAAAAAATAGGCACCATCGACAAGGTCATCACCGCCATAAACGGCGAATTGAATACCGAGGTCATCTTCACCGATATTCCCGCCGATTCTTCCGTCAAGGTTGTCAACGAAATAAGAAAGATTTACCTCGAAAAAGAGTGTGACGGCATCATCGCCATAGGCGGCGGCTCGGTTATCGATACCGCCAAGGGCGTTCGTATGCTGATCAGCCAAGAAGTCGACGACATTATGCTTCTTATGGGAAGCGAGGTCATAAACAAGGGTAAGAAGGTGCCATTTATTGTTGTACCCACGACCAGTGGCACAGGCAGCGAAGCCACTTTGGTGGCGGTTATCTCGAATCCCGATAAGGGCATAAAAATGGAATTTATTTCATACGAATTGTTGCCCGATGTTGCGGTGCTGGACACTCGTATGGTAGAGACCATGCCGCCCAAGATTACGGCATCGACGGGAATGGATTCGCTTTGCCACGCAATAGAAGCATTTACTGGACTGCAACGCAATCCGTTGAGCGACGCATACGCAATTTCCGCCATAAGACTCATAAGCCAATATATCGAAAAGGTTGTTGACGCTCCCGCAGACAAGGAAGCAAGGCTGGCTATGGCAAACGCCTCACTCATGGCAGGCATAGCATTCTCGAATTCCATGGTGGGTTTGGTACACGCCATAGGGCATGCCGCAGGCGGTGTCAGCCATATACCTCACGGCGATGCCATGGCAATACTTTTGCCTCACGTAATGGAATATAACATGAAAATTTGCGGCGAAAAATATGCCGAAATACTGTTGCACCTTGCCGGCGCCGATGTCTATGCAGGCGCGCAGAAGGAAGACAGAGGCAGACTTTGTGTGGAGAAGGTGAGACAGCTGCTCGAAAAACTCAACAAGCTGTGCGGACTGCCCACTCGATTGAAGGACACCCGTGTCACAGAAATGGACATCATCCCCATCGCCGAGAAAGCCATAAACGACGGCGCAATAGTTGTCAATCCGGTAGGCGCAACGAAGGAAGATGTCATAGCTATTTTGAAAAAGGCTTTTTAATAATTTATTGTTTCAACTTTGATTTGTGCTTATCATGGTTCGGTCCTTTGCTTTTTTCTTTTATAGAAAACAGCAAAGGCAAGGACTGCGTATATTGCTCCGCTTTCACCCGTAGTAATATCTCGAAACCCCGCGTTGAATATAGCTCCTATATCGTATTTTTTATTTGCAGCCGATGAGGTAATCATACTAACTAACAAAACTTCCACTGTTTCGTTCTCCTGTTGCGGTACTGGCATTGCTAATCTCCTAAATTTCGGGTTTTTTCGTTGTTTTATTTATGGAATAACAGTTCATAATTAAAACTGTATGAAAAAGATATGCAAAAACTGCCAAACGCTGTCAAGAAACAACGATACAATGCGAGAGCAGGCGAAAAGAATTGTCGAGTTGAAACAAGAGGTCAATGACCTTTCCATTGTGCTGGAGCAATATCGCAGCCGCGAGACGCAGACTGTTCAAGTCATCGCCTTCGCTAAACAAAAGGCAGACGAGTTGGCGCAGGACGCAAAAATTAAGTATGCGCTTGAATGTCAGCGGCTGAGGGTGTACCGCGACAAATGGATGCGTTATATTAAGGATAAGAACGCCGCCGGAAAATTGGCGCAGGATATCGAAAAGACCAACGAGGTTTTGAAAGAGTGTCAAACGCTGCTAGAGGATATGTTATATACCGATTTGGGAATAAACTGCAATGTAGCCGACAGTTATATTTGTGAGCGTGAACGGATAGACGATGAGCCGTTGCTTGATTATAAAGCAATTATTGCAGAAGCCGAAAAAAAAGCCGTCTCAGAAGATACCATTTCAGACGAGGAACTGGAAAAAATGTTGGAAAAACTCAGAAATTAAATTATTTTATTTTATAGTCGTCGTTTTTATTATAATTTCATAAAAAAGTGCAAAAAATTGTTTGACACGGCTTTTTGGCTATGATATAGTAATTAAGCTGCGTAATTAGGGATGAAGCGGGAGGTTACCTGTATATCGGGATAGTTTCCGCAGACAATCGTCGGAGCAAGACTCAGGCGGCCGAACTCAAAAAGGTGAAAACCTTTTTTAAAAAAAGCAGCACGACACACACGGATAAGTGTAAGAGTTAGGCAAAAACTAGGAGGTACAGAAAACATGGCAGGTCAAAAGATTAGAATCAAGCTAAAAGCGTATGACCACAATCTCATCGACAATTCTTGTGAAAAGATCGTTGAGGCAGTCAAGCGTACAGGCGCCGGCATTTCCGGTCCCATACCGCTGCCCACCGACAAGGAAATAGTAACTATCCTGCGTTCACCGCATAAACACAAGGATAGCCGCGAGCAGTTCGAGCTGCGTACTCACAAGCGTTTGATCGATATTTACAACTCGACATCAAAAACAGTTGAAGCGTTGATGAAGCTGGATCTACCGGCAGGCGTTGACATTCAGATAAAGCTGTAACAGGAGGACTTATATGAAGAAAGCTATATTAGGCAGAAAGCTCGGTATGAGTCAGATGTTTACCGCAGAAGGCATTGTTATTCCGGTGACTGTTGTTGAAGCCGGACCTTGCGCTATTGTGCAAGTCAAGACCGCCGAGAAAGACGGCTACGAAGCAATCCAAGTCGGTTTCGGCGAAAAGAAAGAAAAGAACATCAACAAGCCGGTAAAAGGACATTTTGCCAAGAGCCAATTGAAACCCAAGAGATACCTCCGCGAATTCAGAACCGAAGACGGTGACAAATTCGAGGTAGGTCAAGAAATAATGTGTGACACTTTTGTAGTAGGCGACAAGGTAGACGTAGTAGGCACCACAAAGGGAAGAGGCTTCACGGGCACAATCCAAAGATGGAACACCCATCGCGGACCCATGGCGCACGGCTCGGGTTATCACCGCGGCGTAGGCTCCCTCTCCGCCAACTCAGACCCCTCGAGAGTCTTCAAAAACAAGAAGATGCCCGGACATTACGGCGACGAGCAAGTCACCATAAAGAATCTGGAAATAGCCAGAGTAGACAAAGCAAGGAATCTGTTATTCATAAAAGGCGGAATACCCGGACCCAAGAACAGCCTTGTCGTTGTCAAGCAAACGCTTAAGGTATAAAAGGAGTACGGCAATGATTGAATTAAAGGTATATAATATAGAAGGCAAGCAGACAGGTACTCTGCCGGTAGACGAGTCGGTTTTCGGCGTCGACTACAACGAGGCGCTGATTCACCAAGTAGTGGTGGCACAGCTCGCCAACAAACGCCAAGGAACCAAGTCGGCGCTTACCCGCGCTGAAGTTCGCGGCGGCGGCATCAAGCCTTACAGACAGAAAGGCACGGGCAGAGCCAGACAGGGCAGCATCCGCGCTCCGCAGTGGAAGAAGGGTGGCGTTGTTTTTGCGCCGAAGCCCAGAGATTTCTCAAAGAAAATCAACAAGAAAATGAAAGAAGCCGCCATAAAAAGCGCTCTCAGCCAAAAAATTCGTCAGGATGAATTTATCGTACTCGACACATTGGCGCTTGAAGCGGCAAAGACCAAACTGATGGCGAATGTGTTGAAGAGCTTTTCGCTCAGCCGCAAGACTCTTTTGGTTATCGATGAAGACAACGAAACGGTGCTCAGAGCGGCACGCAACATTGAAGGCTTGACCACCTGCAACGCAGACCTCTTGAATGTCTACGAAATCGTCAGGAACGGCAAGTGCATCATTACTGCGAACGCTGTCAAGAGGCTTGAGGAGGTAAATAAATAATGAAGGCATACGACATAATTATCAAGCCGGTTCTATCCGAAAAAAGCTACGACGGCATCTCAATAAAGGATTATACTTTTATTGTTGCCAAGGCAGCCAACAAAACCGAAATCAAAAATGCCGTTGAAGAAATCTTCAATGTAAAAGTCGACAGAGTCAATGTCGTAAATTATCAAGGCAAGATCAAGAGAATGGGCAAGACACAAGGCAGAAGGTCCTCCTTCAAGAAAGCCTTTGTCAAGTTGACGCAAGACAGCAAGCCGATAGAGTTCTTCGAGAGCTTGTCATAAGAGTAGGAGGCAAAAATGGCTATAATAAGATACAAACCGACAAGCCCTGCGCGCAGATTTATGTCAGTGTCCGACTTCAGAGAGATTACTTCAGAAGAGCCGGAAAAAAGTTTGCTGACTTCCAAGAATCGCTCGGGCGGTAGGAACAATACAGGAAGAATAACAGTTCGTCACGTTGGCGGCGGAAACCGCAACAAATACCGTATCATTGATTTCAAAAGAAACAAGGACGGCATCTCGGCGAAAGTTGCTTCAATACAATACGATCCCAACAGAAGCGCAAATATCGCGTTGTTGCACTACGCCGACGGCGAAAAGAGATATATTCTCGCGCCTCTCGGACTCTCTGCAGGCGACACAGTACTTAGCGGAAAGGGTTGCGACATAAAAGCCGGAAACGCGCTTATGCTTGCCGACATCCCCGTAGGTACGATGGTACACAATATCGAGATGCAGCCCAACAGAGGCGGACAGATCGCAAGAAGCGCCGGTACTTCGGCTCAGCTTATGGCGAAAGAAGGCAAGAAAGCCACCCTTAGAATGCCCTCGGGTGAGATGAGATATGTACCGCTTGCCTGCAAGGCCACTATCGGTCAGGTAGGAAACATCGAACACGAAATAATCAGCCTCGGAAAGGCAGGTCGCAAAAGACACTTGGGAATCAGACCCACGGTCAGAGGCGTCGTAATGAATCCCTGCGATCACCCGCACGGCGGCGGTGAGGGCAAGAGCCCGATAGGTATGCCCGGACCGGTTACGCCTTGGGGCAAGC
>CAYJBS010000066.1:0-8886 GCA_964368435.1 uncultured Christensenella sp. | reverse complement strand
ACATAAGCTATGGTCATTGAAACCAGTCCGAAGAACAATCCGGTAATGATTCCGTTTTTCAAACCGATGAACTGCGCCGAAATGATGATGGCGACAAGCGGAATAAAAGCCAACTGTACCGTGCCGATAGCCAACGGGAAAATTACGAACAACAGCACTATTGCGAATAATAGCGCATTTATGGTGATAAATTGTGATTTTGTCAGTTTCATAACTTCCCTCATGACCAAATTTTCATCATTATACTTCAGTTATGTTATAAAGTCAAAAAAATAGTGCAATAATCTCAATTATGTAGCATAATTTTCCTATTGAAAACCAACGCTGTGTATGCTAAACTATAATTAATCTGAGGTGTGCGTGGAGGCGGGTTGATATTTAACCCTAAACAAAAAAAAGGGAAGACGGAGTTTGAAATACGCGGCTGTCATGCCCCCTATATCAGTATAGTCAGGGGAAGGCAAATGGTACAACAGTCTACCCACCTGCGAAAGCGGGTTTGTTATCCCCGTTGATACGGCATCTTGGAGTTTTTCGTATAGTAAATAGCTATAGCGAAGGGGCGGCAGCTCGTTTTAGAACGAGTTGCCGTTTTTTTTTGTCTACTTAGAGAAATGAGCATCGAACAAAGATTTACAAATTATTTTTCGCTTCGGTAATGCCGAACATGTATTGACAATATTGAATTGTGCGTGATATTATTATATAGAGTATTTTAAGGAGTGAGCAAATGAATCCGGTAAACAAAGACATAAAGATGGTTCAAACAGAAAAGACCGATTACAAAGTACCGGAATTTTTATTAGACAGACTAAGTTACATACCTTCACCGCAAGATTTTTCCGCCGCTCCGAAAGAAACCGACGAAATACCACTTTGGTGGACAAGAGACATTGACCTGCCATTGACAAAAGCAGAGAACAGACGCGCGGCAAAAGCCGCAGCAGCTCTCAAAAATGAACTTGAAGCGCAGAGGCAGAGACTTGAGACGGCAAATCTCCGTTTCAAAGCCTTGCTTGACGCCCAAGAAAAGGAATACAAAAGAAGAGCCGAATATCTCGAAGAGCAGACCAACGCAAAGCTTGAAGAACTGGAACTATTGAAACAGCAGAACAATCTTAGCTACGAAAACAAGTTGCTTGAATTGGAGTTGGAACTGCAAAAAACAAATCTCGAGAAGGATTTTTACGAGAAAGAAACCAAGAAACTCGAATTATACGAAGAAAAATCGCAAATACACATAGAAGAACGGCAGCAGTTAGAGATGGCGCTGGCGGCGCTTGACGAAAAACTCGAAGCCGAAAAGCAGACGACTGCAGCCTTGAAAGATCAGGCAAAAGAGGAATACAAACAACTGGGCAAGACACCGGCTGTTCCCGTAATCACAACAGAAGGTGTCGTAGAACAAAGTTCATTAGAGCCTGTCAAGACAAAAATGGAAAGATACGACGTTCGAAATATCCTTGAAGTCAAATTTCTGACATTGACAGACAAGGAGACAGGCAGTCCGGAACTGAAAAATATCAGCTTCGATGTCAAACGAAAGGGCATCACTGCGGTATATTCCGATTCGGAAAGGGTGCTTTTTAATATCGTTTCGGCGATTATGCGCACTCTCCCAAGCAACCTACACGTAAGCGGTGGAGATGTCAGAATAGAAGGCGAAAGCAATGCCGCAATGCTCCGCACCGAATACAGAGAAAAAATAAAACACACCATAAACTCTCTGGGCGACACGCTTGACAGATATGCGCGCTCCTCGAAGAGTGTTCGCAGCGAATATAAATCGGCAGGACTGTCCGAAGAAAAGCTGATGTTTATGCTCAAAGCTTTTGAACTCGACGCAAAAATAGCCGCCCAAAAAATCTCAAAGCTAGACGAGTTGACCAGAAGAAAGCTGGCGATTGCCGCTTGTCTTTCAATGGAATTGCCACTTACTCTTATGTATGAGCCGGAAGAGGATATGACAAGCGAGGACAAACGCCGTCTTCTCGACTTGTTTCATACCCAGAACACCGACAAAGCCACTTTGATTTTCACTACAGACAAAAATTTGGCAGGCGCGCTGAAAAGCATATCTTTTTACACTTTTAATTCATAAGAAATTTTTTATCTAAATTACACTTCGGAGGTATCAATGCTGAAAATAATCAACCGCAACAAAATTATGCTTCTTATTATAGTTCTGCTCCTCGTCTTTTGTACGACGGCAGGACTTTTGACTATGGAAGCAAAAGCGCAGGCTGCTGACGAACCCGTATGGGAAGATTCAGTCGTCATTGCGCATATAACAGACACTCATTATTATCCCTTGCGCTATTGCGACAGCGATTACGGCGCCGAATTCAAGAAGCATGTCCAAAAGACCTCCACAAAAATGTGGTTAGAGGCCGAGCTTGCTTTTTTTGCAGCTGTTGAGGGCATAAAAGAACAAAAGCCCGATTATCTTGTTGTATCGGGCGACATAGCCCAAGACGGCGAAAGACAAGCTCATATCGACGTTGCAAACGGGCTGCGCGCTTTACAGAACGAAATCAGGCAGACAAAGCCGCATTTCCAAGTTTTCGTTGCTATGGGAAATCATGATTTGTACAACGAAGAGGTCTTTGATTTCTCGACCGGAACAAAAGAATATACCCAAAACGTCAGCAGAAAAGACATTACGAAGATTTATTCATCTCTCGGCTATCCTGACCTCAGCAATGAAGATGCCGCGGCTTTTTATTCGACAAGCGAATATAACGGAGATACCCCCGCATACGCATTTGTCAATTCGACTACCGCCGGCTTTACCCAAATAGAATACCAATATAAGAGCAATGAAACAAATTCCGACTACGCCCCCGGAGAAATCACATATATAGCTAAAACGGCGACAGGCGAAACTATCATCGGACTTGATGTGCCTATCTCCAACTCTGTTGAAGGTCACGTACTTGGCGGAACGCTGACAAAAGCCACTCAGGCTTTCCTCACCGCAAAGAAAGCGCATACCGACTATGCTGTAGGCATTGCGCACCATTCGATTGTTGAGCATCTTACATTGCAAAAAGAGCTAATGACAGGTTTCATCGTGACGGATCACATAAACAGCGCAGACTTCCTTGCCGACTATGGCATGAGATATGTATTCACAGGACATGGGCATGCAAACGATATTGCGCATCATATTTCTTTCAACAACAACCAAATCACCGATATTGAAGGCTCGGCGAACCTTTCGACCAGTTCCAATGTGAGATATGCCACCATAAAGAGCGGCACTCTTGGCGAAACAAAGGTACAAAACTTCAGCGTTTGGAGCGATTATTTGACGGAGCTGGACATCAGCGCCGCAATCGACGGCGGATATATGCCACAAGAATACATAATCAC
Source organism: uncultured Christensenella sp. (assembly GCA_964368435.1). Lineage (GTDB taxonomy): Bacteria > Bacillota > Clostridia > Christensenellales > DTU072 > DTU072. Next base: position 5,511 of record CAYJBS010000066.1, on the reverse strand, counting down.
CAACAAAGTTCAAGAGTTCATTACCGACAAAAAAATCACAGATTACTCTGCATACGCAAGGCGCAGAATATATGACAACATTACCGACAACACCATAAAAGCATATTTGAACCCTTCGATACTTTCAGGTCTGGGAGAGATGGTAGGGGGCGTTTTGCCCGACTGGTTGAGTAGCGTTAGCGAAGATATTGATACGCTGGTTCTCAATCTTGTTGACGAAATCGAAAAAAAGATACTCACCGATTATACATATTCGGGCGACAACGAACTTTTGAAAGAACATAAACTTTTCGGGTTTGTAGAAGAGCTTGTTTACAGAGCAATAAACATTGAGGTTGCGCCGAACACAACTACTTTTGACCTCGTTATGACTTGTTATTATTACAGCATAAAAGGCAGCGACGCCCCGACATTTGCCGACCTTCCCTCGAACATTCAGCAGGGTATTGAGTATGCCAGGAGCGGCGGCTTCGTAAAAGAACTTTTTGATGTACTTCTCGATGAAGAAAAGGGCTTGTACTTCTTAGTTGAGGGCATTATGAATATGCCTCTCGATCTTTCAAAGGACGTTGATCTTGCCCGTCTATTCAAATCGGTTATCGGTCCTATGTTGGGCTTCAACACTACCGATGATCCTCTTGAAATAACCAATATTTTGCTTAGCAAAGTAGTTACAAGATTCCTTTCCTCTGATTTGTCAGCAACTTTCGGCATAGATTTTGCCATTGAAGGCGATGTTATGGACTTCCTTGACTCTACAATCGAGGACTTCTTGACACCTTCATTATATACCGGTTTGGGCGAATTGGTGGCGAACATTCTTGTATCGCTTGCCGTCGATTCCACGCCCGATGGTGGAGCAGAAAGCCAACTAATAAAACTTTCCGCCTCTGACGAATATACATACACCTCTGTTCCCAGAGCAGATGTGCCGACGATACAAAACGGCAAATTACCCAGCAAATTGACGGTTGCTTTCGGAGAAGACACTTCGACAACAAAGAACTTCAACTGGTTCACCGATATGCGTATCAGTGACAGCGTCGTACAATATATGAAAAAATCAGACGGCGCTTTTGATGCCGCCAAAGCCGTGACAAAGAGCGGAAACACAAACATATACGGTTATACCGTAGGACTAATCGACATTGGACTTTTTGCTCAGCTTGGTTATACCGAAGCGGCAAGACATACTGTCGAAGTGACGGGACTTGCCGCCGGCACCGAGTATTGGTACAGAGTAGGCTCATCGGAGTACGGTTATTTCTCACCTGTATATTCATTCAAGACGGCGCCGTCGAGCGGAGCCTTCGAGGTGCTGCTACTGTCCGATCTTCAGGGCTTCACCAACGGAGTATACGAAAACATTGCGCCGATATTGGCAAAAGCCGACAGCGTGTTCAAAAACGGCTATGACTTTGTCATAAACGGCGGTGATACCGTCGATAATGCAAGGAACGTTACGCAATTTGATTATTTTTTGAATACCCTTTCGGGATACTGGGGCAACACCACGCAGGTGGTAACCAACGGCAACCACGAGTCGTATTATTTTGAAATGGACGAGGACTATGAGGCTTCAAGCGACACAGTCGTCACAAACGAATATAATTATTTGCTGATGCACTATAATTTTGCATTGCCACAGCAGGACACCAAGAGCGGAGCTTATTATTCCTTCGACTATTCGGGAGTTCATTTTATTGTACTCAACACCAACGACATAGAAGAGAACAAATTGAGCAATGCGCAATTCGATTGGCTGAAGGCCGATCTTGAAGACACACAGAAAGAGCATAAAGTTATCATAATGCACAAGAGTCTTTATAGCGCAGGCTCGCACACCTTTGATACCGAGATCGTCGGCATGAGAGAACAGCTTAGCCCCGTTTTTGAAGAGAACGATGTTCACCTTGTGCTTTCGGGACATGACCACACCTATAGCGAAACCTATTATCTTGACGGCGAAGGAAACAAGGTTGTATTTGCAAACAACGGCAGATACAAGATCGGCAAGAAGGGTACGCTTTATGTAAATCTCGGCACGCTGGGCAACAAATTCTATAAGTACCAAGCACAAGAGAATATCCCCGTATTCAACGGCGAAAAGTTGCATGATCCGGCTCTGCGCAATCCCACCTTTGGCAAGCTTGTTTATGACGGCAAAGACCTTTATTATCAGGGCTATGAATATGACGTAGCAAGCGGAGAAATCCTCGAAATAAAAACAAACAAACTCAACGCTATCGAAATTACGCTTGTCGTAGTCGGTTCGGTAGTCGGCGCAGCAGGCATAGCAATCGGTGTGATAGTTCTGCTGAAGCTCAAGAAAAAATCGGCACTGAAAATGGGAAAAGAACTTCCGAGTGACGAACCCAAACCAGATGAACCAACAGCTGAAGAGCCTATAACAGAGGAGCCTATAACAGAGGAGCCAACAACTGAAGAGCCTATAACAGAGGAGCCTATAACAGAGGAGCCGAAGGAAGAGGGCAAAGAAGAATAATCACCTTCAATATGTCATCCCGACCGAAGTGGAGCGACGCGTTAAGCGGACAGCGCTGTGTCGCTGTCCGTAGCCAAAGCTCGTGAGAAGCGATAGCCGTAGGCGTGCGACGAGGGAGGCAAGATCTCATCCAACAAAAAGCTGAAAAAGCCGAGAACAACATTTTCGGCTTTTCTTTTAGCCGTAGTTCAAATAAAACCAAAAAACATCGGTTACATCTTTTTTTTACTCTTTTGTATGGTCAATATTTACTTTACTTATAAAATTGCCGAGAGTATAATTATGTCATATTAATGAAATTCCAAGGAGAAACCATAATGAAGGTGTACAATTTTTCAGCGGGACCGTCCACATTACCCGAAGAAGTGCTGTTATCCGCGCAAAAGGATTTTATCAACTACAACAACAGCGGAATGTCCGTCACAGAGATGAGCCACCGCAGCAAGGTGTATGACGAGATTCATTGCGAAGCCATATCGCTATTACGCGAGCTTATGGGAATAAGCGAGGACTATCATGTGCTTTTTGTGCAGGGCGGAGCCTCAATGCAGTTCGAAGCCGTTCCTCTGAATTTATTGAAGAAAGGCAAAGCCGACTATGTCGTAACAGGCAACTTTGCAAAAAAGGCATATCAAGAAGCCAAGAAATTCGGTGACATAGCTCTTGCGGCATCCTCACAAGACAAGAATTTCAGCTATATTCCCGATGTCGACGCCATTAAATTCCGTGACGACATCGACTATGTACACATCACCACAAACAACACGATTTTTGGCGCAAGATATACCAAGTTGCCGAAAACAGACGCTACCTTAGTCGCCGATATGAGTAGCAACATTCTTTCGGAAGTCGTCGATGTAAATAAGTTCGGACTTATTTATGCCGGAGCGCAAAAGAACATTGCTCCCGCAGGACTGACTGTTGTTATCGTCAAAAAAGACCTCATAAACAATCCTATGGCTATTTGCCCGACCATGCTGAAGTATTCGACGCAGGCGTCTGACAACAGCCTTTATAACACTCCTCCGTGCTTCTCAATCTATATGGCTATGCTTACTTTCCGTTGGTTGAAGAAGTTGGGCGGCATAAAAGCCATTCAGGAAATAAACGAATACAAAGCAGGACTACTGTATGACTTTATCGACAATTCCCCGCTTTTCTCCAATCCCGTAGCCAAAGCCGACCGTTCACTTATGAATGTGCCGTTTGTTACAGGCAGCGAAGAGCTGGATGCGAAATTCATAAAAGAAGCGGCAAAGAACGGTTTTGTTTCCTTGAAAGGACACAGACTTGTCGGCGGCATGAGAGCCAGCATATACAACGCTATGCCTGTTGAGGGCGTAAAGGCGCTTATCGACTTCATGAAAGACTTTGAGCAAAAGAACAAATAGGGGGATATATGTACGAGATTTTACGGCTGAACAAGATATGCAACAACATATATAACATATTTGACGACAAATACAATTTTTCCGACGATTGCGACAATCCCGATGCCATAATTTTGCGTAGCTTCAATATGGCTGAATATGTCATAAAAGACAAACTGCTTGCGGTGGCAAGAGCCGGCGCGGGCGTCAATAATATACCCATTCCTCGCATGACCGACGCAGGTGTCGTGGTCTTCAACACCCCGGGCGCAAATGCCAACGCAGTCAAAGAACTTGTGCTGTGCGGCATGCTGATAGCATCGAGAGATATTATCGGCGGCACGACTTGGGTCAACACGCTTTCCGACGACCAAGACGTGCCCAAGGTTACCGAAAAAGGCAAGGCGAGCTTCGGAGGCAATGAGATTGCCGGAAAAACGATAGGCATTATCGGACTGGGCGCCATTGGAGTGCTTGTTGCCAACATGTCGCTTTCATTGGGTATGAATGTCATAGGTTTCGACCCCTATGTCACGAAGGAAAACAAAGAGAAACTTGACAGCAATGTCGTCATAACAGAGTCACTTGATGAATTGTACAAACAAAGCCATTTCATCACGCTGCATGTGCCGCTGACTGAAGGCACCAAGAAGATGATAAACGCCGAAGCCATCACAAAGATGCAAGATGGTGTCATTTTGCTGAATATGAGCAGAGCCGAACTTGTCGACATAGCCGCAGTAAAAGAGGAGCTTGTTTCAAGAAAAATAAACAAATATGTCGTCGATTTCCCGACGGTGGATTCTCTCAAAACGAAAAACATCATAGTCATTCCTCATCTGGGAGCATCGACAGAAGAAGCTGAAGACAACTGCGCATCTATGGCGGCGATTGAACTCAAAGACTATATCGAGAACGGCAACATAAAGAACAGCGTAAACTTCCCCCACATCCAAAAACCCAGAACCTATGCCAAAAGATATTGTGTGCTTTTCAAAACAGGATTTTCTGTCCTCGAAAACATAAAAGCGTATATTGAATCGACAGGTTTGGCTTACGATGCGGCATTCTCCGACAACGGCAGACCGGGATATTTGATTCTTGATACCAACGGTACGCTTGATATAGACAAGCTGAATCAAGAAGGTGTACTGAAAATAAGAGAAATATAGTTTCATTTTTATTCTTCATGCAAAAACAGAACCGTGGACAAGCGCCACGGTTTTTTTATGCGGATGAAAAAAGAATATTGTCATTTCAACCGGAGCGAAGAAATCTCATCCTTATAAATTGAGAAGTATAGGTTCCCAAAAACAATCTCAAAGAACCCCAAACCCTACAAAAAACAAGATTCATATCATCATCATCGTCGCCATATGCTATTGTATGAAAAAAATCAAGCTGCATCCTTTGTTCTTGTTGCTGGCGGTGGTATTCGCTTTTGCAGGAAAGTGGCATACTCTGGCGGCAAGCTTTTTGGCGGTTATTTTGCATGAAGCATGTCATTTTTTCGCCGCGCGCGCCAAGGGGTATCGGTTGTTTGAATTGATGGTAATGCCGTTCGGCGCCATTCTTTCTACGGACGAAAATATATTGCCATCTGATGAAGTCTTTATTCTTTGGGCAGGACCGTTT
>CAYJBS010000065.1:0-8913 GCA_964368435.1 uncultured Christensenella sp. | reverse complement strand
CGCGTCGGGGCTTTCGCAAACCGTAATAAAAGACTGCATAAAGGCAGGCATCTCCAAAATAAATTTTGCAACAGAACTGCGCCAAGCGTACACCCTCGGCGTTCGCCGCGCGCTTGAGGACGAAAAGCTGTTCGACCCCAAAGTTTTTCAGCTTGCCGCCAGACAAAGCGTTGAAGAAACTGTCATAGAGAAACTGCATATATTGGCATAATGTTAAAATAATCCGATGAATAATAAGATGAATTAATTTTATTAAAAAAAGAAATAATAACATTGTATTCATATCAATAAAAATGTTTGACAATTTTTTTATTGTGTGATAATATATGTGTACTGTAAAGATGTTTGCTTCTATTCCATAAAATGTCAATTGATGCTAATATCCTAAAGTCAAATCTAAAAAGGAGGTATTGATTGAATATGGCAGACAAAACGATGGTATGTAAAGATTGCGGTTCTGATTTCATTTTTTCAGAAGGCGAGCAAGCTTTCTATCAGGAAAAAGGTTTCACGAACGAGCCTACACGTTGCCCCGACTGCAGAAAGGCCCACAAAGCCCAACGCAACAAGTTCGGAAGCAAACCCTCATTCCGCAAATAAGCAGAATACAACAATTTCAAGAGAGCCGTTAAGTTACAGTCTTAACGGCTTTTTTGGTTGCAACAGAAATTCAACAGCGCATAGGCGTGTTTGAAAAGCAATTCACTTTACTTTTTGACTTTATACTGTTATAATTTGTTTTAATTATTTATTATATTTATGACGGAATCCGTTGTACACAAAGGGAGTGTTTGATGATTACCTTATCAAAAAAGGGCGTGTATTTTTATAACGGCAAAAAAGTTGGCGAAAGAGCTCTTTCGTCGGAACAAAAAGCTGCCGCCTACAAAGGCACGATAGCTTATTCTATTTTTTCGCAGCATAATACTTTGCCTACAGAAAAAGACGGGCAACTCAAGCTGAAATTTGACGCGCTTGCTTCGCACGACATAACATATGTCGGCATTATACAGACCGCCAAAGCAAGCGGTTTGAAAGAATTTCCCTTGCCATATGTGCTGACAAACTGTCACAACAGTCTTTGCGCAGTCGGTGGCACCATAAACGAGGATGACCATAGCTTCGGCTATTCCGCCGCAAAAAAATACGGCGGCATATATGTTCCGGCGCATCAAGGCGTCATACACAGCTATATGCGCGAAAGAATGGCAGGCTGCGGCAAGATGATACTCGGTTCCGATTCGCATACTCGTTATGGCGCATTGGGAACTATGGCGATAGGCGAGGGCGGCGGCGAACTGGCAAAACAGTTGCTGGGCAGAACCTATGACACACCATATCCCGGAGTTGTCGGAGTCGAACTTTCGGGCAAGCCGAGAAAGGGCGTCGGTCCGCAGGACGTGGCGCTGTCAATCATAAAAGCCGTATTCTCAAACGGTTATGTCAAGAACAAGGTTATGGAATTCTTCGGCAAAGGCATCAAAAATTTGTCGGTAGAGTACCGCAACGGCATTGACGTCATGACAACGGAAACGACATGCCTAAGTTCAATTTGGCAAACCGATTCGAAAGTAAAAGATTATCTTACCTTGCACAACAGACCCGAAGAATATACCGAGCTGAAATGCGCCGAAGTAGCCTACTATGACGGCTTGATCACTGTTGATTTGTCGAAGATCGAGCCTATGATAGCTTTGCCCTTCCATCCAAGCAATGTGTATTCGATAAGAGAACTGCAACAAAACCCCTATGAACTGCTGAAAAAATGCGAGGAAGAGGGCAACAAACTGCTGAAAAACAAAGGTCAATTTGTTTTGACAAACAAAATAAAGGACGGCAAAATTTTTGTCGACCAAGCCATAATTGCCGGTTGCGCCGGCGGAACCTATGACAACATAGTCGAGGCGGCAAGCATATTGAAAGGACAGTCGATAGGCAACAGACTGTCGATGAGCGTATATCCCGGCTCTCAGCCCACGGCTATTGATTTGGCAAGAAAAGGCGTAACCGCCGAACTTATGAAAAGCGGCGCAACAGTCAAGACGGCTTTTTGCGGACCGTGTTTTGGAGCAGGCGACGTGCCTGCCAACAACGCTTTTTCAATACGGCACACTACAAGAAATTTTGAATCCCGCGAAGGCTCAAAACCCGGAGAGGGACAGATTGCTTCCGTTGCGCTTATGGACGCAAGAAGTATTGCGGCGACGGCGGCGAACGGCGGAGAGCTGACCTCGGCGCTGGATATCGATTATAACAATAAGATTAAGCCGTTCGTCTTTGACGACAGCATTTACAAAAACAGAGTATACGACGGCTACAAAAAAGCCGACAGCAATGCAGAACTTGTGTACGGCCCGAATATAGCCGATTGGCCAAAATTGCCTTCATTGAAAAAGCATTTGCTTATGAAAGTTGCCGCCATCATAACCGACGCCGTGACGACAACAGACGAACTCATACCCTCGGGCGAAACTTCGTCTTACCGTTCCAATCCGTTACGGCTTGCGGAATTTACATTGAGCAGAAAAAGACCCGATTATGTTCAAAAAGCAAAGGACATTTACGAACTGGAGAAGAAGGCGCAGCAAGGCGATTTTGACGATGATTATCTTGCCGCCATAAAAGAACTCGGACTAAATGCCGCCGAAGTAGGCACGGGCAGCGTCATTTTTGCCAACAAGCCGGGTGACGGCAGCGCAAGAGAACAAGCGGCGTCCTGCCAAAGAGTATTGGGCGGAGTAGCCAACATCGCAAAAGAATATGCAACGAAGCGTTATCGCTCGAACCTCATAAATTGGGGCATGCTTCCGCTGTTGTACGACAATTCCGTACCGCTGGAAGTCGATGATATCATAATAATGCCCGATGTTTATGCAATTTTTGACGATTATAAAACAAAAGCGTACATTTTTCGCGGCGGTCAAGTGTTGCCTATTATACTGACTATGGACAAGCTTGGCGCGGAGGAGAAAATAATAATACAAAAGGGCTGTCTGATAAACTATTATAAGAGCCTGAATGAGGAGAAATAATGAAAATTTTTGACCGCAAGCACGAAACGATGAGCCGTGAAGATATGAAGGCTCTGCAACTCGAAAGACTAAAGAAAGTCGTGCAATACGCTTATGATACAGTGCCTTTTTATAAGAAAAAATTCGACGAGGCAGGTTTTGTGCCGTCATCGCTACAGACACTTGACGATGTCAGACGCATACCTTTTACAATAAAATCCGATTTGCGGGACAACTATCCATACGGACTGCTTTCTGTCAGCACAAACAAACTGCTGAGAATTCACGCTTCGAGCGGCACCAGCGGAAAACCTACGGTAGTCGCTTACACAAAGAAAGATATGAAGATGTGGGCAGACTGTTGCGCCAGACTCATCGTTGCAGGCGGCGGCAGCGGCAAGGACATCGTACAGATTTCTTTCGGCTATGGGCTTTTTACAGGCGCGCTGGGCATGCACCAAGGTTTTGAAAGACTGGGCGCGGCAGTCATTCCTGCAAGCAGCGGCAACACAGAAAGGCAAGTAATGTTGTTGAAAGATTTGAAAGCCACTGCGCTTGTAGCTACGCCGTCTTATGCTCTATATATCGGCGAAATGATGGAAAAACTCGGCTACAAGAAGGAAGATTTTAATTTAAAGTTGGGCTTTTTCGGTTCGGAAGCATCAAGCGTAGAGATGCATAAAGAGATACAAAGACGGTTGGGTGTTTTTCCCACAGACAATTATGGTCTGTCCGAAATCATAGGACCGGGAGTCAGCGGTGAATGTCTTATGAAAGACGGCATGCACATAAACGAGGACCATTTTTATCCTGAACTTTTGGACTGCCAAACGCTTGAACCTGTGGTAGAAGGCGAGTATGGCGAATTGGTGCTGACTACGCTGACAAAAGAGGGAATGCCTGTCATAAGATACCGCACAAAGGACATCACCGCTTTCAATTATGCGCCCTGCAAATGTGGCAGAACGACGACAAGAATGGCGAGACTGCGCGGCAGAACCGACGATATGTTGATTATTCGCGGCGTAAATGTTTTCCCGTCACAGATTGAAAGCGTGCTTATGGATATGCCCGAAGTTGGCGGACAGTACGAAATTACCGTCACCCGCGACGAGCATTATATGGACCAACTTGAAGTCAAAGTAGAAGTTGCAGACGGTTCGCTGCTTACCGATTACAAGAATCTTGAGGCATTGCGTGATAAAGTAAAACATAACCTCAGAACCATTTTGCAAATTGACGCCAAAGTCAAGTTGGCAGAGCCTTTGAGTTTGAAGAGATTCGAGGGCAAGAGCAAAAGAGTAAATGACCTGAGAAAAATATAACGAGGTAAACAATATGAAAACACTTATGTTGACAAATCAAGCGGTGGCGCGTGGAGCATATGAAGCAGGGGTACGTGTGGTATCCTCATATCCCGGCACACCGTCTACGGAAATAACCGAAGAATGCGCAAAGTTCGGCGATATTCATACCGAATGGGCGCCCAACGAGAAAGTAGCCCTCGAAGTGTCGCTAGGCGCGGCAGTGGCAGGCGCAAGAGCCATGTCTTGCATGAAGCATGTCGGCGTAAACGTTGCGGCAGATCCTCTCTTTACGGCGGCTTATACCGGCGTAAACGCAGGACTGGTGTTGGCAGTTGCCGACGATCCCGGTATGCACAGCTCACAGAACGAGCAAGATTCGAGATTTTATGCCAGAAGCGCGCATGTGCCTATGCTTGAACCTTCAGACAGCCAGGAAGCAAAGGACTTTACAATGCTTGCTTTTGAACTTTCGGAAAAATACGACACACCTGTTATGCTTAGGCTGACCACAAGAATAGCGCACAGCCGCGGACTTGTGGAAGTTGGAGAGCGCAAAGATATCGCCCTGAAGGATTACACAAAAAATCCCTCGAAATATGTTATGATGCCGGCCATGGCGAAGGGCAGGCATATAGAAGTAGAAAAAAGAGAAGAGATGCTGGCAAAAGACTCCAACACTCTTGAATTGAATAGAATAGAATACAACAACAAAAAGCTCGGCATTGTCTGCGCAGGCAGTATTTATCAGTACGTAAAAGAAGCTACCGATGCGTCGGTGCTGAAACTTGGTATGGTATATCCGCTACCGCTGGACTTAATCAAAGAGTTCGCCGCAAATGTCGAAGAACTGCTTGTCATTGAAGAGTTGGAGCCATTTATTGAGAATCAGCTGAAAGCCAACGGCATTGCTTGCCACGGCAAGGAGATATTCGGCAAACAAGGCGAATATAGCGCGGCTTTTTTGAAAAGCAAGTTGGGTTCCTCGACGGCGCCCAAAGCCGATACAACTTTGCCTATGCGTCCGCCGGTCATGTGCGCAGGATGTCCGCATAGAAGCGTTTTTTATGTGCTTTCGAAACTCAAAATGACGGTGACGGGAGATATCGGTTGCTATACACTTGGAGCCGCAGCGCCGCTTTCGGCTATCGATACATGCGTATGCATGGGCGCAAGCGTGGGTATGGCGCACGGTTTTGATTTGGCAAAGGAAGGCAATTCGAAGAAAACTGTCGGCGTCATCGGCGATTCGACCTTTATTCATAGCGGTATTACCGGACTGATCAATAGTGTTTACAACAAAGGAAAATCGACGGTCATTATCCTCGACAACTCTATTACGGCAATGACGGGACATCAAGACAATCCCTCTACAGGAAAAACCATCAGCGGCGTCGATACATACAAACTCGACCTCGAACAGCTGGTCAGTGCTTGCGGCGTCAAGCATTTGCAGGTAGTCAACGCTTACGACATGGAGGCAGTCGAAAAAGCCGTGAAAGTAGCAACTTCGAGTGATGAAGTCAGCGTAATTATTGCGCGGAAACCGTGTATCTTGTTGCCTCGCAAGGGCGAAAAGCCGTACACAATCACAAAGGATTGCAGAAAGTGCAAGGCGTGCCTGAAAATAGGTTGCCCTGCGATAGAGTATGTAAACGGCGAAATAAAAATAAACCGCGGACTTTGCACCTCGTGCGGAGTGTGCGTATCGCTGTGCAAGTTCGGCGCCATCGTCAAGGAGGACTAAGAAAAAATGAATATGAATATACTTATAGTCGGCGTCGGCGGACAGGGAACATTGCTCGCAAGTAAAATCCTCGGAAACCTTGCGCAACTTGACAATAAAGAGTGCAAACTCTCCGAAGTTCACGGCATGAGCCAGCGTGGCGGCAGCGTCGTAACGCATGTCAGAATTGGCGACAATATTTTTTCCCCAATAATCTCCGAAGGCGAAGCCGATATCGTTTTGGCATTCGAAAAACTTGAGGCATTGCGGTGGAGACACTATTTGAAAGAGGGCGGTACGATCATCATAAACGATCAAGAAATATTGCCCATGCCCGTCATCATCGGTTTGATGAGTTATCCCACCGAAGTCTATGAAACGCTTGAAAAAGAAAACAAAAAATATATGAAAATAGACGCGCAATCGGCAGCGCTTGAAGCAGGCAGCGAAAAAGCCGTAAATACCGTTATGATAGGAGCCATGACAAAAGCGTTGGGATTGTCTTACAAAAAGACGCAACAGGCGCTGTCGTCGGCAGTAAAAGAGAAATTTCTCGAAATTAATAAAAAAGCCTTGCTTCTAGGCTACCAAATGTAATAGGGAGATTATATGAAGTATTACAATCAAGAGATGGAATGTCTTGCCCTTGACAAAAAAAAGGAACTACAAAGCAAAAGACTGATAGAGGTTGTCAGCAGGGTATACAACAATGTTGCGCCTTACAGAGCCAAGATGGATGCCATAGGACTGCGTCCCGAGGATATCAAGAGCATTGACGACATAAGTAAACTGCCTTTTACGACAAAGCAAGATTTGCGTGACAACTATCCTTTCGGCATGTTTGCCGCGCCCAAAAGCCAAATCATAAGATTGCATGCCTCCAGCGGAACGACAGGCAAACTTACGGTAGTCGGCTACACAAAAAGAGACATTGAGGATTGGGCAGAGTGCTGCGCAAGAGCCATTGTCAGCGCAGGCGGCGACAAAGACTCAACCGTACATATCGCCTATGGCTACGGACTGTTCACGGGAGGTTTGGGAATGCACTACGGCGCCGAGAAGTTGGGCGCTGTTGCTGTGCCTGTCTCAAGCGGAAACACAGGCAGACAGCTGCAACTGCTGAAAGATTTTGAAACCGACATTCTTTGTTGTACTCCGTCATATGCCGTTTATTTGGCGGAAGAGATGGAAAAATTGGGCATAAAACCCGAAGATATGAGCATAAAATTCGGCATATTCGGAGCCGAACCTTGGACCGACGAGATGCGCAAAGAGATTGAAAACAAACTGAAAATAAAGGCATTCGACATCTACGGTTTAAGCGAAATTTCCGGACCGGGTGTGGCGATTGAATGTGCGTTCCAATGCGGAAGCCATATTCAAGATGACATTTTTTATCCCGAAATTGTAGCCGAGGATACACTTCAGCCCCTTCCTTATGGACAAAAAGGCGAATTGGTCTTCACGACTTTGACAAAAGAGGGCATTCCGCTGATACGCTATCGCACACGTGATATCACCGTTCTTGACAACGCGCCTTGCCAATGCGGCAGGACGGGCGTGAGAATAAACAGAATTGCAGGCAGAAGCGACGATATGCTGATTATTCGCGGCGTAAACGTCTTCCCGTCACAGATAGAAAGCGTACTGCTGAAAGAGAAGGACATTGCTTTGCAATATCACATCACAGTCGACAGAATAAACAACCTTGACACAATGCGCATAGATATCGAGCTTGCCGATTCGGTGGAGTTCGACGAAATCAAGAAAATCGAGAGTCTGAAGAAGCGTATTGCCGCCGACATAAATTCCGCAATCGGAATCAGCGCGGAAATAAGACTTGTTTCAAGCGGAAGCATCAAGCGCAGCGAAGGCAAAGCGCAGAGAGTAACCGATAACAGAAAGCTATAAAATGAATTCAATAAAAATCAAACGGGAGGATTTATGTTTGTAAACCAGATTGCAGTATTTTTAGAAAATCGCGCAGGCAGAATAAACGAGTTCGCGGCGTGCCTTGCCGGCGCCAATATCAATATGATAGCTATGTCCATAGCCGACACCACTGATTATGGCATTTTGAGAGTCATAACCGATGACAACGAAAAGGCGGCGAAGGTGCTGAAACAATGCGGCTTCAACATCGCCTCAACATATCTTGTGGGTTTTGAGGTGGATGACCAACCCGGAGCAATGCAGAGAGTCATTGACATTCTTGCCAAAGAAAGCATAAATATCGGCTATTTGTACTCCTTTGTCAGACCTACCGAAAAGAAAGCCATCATACTCATAAAAGTAGACGACAACGAGTTTGTCGCAAAAGTGTTGAAGGATAATGGCATAGACCTCATTGACCGCAATATATTATAAATAACTCGGAGGTCGGATCAAACTTACCATACATACCGATATTTCTGCTATAAAGCACAACATACGGAAGGTGAGAGCTGCAATCGGCGGCAGAAAGCTTACGGCGATGGTAAAGGCGGAAGCGTACAATCACGGTATGCTTTTAACCAAATATATTGAAGAAGATGTAGACTGCTTCGGAGTAAACACAGCGGAAGAGGGCATAGCCCTGCGCGCGCTGAACATAAAAAAACCTATCAAGGTGACGGGATTTGTCGCGGAAGAACTGCGTCAAGCCGTCACCTTTAATTTATGTCCGGTAGTCGGCGACATGTCTACGCTGAAAAAAATATCGGAACAGTTTCCCGATATCGGAATAGACTTGAAACTGGACAGCGGTATGAACCGAATCGGCTTGAACGGAGCAGAAGAAGTCAAGGCGGCTGCGCAACTGATAAAAAAAAGTCGAATGAATATTTGATCCTTATCGACACATTTTGCCTATTCGGATTTTGACAACATTATG
>CAYJBS010000064.1:0-8914 GCA_964368435.1 uncultured Christensenella sp. | reverse complement strand
TAACGACATAGATGTACTGGCAAGCGAGCTAAAACATTCGGGTCTTGACGCAATTGAGGTATACTATAGCAAACATAGCGCCGAGCAAAAAGCAGAGTACAGAAAAATTGCTGTGAAAAACGGATTAATGATGAGCGGAGGAAGCGATTTTCACGGAAAAAATAAACCTAATATACGGCTAGGGGATTTGGGAGAGGGCATTGATCAAAACGCTCTTCACGATGTATATGAGTTTGCATTGGAGATGATGCAATGAGTACGGCAACAATCGATATTTTCAGTAAGGGCGAATATCCGGCGAACATATTGTCAAATTTCTGTCATAACGCCTTTGTTTTTGACGGCGTTATGTGTGGCAGCATGGAGGGTTTTTTGCAGTCGCTAAAGTTTCGCAATAAAAATAAACAAAGAAAGGTATGCGAAAAATCCGGTTTGGAAGCAAAGGCGGCGGGAAAACGGAAATTTATATGGAAGCTTACTGGCAACGTGTTCTGGCAGGGCGCAAAAATGAAACGCGACGGAGCAACCTTTGATCTGCTTATAAAACGGGCATATAAAGCTTTATATGATCAAAATCCTGTTTTCAAAGCAGCGTTACTAGATTCCAAAGGCAAAAAGCTCGTACACAGCATAGGAAAGAAAGATAAAACCAAATCTATCCTAACAGAAAAAGAATTTATAGATTGCTTGAACGCATTACGCAATAATCGAGAACACATTTCGGAAACATAAACGATCAGAATAGTTTGTAGGTGAGATAACCATTTACACTTATTGTTAAAAATGGTAAAATGAACGGGAGAAAAGATAAGCTGACGGAGTAACCAGGATATTATGAAGTTGGCATGTGGAAGATGAACATGAAGATAAAAAAAATGATTCCGAGTTTTCGATATGTAAGGTGAGTGATTTTTCATCATTTGATTTCAACAAAGAGTTCTTTTTCATCGGAAAAACCGACGAAGAAAACTCTTTGGTTTGTATTACGCAGAATGTTCCGGAAAGCGCTCTTTTCCGAGACGACGGTTGGAAAGCATTCCGAAATGAAGCATTAAAAGCGCTGTCTGATGCAGGTTATGAGATTATCTGATTTTTTTAGGGAGAATGACATGGATTATAAAACATTAGGTAACCGGAATGATATTGCGCTGATCGTTTCCGACGAGGTCGTGCTCAAGGATACTCAATCGGCATTAGATATAATTGCGTCTGTACAATACGAAACCGATTGCGACAAGATTATCATACACAAGTCATGCGTGGCGGAGGAGTTTTTTGTCCTAAGCACCGGAATTGCAGGCGAGATTTTGCAGAAGTTCATCAACTACCGCAAAAAAATCGCTATTATCGGAGATTTTTCAAAATATACAAGCAAACCACTCAAGGACTTCATATATGAAAGCAACAACGGGAACAGCATATATTTTTTTATCGACCATAGATGATGCTGTGCTTAGATTAGATTCCCGAGGCTGATTAGCTTTAATGTCAATATCGAGGAAATATCATGCTGCAGGTTCTTAAGTTTGAGGCAAGCCCAAAATGTATTTAATTTGACAAAATATTACAATTGTGTTATAAGTTCAATGTCACCTATGATATGTTTATGAAGATGAGGGATGTTGGGGATAAGGAGAAAATGAATGAGCCTTTTTGAAAGAGAAAAGATTGTGGAACTTGAGCAAAAAATGCTCGATTGCGGACCCCGACTGACAGGCAGCAAGGCCCATAAGGACTTTATTGAGCTGATAAAAAATGAGCTGGAAAATATAGGTCTCAAGGTTCGTAAAGACACGCTGCCTATGAAAAAACGCTGGGAGCCTGTGAAATGGGAACTGTCCATCGAGAATGACGGCGAAGAAAAAACCGTAATCCCCGACGCTACATATTATCCATACAGCGGCTGTACTCCGCCTGAGGGCGTTTCCGGAAAACTAATTTATTGCGGAAAGAACAACGTAGGCTCATTTCTTGGTTCTTATAACAAAATAGCAGTGGTAAAAATGTCGGTATTTGAAGCGGGAGTCGGGCTTATTTTCAAAAAAAGAAGCGTCATTCCCGTAGACTATGTTCCGCCGAAAACGCTAGCCAGCCCTGTTGTAAGTTCATTCGTTTTTTCGCCTATGCTAAAAAGAGCAAAACTTATGGGCGCAAAAGGCGTTATTTGTATAATGACAGGCTGTTCAGCCGACAACGCGGCGCATCAGTATTTGCCTTTCATCACAGGCTATAAGGATTGTCCGGCTTTATGGGTAAATGAAAGTCAAGGAGAAATGATACTTAAAGCCGAAAAAAAGGGGGCGACTGCAAATCTTACTCTTGTAGCCAATATAGAAAAAAACGTTTCTTCAGAGACGGTTTTTGCCGTTTTGGAAGGAAATAACGCAAAAGAAACAATTCTTATCAACACACATACAGACGGAACAAACGCCTTTGAAGAAAACGGCGCTATCGCTCTGTTGTCATTAGCTAAGCATTTCAGCTCAATTCCAAAAGAAAACCGCAACAGAACGCTTGTGTTTTCATTTGTAACAGGGCATTTTCAACTGCCGCAATTCGGTTCTGCTATGAACCAGGCGACAAACAAGTTTCTAAAAAAGCACAAAGAATTTTGGGACGGAAAAGACGGCAACGCAAACGCTGTTGCCGGTATTTCTATCGAGCATCTGGGTTGTACCGAATGGCGAGATTCTGAAGATCATAAAACCTTTGAAAAAGTATCCGATATTGACCCTGAATTGGTATTTGTAGCAAATAAGAAATTGAATGATGTATACCTACAAGCTGCCGAGGGCAGAAAAAACATTAAAACAATGACCCTGAAGCCCAAGAATCTCGTATATTTCGGTGAAGGACAACCAATGTATATTGCCGGTATTCCCACAATTTCGCTTGTCCCCGGACCGGATTATTTATGCACAAATGCTCCTGACGGATATGTTGACAAAATAAATTATGACCTTATGGAAGAACAAATCGCAACCTTCAAGAAATGCATTGAACTTCTGGACAATATGTCGGAGAAAGAAATAGGAAGAAGCGAAATCTTCACATTCGGGCTGGGGCTATAAATGAAGAAACAGTGTACATCAAAAACAAAAAAGCCTTTTCACAAAAGGGTATGGGTTTGGGTAATAATTTGTATTGTTGCAGTTTTTTCCTCAACGGCTTTAACTATGCCTTTCATCTATAATGTGCAGACTGTTATATTAAGAGTTGTATGCAAACCGCGAAATGTTTCCGTTCCGCGAGATTATGATAGCATATTAAGCAACACCGGGAAGGTGGCGGACGTTTCTTATAACTCTGTTTTTCCCAACGGATATATGGATATTATCTCACCGAAGAATACTACGCAAAGCCTGCCGCTTTTTGTTTATTTTCACGGCGGTTACTATGTCGCCGGTGACAAAATAGGTGCGGAGCCTTATTGCAGAATGGTAGCTAGTGAAGGGTATATTGTAGCCAATGTGAATTATGTATTAGCTCCCGACGAGCATTATCCTGCCCAAGCCGTACAAGCAAACGAAGCAATAAGTTTTCTTGTTGAGAACGCAACCGATTACAATATCGATATAAATAATATCTTTATCGGCGGCGATAGCGCCGGAGGACATCTTTCAGGCTATATGGGCGCTTATTATACCAACGATGAATTAAGTTCAAAACTTGATATAACGCCGGCGATTTCAAAAAGCCAATTAAAAGGCGTAGTATTGCTTTGCGGCTTTTATAATATGCTCACGGTAAGAGAAACAGGGTTTCCCTTTCTTAACGACGCTATGTGGATGCTCACGGGGACGAAAAAATATGAAAATTATCATAGAGTGGCGGAACTTAATACAATAGTTAATGTAACGGATAATTATCCGAGTACATATCTCATTTGCGGAGATAAAGACCCGTTTTATCCTCAAAATTTAGAAATGAAAGAAAAACTTGAAGAAAAAAATATCAACGTCACGGCGTATCTCCCTATTTCAAAAGATAACAAGCTTAAACACGAATTCCAAAAAGATTTTGACCTGGAAGAAGCCTATACCGCTATGACAATGTTGCTTGATTTCTTGGGAACTCATTCTGCATAAATCATAATGAAAACAAGAATACACGTTGATATTTGCGCTGTACTTACGGACCGCAAAGCCCCCAACGCATATTGGTTCTTCCGCCAGCGTCACACGTCGAAGGGTAAACTCCTGCTGCGTGTTTGCTAATAGCCTTTTTTAATGAGTTAGTTCACAATAACCTGCTGTTTGCGTTAGGCTTTCAAAATGCCTTTTTTGGGGGTAACGGTAAAGGCATCCGCAATCGCTTGCAATTCCTTGTCGGAAATAACATTAAGGCGTTTATGTCCTTCGGTTAGCATGTAGATTTGTGCAGTCTTTTCGACTGTTTCAATCAATCCAAAAGTTTCGTCAAGGTCGTTTCCTGCGCCGTATATGCCGTGATTAGTCCATACGACAAGGCGGTACTCTTTCATTTTGTTTGCTGTTGCCTCGCCAATTTCGTTCGTACCGCAAACCATCCAAGGCAACACGCCAACGCCGTCGGGAAATACAACTATAGCCTCAGTATTTGTCTGCCAAAGCTTATGCGCAAAATCATCCTCATCAATGGGGCAGATTGTATTCATTGCTATAGTATAAGTCGGATGTGAGTGCATCACAACTCTGCTATTAGGATTGACGGACAAACGGGCTATATGGCTCATAAGATGGGCGGGGAGTTCACTTGTGAACCTTCCGCCGTCCCTATATCCCCAAAGTAGTTCTACATACCGGCCGTCAGATGAAATACGGAATATACCGAGATTTGTTTCCGGGTCGCTTTCCACATTTTTGAAATACTTGCCGGTACCTGTTACGATAAAGTATTTGCCGGCAAGTGCTTTTGCGTCGAATTTTGTGGGTATCCTTCGGATAACTTGGTTTGTATTCAAATACTCTTCCACTTGATTATCGTCAAGCAGAACGGAAATATTGCCACCGTTGCGCTCATCCCAACCAAGACGGTACATATTGCTTGCCGTTGCGCATAACTCTTTCAAAAAATTAGCATCTAAAATGTTTTTCATCGCTTTGATAAAACCTCCGTTTCGTACTTCTTAACCTCGTCAAAATAGTCATTTTTGACTCCGCATTCATCGAGATATTTTTCCCACACGTCGCCGAATGGGAACATTTTCATTTCCTCGTTAAGATACATGAGTTTCGTATAATCTGCATCGTCCTGCAACTGTTTCATCTTGTCGTTAGGCAAAAGCAAAGCGAAAAGCAAAGCCTTGTGCATATTACGGTCGCCAGTTATCCAAGCGGAAATACGGTTTATACTTGCATCGAAATAGTCAAGCCCGATAAGCACCCTGTCGGTGGCGTTATTTCGTACTATTTCTTTGGCGATTTCTTTCAATTCATCCTCAAACAAAACAACGTGGTCGCTATCCCACCTGACGCCTCGTGTAACGTGCAACGCCACCTTATTGTAAAATGCAAGCAACGATGGTATTTTGTCGGAAACAGTTTCAGTGGGGTGATAATGACCGTTATCCAACAGGCAACATATATCGTTTTGGGCGGCGTAGTTCAAATAAAATTCGCTGTTTCCAACGGTATAACTTTCAAGCCCGATACCAAACACCTTGCTTTCTAGTGCGTCAACGACGTATTCCTTTGGGTATTTCACGGCAAATATTTGGTCAAGGCTATCTTTTAAGCGAAGTCTAGGGGTAAGTCTGTCCGCAGGCACGTCTTTAAGCCCGTCGGCAATCCAAATGTTATTGAGGCAAGGCGAACCTTGCCGTTTTCCGATTTCTGCAGCAATAGCGCGGCAAGCCTTAACGTGTTCAATCCAGAACCTGCGCGTTGTATCATCGGGGCTGGAAAGCGTTAAACCGTTTTTCACCATATCGCTTGAAAACAACGTGGGGTTAAAATCTATATGGATTCCCTTAGGCAACGCCCAATCGAGCCAAGGTTCAAATTCCTTGATTGTTAGTTTGTTAAGAGCAATAGGCTTATCGGTTGCGGCATAAATGGAATGCAGATTAAGACGCTTTTTGCCGGGAATAAACGAAAAGGCAAATGTCAAATCGTTTTTCAATTCCTCAAAGTTACGCGCGCGTCCAAAATAATCACCCGTTATGCCAAGTCCACCGGAGGCTCCGCCGGATTTTCCAAACCCTCTGATGTCATCGCCTTGCCAGCAGTGCAAAGATATAGGTATATTTCTCAATATTGAAATTGCTTTATCGGTATCCACCCCAATGTTTGCATAACGATTTTTTGTTTCTTCGTATCTTGTCATCGTTTACCTCATCTGAACTTTTAGATTGCCTATTGCCGTAGCTTCTATCGGCATAGGAATTACTTTCTTATTTGTCATTTCTGCGGTCAGCTCGTTCACAACGTAATTTTTTGCGCCTCCACCTATGATATAAACTGTATCATAATGTTTAGCCGTCAGGCATTCTATCTCGCTGATAGCATTCTTATAGGCATAAGCCAACGACCTGTACGTTGCAAGGTATAAATCCGCTTCAGTTTCGGGAACGGCTTCTCCGCGCGTCTTAAACCAATCGACGATTTTTCTGCTATAGTTTTCGCACGGCATAGCCAATACTTTATTGTTTACGTCGTAAATACCTTTAAAAGTACTGTGTGTTGCTATTTGTTGCATTTCCGGAAACTCACGGTCAAATTCCTTTTGCAGTTGGACGTTAATCCACATTCCTGTAACGTTCTTTAGGAAACGGATATAGCCGACACCGCCTTCGTTTGTGAAATTAGCCTTTCGTGCCTCGTCCGTTGTTAAAGGTTTGCATAGTTTTGTGCCTATGAGTGACCAGGTTCCGCTTGAAATCAATATCGAATTCGGCTGGTTATCGACAGCTTCAAAGGCACTTGCAGTATCATGAGATGCGCATAACTTAACCACTGTATTTCCTCCAACCTCGGAAACGATTTCGGGAAGCAGTTCCCCAACGGTTTCGCCTGCAAAGTGGAGAGTGGGAAACAATTCATAAGGCAAGTGAAGAGCAGAGATAACTTCTTGATCAAATTGTTTAGTCTTAACATTTACAAACCCCGTAGTCGTGGCATTCGTATATTCCTTTATTCTTTTGCCTGTCAACTTGTAATTCAAGTATTCGGGTATCATCAGAAAATCGGTAACGTCCTTCAGCCTACCGCAAACCTTATCATTTGCAAGTTGATATACGGTATTAAATGGTTGAAATTGTATGCCGGTTTTCTCGTATAAGTATTCGTTTCCAACAACGCCCTGTACGTGGTACACCGACAAGTCCGTCCTGCTGTCGCGATACGAATAACAAGGAAGTATTGTAGCTTCGTTTTTCATCAATACGTAGTCAACACCCCAGGAGTCTATGGCAAGGCTTTCTATTTCAGCAAATTGCGAAAATGCAACTTTAATACCTGTTTTTATCTCGTTAAACAGTCGATTAATGTTCCAAACCAGATGCCCGTCATCAGTTGCCTCAACGCCGTTCGCAAAACGATAGACCTCTTTGGTCATAACCTTTCCGTTCTCAACCCACCCTATAACGTGTCTGCCACTACTCGCCCCAATGTCTATTGCTAAATACCTTTTCATTCTTTTTATTCTCCAATAGCATTCAAGCCGGCTCCAATCTTTCACGAATAATATAATAAAAATTATATCATTTCTAACTAATGCAAACAAGGTTATTATTTGATATAATAAGTATCAATATTTGACATATATTATAACATAGCGTATAATTTGGCATATGGACAATACATTTTTAGAAAAACTATCGGAAATCTCGGCAGAAGAGCAAGAAATTCTAGACTCAAAATGCGGCATTAAGCAATCATACTACACAACCTCGCGTGATTTTATAATACAAGGGTGTTATCTGTTAAAAAATAAGCCTATAGATATTCGTTTGCATACAAGATTTACGGCGTTTCCAATGCACAGCCACGACTATATGGAAATTATGTACGTTTATAACGGTCAAATAACGCATCAAATAAATGGGAACACAGTTGTCCTTAAAAAAGGCGACATTCTGTTTATGAATAGACATGTTCAACATTCGATTGATGAAGCTGTACGAGAGGATATCGGCATAAACTTTTATCTTTCGGATAATTTTTTAAACTCGGTATGGAAAGGACTGCAAAGTGATGACATCCTCGCGAAATTTATTTCAAACAACTATAAGCAGGACGGCGTACCGGAATATCTTCAATTTGCTATAGGCGATGTTTATCCCATTCGAAACCTTTTGGATAACCTTATTTATTCGCTTTCGGGGGATCATCGTTCCGACTTGCCAATTCTTCCGCAAGCAGTGGCATTGTTATTTAGTTATCTATCCTTATATCAGGAAACTCTTGTCGGAGATTCCTACAATTTAACCAAAACTGAAGCCTTCAAGCGCAAAATTACATCTTACATTTTCAACAACTACAAGACAGCAACTTTACGAGAATTATCAAATCAGTTGGGGTTTTCAGCGGAATATGTTAGCCGTCGAATAACCGCCTTGTTTGAAAATAATTTTCGTGACCTTCTACTTGAACAACGCCTAACTATCGCAGAAAAACTGCTCCTAACGACGGATATGAACTTAAATGATATAATTTCAGCAGTCGGCTATGAAAATAAAAGTTACTTTCACCGCCAATTTAAAGAACGACATGGGATAACTCCGCACAAATGGCGGAAAAACAATTAAGTTTTCTAAGTATAATAAAGAAATGTATAACAATGTATAAGGGTGTTAATAACAAAAAACCGCCGTTTTCGTGAGAAAGGCGGTTTTTATGGCGTTCCCGGCGGGAATCGAACCCACGACCTTTCACTTAGGAGCCACTATCAGTAGTGGTTACAACTTTTGTAGCATACTATATCTTGTGCTTTA
>CAYJBS010000063.1:0-8942 GCA_964368435.1 uncultured Christensenella sp. | reverse complement strand
AAATTATATAATACAATACTTAAATTAATAATATCTTAAAAAATAATAATTTTTATTTTATAAATCATATATAAATAAATATTTATATTCCTTGTTTGATATGATATAATATAATTGTGAAAAGAAAAATTATTATTTTTGCGTTATTTTTATGCTTGCTTTCAACGGCGCTCTTCGCCTGCAAAAGTCCGCCTGTCACAAATGACAACGACATCATTTCACAAGTTGACGATGTCGAAGGCTACTCCGCTGTCGACATATCGGCATACACAGAAAACGACAACGGCGGCACACAAATAAAGAAACTTTTCAAGAAACAAAATAAACTGGTTCTGAACACGCTGACGCAAGGCGGTTACAACGGCGCAATCGAACTGGTGATACTGCTTGAAGATTACAAGATATCCGACATAAAAGCGCTGAACATAAAAGAAACCGAAGACATCGGCACCAAAGCATTGAGTTCAAACTTCCTCTCGCAATTCAAAAACCTTGACATATCGACAAGTCCGGAACTTGTCGGCGGCAGTCGTCCGTCGGAAGATACCGACATAGTCTATGTCACAGGCGCCACATATACCTCAAATGCAGTTATCTCCGCCGCAAATGCTCTTATTCGATGGTACGAAAAAAATTCAAATGCGCTTGATGCTGCCTAAAAAATCCGATACAGCCTCTTCGTCGAAGGCTATTCCCCTTCTTTCACACAACATCTTGATATAAGCCTTGGTCGCGGCAGTAAATGCAACGACGCCCATGCGACCGAACAACGAGCGGCAAAAAGCCGTTTTTTTGTCGGGTTGCGTATCATAAAGAAAACAAAAAGCCGCAGCTTTCGCCGCGCACTCCGTCAATTCTCCTTGTGACGACTCTTCAAAATCAATACCGTAGCAAAAATCATTGATTACAAAATTCCTGAAATTCAGATCTGAAAGACATTTTCCCCGACGTTTGAAATATGACAACAAAAAATCAGCAAGGCAGTTTGCCAGCCGTGGCATCTCCTCAATCGGCTTGTCCAAAAACTCGTCAAGCAGCAGTTTTCCTGCAATATAAGATAAATAGAGCGTATTTTTTTCTTGGCGCACTATTTGCGGCACGCGCAAGCCTTCAAGCAACGGCAGTTCACGGCGCTCGTTGTCGAACGAAAGACCATCGCAGTATACTTTTTTTATTAATAACTGTCCTTGCTCTTCAACAAGATATACACTGTTCTTTTTGCTTTTGAATTGTTGTATGATTCTTGTCATTTTATTTCGATGTTTATCGGCGTATCCTTCTTGTAGCCTTTCAGTTCCGACACAACACCGACTACAGCATTGAGCAGAATTCTTTCAACAAACGGCACAATTGGCACTTTTATTCCGTCTACGGTTAAGGCGACTTTGGGTTTCTTTAGTACGCATTCAAGGATGTCTTTCTCACCTTTCAGAACTTTTGCTAAAAAGTCTCGGCAATTGCTTCCGCAAAGCGCGCAGCACTCTTCATCCATATCGTACAGAAGTTCGGGAACCTTTTTTTCGATGATATCGGCAAGTGCCGCCGTGTGTGTTTGGCTGTTTATTACAGGCAAACCCTCATAATTTCCGCTATGGTTGTTGGCAAAGCGTCCGGTGACAGCTATCGTCAGCGGTGAAATCTCCGGAAACTCGTCTTCGGCGCAAGTGGCAAGCTGAGGCGCAACGGCGTCTCTTACACCCTCTAGTATTACAAAATCTTCTTTGTAATGAGCAAGAATTTCGTATATCGGCAACTTGCCTTTGTAGAGAATATCCGTTTCTTTCAGCCCTCTCGCCGTTACGGTATCGGCTCCTGCTTGGCGGTGACGCCAAGTGTTTTTGCCTTCGGTATCCATTTCAAACGCCTCAAAATGAATGTCTTTTACGGTGCCAACGGAGTAGCCCCTGTTTTTCAATTCGGCAATAAGCCGTTCAATCGTCGTCGTCTTGCCGCTCTTTGACAAGCCCAACACAGTAAATACTTTCATAATATAGCTCCTTTCAAAAACATAGTTACGGCAAAGCCGATGGAACAGACCAGCGTGAATATTATAACAAAATAATCTGCCGTTTTCAACCTCAACTCTCTCAGCGCAGTGCGTGAGCTGTAGGCGCGAAAGCCCCTCGTTTCTATGGATTCGGCAAGTTCACGGCTTCTTATGATGCTACCGGAGACGGTTGGCGTCAAAAGATAAGAATATATCTTGAGCTTTTTCATCAGCGAAGCCCTTTTCAAGTTAAAACCGCGCAGTTTCAAGGCATTCAATCGGTTTACGAACTCATCGCGTAATAGTGGCAAAAATCTCAAGGTTATACTCGCCATAAAAGCTATTTCGTATGGCACTTTCATTTTTATCAGACCGTCAATCATCTCTCGGCTGTCCGAGGATGCGGCAATCAAGGCGGAGAAGATGACAACACTCATTCGGAGCGCAAACTCGCCGCCGAAGAGCAGTCCTTTTGTCGACACAAATACGACATTCTTTATGTATACAAGCGGTATTCCACCTTTGACGGTAAGGCTTTGAACAAACGAAATGAAAACTATCAAGGAAACAAGATAGCGCATTTTTTTCAGCGCGGCAATCAAATTTGTTTTTAAAAATAAACAGACGGCAAGCGCGGCGCAAAAAACAATTGCCAAATACACAATATCTATGGCGATGACGGCAAGCGTTGTCAAACAGACTATCAGCAGTATTTTTGTTCTGGGGTCGCTTCTCATTGTGCCTCCCCAATCGACAGTATTTCGGGAGCGTCCAGCATCGCCGTAAATTCCTCGTCATGGCTGATAACAAGGACGCCGCCGCCCTCTTCGACAAACTGTCGTATAAGCGATGCAAGGTACTGTTTGCCGTCAAAATCAATCGACGACGACGGTTCATCCAAGATAAGAAACTTTATGTCCCGAACAAATATAGTCGCCAGAGCCAACCGCTGTTTTTCGCCGCCGCTAAGCAACAGAGGAAAGGAATTTTTCAAATCGGAAAGTCCGAATTGCGCCAATGTGTTTTCTATTTTTTCTTTTATTTTTTCGTTAAAAGTCTTGTTAATTTCGTAGGGAAAACTCAACTCTTCCCACACCGTCGGCGCAAACAGTTGCAGTTCTGCATTCTGAAAAAGATAGCCTATATCCTTTGAGATATCGGCTACTATCATTTTCTTTATATTTTGATTGTTGATAACTATTTCGCCGCTTTTGGGTGCCAGAAGTCCAAGAATCAGCTTTGTCAATGTCGTTTTTCCGCTACCGTTTTTGCCCTTCAAAAGATAGCATTTTTTGTCTTCAAAAACATACTCGAAATCGACGATTAACGGATTTTTGTTATACCCAAAATTCACTTTTTTCAGTTCAATCTTCATATGTTTCCCAGCTCCAAAACCTGACTGCAAATCGCCAATTCTTCTTTTGTGTGAGATACCAACAGTACGCTTCCGAACGTTTCATATTCTTTCAGCGCCCCTCTTATGCGCTGTCTGCCCGAGGCATCCAAAGAAGAGAATACCTCGTCGGCAATGACAAGTTCCGGTTTCATCGACAGCACAGAGGCTATGGCAACAAGCTGTTTTTCGCCGCCCGAAAGCTTGTTTGTATAGCTTGAGCGCAGGTGATTTATGCCGCAAAGCGTCAGCGCGAACTCTATTCTGCTGTTTATTTCTTGTCTTGAAAGGCGGAGATTTTCCGGAGCGAAGGCTATTTCGTCTTCTACCGTAGGCGAAAATAGGCGGCTATCGGGTGATTGAAAAATTATGCCGACCTTTTGGGCGCGCTCGGCTATCGAAAGTTCCTTGACCTCTTTGTCACCATAAAAAATATCGCCGCAAATTTGCGCTTGTGTTTCTATTCCCGCAAGAGCAAGGCACAATGTCGTTTTCCCGACGCCGTTTTTTCCCTTTATGCCTGTAATACTATTTTTTGCGATACAAAAATTCAATTCATCAAAAAGCTTTCTTTCGCCGAAGCCGATAGAAAGATTCTTTACCGCTACGGTTATATCACACATATTTCCACCAACAGTTTCACTCGGTATTGGCTGACTGTGTCCTTTGCTCTTATGACCACATAAGGACCGCCGTCCTCCTGCGGTTTTGTATAGGCAAGCGCGTCTATGCCGGAATTAAAATATTCGCCCTCCACCTTGCGTGCAACAAATACATTGTTTTCTGCTAACACGTCTTGCACTCTGTATATCTGTTGTTTGCCGTCGGAGGCAGTGAACCGCACGTCTTGTTTGTCCATGAGATCAATGGACAACGCCGCAAACAACTCTCGAAGCTCGATACCGCTGTACTGTCGGGATATTGCCTTCTTGCCGCTGGGTTTATAAACGGCGCTAAAATTCTTTTCTGCGGCAAGCTCCGACAATTCTTCAAAGGTGTATTCTCCGAGAAGCTGCTCGCCAACAAGAATTCTTATTTTCTGCTCTTGGTATATCTCTCTGTTGTCTCGGTTTTTTATGAGATAGACCGTCAACAACGCGCCGAATGCTATCGTCAACACGGCGATAATTATTATTGCTGTCAATGCTTGTTTGCTTAGCGGTTTTTTCATGTGTTCTCCGAATTCAATACATAGTACGGCACAAACATATCTTGCGGAGCGAACATGCCGTGTTTGCCCTCGGTCTTTTCACCGTTTGTCACGGTGACTGCGCCGTGGTCGGGTACGATTATTACCGTACCGTCAAAACCTTCTGTCAGGTTCACGATATAATTTTCTATTTCAAGTATCTTGTCTTTAGCTTCAATGCTCAACGGCGAGAAATCGTGATTTGCGTCGTCAATGCCATGAAAATGCACAAAAATGAAGTCCACACCATCGGAAACTGCCTGCATGGCGTCATCATAGACTCGGGCATCTGTGTAACCGTCAGTGTCGGGAGAATTCAAAACAGGCTGAACGCTTGTCAAAATAAGATTGCCGCTGCCTTCAATATATCGAATGCTTTTTTCCTTCGATTGCGCATATGAGAATATATCATCTTTGGCAGGTTTTTTTATTCCTCTTTTGGTTATCTCGGTATGATAGGGTGACGCCCCCGTAACAATCGAAGCCAGCGCTACATTGGAGATTGCGGGATTGACCGAGGCGGCAACGCTGTAGCCTTGCTTAAAAAGTGTCAATTCCTGAAAATGTTTGACCTGTTCAAGCGACAGTCCGTCGGGCAAAATATACATGACCTTTTTGTCGCTGTCAATTGCGCTTTTCATGTCATTATAGGCATCATATATTATGTTTTCGGTACCCGAAACTAATCCATTCAAGCCAAAATACTTTTTTTCGGACAATTGATAACCTAATGCTCCGCTTTGCCAAATCAGCTTGCCTGCATCCTGTTCCGATTTTATTATATCGAAGTTGTCAAAATATAGTAGGTTCATATGTTCATCTGTTATATCCGATATTTTCGTCTCGGCTTTCAACATATGCTTATATGCAGGTATGTCGTTCTTTTTATTTTCGGCTGTTTGCTCGAAAAATGACATTCTTATCTGTCCGAGACTCCTCACCTCTTGGGTGTCTTGTGTGATAACCTTGACGCCTATTTCTGTTTCATTCTTTGCCACTACGGTGATCTCGGCAATGTCTTTTATTCCGACAACAGGCGGTAGCTGCGGAGCCTTGATATTAAATTTGTTTTCCTCAAATATGACATAGCATAAGTCAGCGTTCTCGATATTTATTCGCGCCGTAGTACTGTCGGCGGCGGTTATCATAAGCCAACTTTGAGCGTCCAAAACATCGAGGCGGTCGACGATCTTGTCAAGCTTGTATCCCTCTGCGGTGTTCTCTTCGCCGTCTTTTTGATAAATAAACGAAGACTTTTCGATGCCGCTAATGTCAATGCTTTGACCTGCGCCCGACACATCGCCGGTAAAGAGCATGTTTATGCTTTGCGGCGCCTGCTCCTGTGTCTTTTTGCAAGCAAAGAGAGCCAACACCAAAATAGAAATAATAAATATCAGTTTAATCTTTTTCATCTTTCTCACTAATGCTTTGTATTTTTGACTGTTTGTCAAAAGGTTTGGCAACCTTTTTTAGCAGCCCTGTTTTTTCGATTTTTTGAAAAGTAAAGTATGCCACCACACCGCCCAGCGCGCCGGAGAAAGCCGCCGCCACCAGTGTAAATATCAACGGCAACGCAGAAATCCTGAAGAAGACTAAGTTGCTTCCAAATGTTCCGATAATGTTGGCGAGTATTACGGCAAAAATAAAATGCAATATGTTATGTTCTTTGCCTTTTATGAGGAATACCACTTCGACGGCAACGGCAGGAGGGAGATAAGTGGCAAAAGTCCAGATACCGTGACTGCCCGGTGCGCCGGAAATCAACAGCACAACAACTTGCACCAAAGAGATGAGAAAAGCCGTACCCTTCTTTCCTGTTATTGCAAGTCCGAGAGGCATCCACAGCATATATAGACCGCCTGCCAAGGCGCCGCCGGGGATGCCCATCGGTCCGGTAATCATTCGCACAAGTATTCCTGCAATGGTCTTGAAAGCCATGCCCAGCGCGCCGAACATAGCTATAATTATCAGGTCATAGACCTTATAAGAATTCAAAAACCTTTTTTTAGTCATGAAAATTTTTTATACGGCTCTGATGATTTTGATGCGTGCAACCTTCTTCATTGCCTTGAAATCCGAAGGAGGATTGTTGCATATTGAGCGCACCGGTCCATCCTCGCTGTCAAGCAAGCTGAAAGTTCCGTTTTCTGTGGCGCTTGAAACGACGGCAAGTATACTGTCCTCGAGGTTCTCCGTAGTCAACACATCTGTAGTATCCTCGGTATCATCGGCATCATGAATATTTATTGAGGCTATTCCCGTTGTGGAAATGCCGTTGCTCGCAAAAATATCGGCAAGGCTGAAACCCTTGAAATAAGTCGTTACGGTTTTGCTTGTGCGACTGGCTGAAGTGAAGTCGAGAGCGGCAACATCGAGCTGGTTGACGGTATATTCTTCCTCTCCGTCAGTAATGGTGATGGAGAATTCCGGAATGGCATATGCAGGTCTTTGTATTGTGATGGTGTCGACGTTTTTGATTGATTTAAAACCTGTGGATTCTGCCATACATACTGCTCTTATCGGACCTTCGGGGTCTGCAGGACTGTTATCCGGAGTTGTCATGACGACATATCCGTCTTGCTCTGTACCGCTGGCAACTGTTGCAAGTACGCAGGAAGATATATTCGTAGCTTCCAAATTGCTGCAATAAGTGCCGGACCCGATAGTCACACTGAATATTCCTGTGCGCGCAATGTTCTTCGTCGCCAATATATCGCTTAGGGAAAAGCCCTTATAATAAGTCGTGCCACTCTTGCCTGTGCGGCTGGCTGAAGCAAAGTTGAGAGAAGCGACATCGCTCTTAGTCACAGTATATTCGGTTGCTCCGTCAATTATTTTCAGTGAAAATTCAGGAATTGCGTAGGTGACCTTGTCATTTTCTTTTTCGTCATTGGGCCTTACGCATGCGGTGAAAGCCACAACGGACAGCGCAAGTATCAACAATACTGCAAGAGTTTTTAGGGACAGGATTTTTTTCATAATGGTTCTCCTTTATATTTCTATTTGTTTATTGAAATTGATTTTATGTTGATACTTTGACCATCGTAGCGAAGATCATATCCGCTTTGAGCTTTCACAAGTGTTGCTTTGGCAAGCGTAACGCTTGAAAGCTGAGTTGTGGTATCCGAAACTGAAGTTATGGTATATGTATTCTTGTCTTCCATCATATTTACCAGTCCCAACACTTCTGAAATGTTTATGGTGTCGTTGTGGTCGGTATCGTATCTGTCATATGCCATATCGAGACACACCAAAGCGGTATTCTTTACGGACAGCGAAAGCACGTTCTTGACTGTCATGCCCTTGAGAATGTTGGCTCCGTCAAAGCCGGGCGCATTGTTCTCGGGCTGTTTTTCTCCATCTGCGATTTTGTAAGAATACACGAGGTAGGCATCGGAATAATACTCGCTGCTTTTCCAGTTTGTGTACTCTCTATTGAAAGATTGCGTGCCGTCAGTGACATAGTCCCACGCCCTCAAATACATCTTGTCGGCAGTTGTCGCAACCAATATTTCGTCCTCAAATAGTTTTGCAAGGCTTATTCCATAAAAAGTGTAGGCGCTTGTACCGTTGCCTGTGGTGATATCCTTTGTGAAACTGCTATTATATCCTTCGCCCAAAAGCTCAACAAAGTTCAGCGTTGTGGGAATTGGCGGCGAAAACTCGGCGTCGGTGAATATGATTTTTTCCAGCATTTGTACCCAACTGTTGGCTACTTGATCGGGAAATACTGCGCGAAGCGCGCCGCTTTTTGCAGTGGGATTGAGCGCGTGTCCATCGTACTCATAGGCTATTATCATCTTGGTACCGCCGTGCTCCTCGCTGAAAGTCTCTTGCATCAGCTGTGTTTCGTAGCCGTCGGAGCCTTTCAAGACCATGGCTGAATAATACCCCGCTATTGCGCCGTTTGCGTACTCTGCAAGAAGATCGTCGAGATAAACTCCTTTCAACGTATGAGGTATGGGATTGTTGGAATCATCGGTTTTATCGGAAGCAAAACAAGGCTCATCTTCGGTATATTCAACAAGTTTTGTATTTGCCAAAGCTTTTATTTGCGTCTTGGTGATATTTATAACCTCTGCCCCGATTCCTTCGATTTTTAATACATAATTATCATCGTTTTGAGAAATCGGAACGATGTTTTTCGGAATGTTGTCATCCTCAGGTGTACTTTTGCAGCCAAAAGCCGACAGACAAAAAACAGCGGCTAGAAGAATGACAGGTATAAACAGTAATTTTCTTTTCATGTGTCCTCCATAAAAAAAGCTCTCGTTTCCGCGCGGAAAGAGAGCTTATCCTTTTCGCACCGGAAGGTAACGGCATTTCTGCCCTTGCCCTATCGCTCTAAGCTCCATAGCATCAGCCTTAGGAAA
>CAYJBS010000062.1:0-8976 GCA_964368435.1 uncultured Christensenella sp. | reverse complement strand
CCTTTGAAGTTAGTATCTTGCGAGGAAAAAAAACTAACAAGGGAAAAAATGGAAACTTTTTATAATAAAATTTTCATACAGCGGCACAATAAATGAAAAGGAGAAAACTATGAAGTTAAAAAAATTATTTATTATCCTAATAATAATTCTCTGCGTGAGCTGCGTTTTTTCCGGAGCCAAGCGTTCAAAATTTTTTGGCACCTATGTCAGCACCCAGGACCCTTCTTGTACGATTGAGCTGCTGGATTTCAGCATACCTCATCGAAAAGGCAGAGCGCATTTCAAGAATGCGAAAATTCCCCGATACGGGATAAGGAACCATTCGCAGTTTGACGTTCCTGTGGAAGTCTACCGCAAAGACGGCAAAGTGCTGAGTTTCCGCTCGATGCTCAATTCGCAAGTAATATCGGGGACCCTCGACCTTACTACAAAAACAGTCAATATCGGCGGTTGCATTTATGTAAAAACATAGAGGTTTTTCATCAAACTAAAGGTAAAATAGTTGGTCGACGTCTCTCTTTGTGTTATAATTCATATACAATAAATATAGGGAGAACGCATTGAGCAAATCAAAATATATTTTCAATGAAATATTGTTCTATGTCGTCATGGCGATTGTTTTTGCAATGATTGGTTCTTTGATATTTTTGCTCAGCACCTGGCTAAGCTATATTTTCCTTGCTTTTTCGATTGCTTTGCTGATTGCCGTAAGAAAAACAGTATTTTGGCGGGGCATCACAAGATTTCTTTGTTGGATAGTGGCGCTTACTCTATGTTTTGGCAGTATGGCTTTGATGCGTCCCGAACGAAACGTTTCCTTTGTAGGCGTCGTCACGCGTGAAAGCATCCGAATAGTCACCCGTCTTCCAAAACTCGTCGACTACGGTTATTTGACCGAAAGCGGAGACCTCATCGCAAAAATCTCCGTATGGGGCGCGCCGAAAGGCTATACCCTGACAGAATATGATGCCGACGGTCTGCCTATCGAAATGTTGAGGGACGACTCATACTCCGACAACAAAATAATTCTGCAATTCCACGGCGGAGCGTACACCATAGGTTTGATGGACATTTACCGCCAAAACGCCCTGCGCTATTGCCGCGCAAGCGGTGGCGTCACCGTTGTTTCCATAGACTACCGCACTGCTCCCCAATACACTTATCCTTCTGCCCTTGAGGATGCCGAAAAATCTTGGCTGTGGCTGCTGGAGCGCGGTTATAAGGAAGAAAACATAATTATTGCAGGCGACAGCGCCGGTGGCAACCTTGCGCTTGCGCTGGTACAAAAGCTGCGTGACGAAGAAAAACCTCTGCCAAAGGCTCTTATTCTTATGTCACCTTGGACCGACATGGCAGGCAACGGACAATCCCACGAAACAAAACAACATCTCGATCCGCTGTTCGGCAACAAAGACGGCATCGTCAACAACTTCGACGGCAAAAGAAACGCCTACGCTTTGGGCTATGCCTTAGACGATCCCCGCGTTTCGCCGGCATACGGTGATTTCCACGGTTTTCCTCCGATGCTTATTCAAGTAGGCACCCACGAAATACTCGAAAGCGATTCAGTGACTGTATACGAAAAAGCCGCTTCTGCCGGAGCAAAAGCGACTTTGACAAGGTATGAAGGTATGTTCCATGTCTTTCAGCTGGGCGGCACCCTCTTAAAAGAAAGCCGACACGCTTGGAAAGAAGTAGGACAATTCATAGAAGAGCAGCTTTAGGCTGCCTAAATCCACCTTTTGGAGACACAAAGTACCGTCTCGCCTTTTTCCAAACTTTCTTTTACATCGATTATTCTTTGGTTTTTTGAGCCTTTGAATTTCTGCGAAATGTCCCTCTTTGCCAACACGAATTCGCCGTCAATTATTATGTCTGCGATGCGGGCAAGGCGGCTCATTTTTTCGTCAGCCAATACTTCTTCGAATGTATACCCTGTATAAATGGCAAGTTCCAATCCCAAATCTTTTATTGCTGTTGCCAGCGGCACCAACTTTTCTGCCTGACCAAAAGGCTCTCCTCCCGTCAGTGTCACACCTGAAAGAATGGGATTCTTTTTTATTTTTTCCAGTATCTCTTCAACTCTCATATCATAACCGCCGTCAAATGACTGCGATGTGGGATTATGACAACCCTCGCATCTTCTCGGGCAGCCTTGCAGAAACACCGCAAGCCGCAGTCCCGGTCCGTCGGTTATGGAATCATTGACAATTCCTGCCAGCCTCAAGGTTTCAGACATTGTGTTTTACTCTGTCCCTTTCTTCGGCTCTCTTTGCGTTGTTGAACCTTTCGAGGGTGCCTACCAGATAGCCTGTTATGCGTCTTATTCTTTCAAAATGTTTGTGTTCCTCTTCGCTTCTTCCGCACTTGGGGCAGGTTTCGCCGATTATGCCATTGTAGCCGCAAACAGGGTCACGGTCGACAGGATGGTTTATGGAACCGTAGCCTATGCCTGCTTCTTTCATCGTTCTGACAATTTTTTCGAAAGCTTCGAGATTTGTCGAGGTATCGCCGTCAAGTTCCACATAAGTTATGTGTCCGGCATTTGTCAACTCATGATAAGGCGCTTCAATTTTTATCTTTTCGTAGGCGCCTATGGGGAAATATACCGGCACATGGAAGCTGTTTGTATAATAATCTCTGTCCGTAACGCCGGGTATCTCTCCGAATCTCTTCTTATCGATGCGTACGAATCTTCCGCTCAGCCCTTCCGCCGGAGTGGCAAGTAACGAGAAATTCAATTTGGTCTCGGCTGCCTTGTCGTCAAGGTATCTGCGCATAAAGCTGACTATCTCAAGACCGAGGTTACGTGACTGCTGACTCTCACCATGGTGCTTGCCCGTCAAGGACACCAACGCTTCGGCAAGACCGATAAAGCCGACAGACAGCGTACCGTGTTTCAGCACTTCGGCGATACTGTCGTTGCGCTCCAACTTTTCGGAATCCAACCAAACACCCTGTCCCATGAGGAAGGGAAAGTTCTTGACCTTCTTTGAACACTGTATGGCAAAGCGGTCAAGCAACTGCTTGACGCACAAATCGAGCTTTCTTTGTAATTCTTCAAAGAACCAATCGACGTTTCCGTTGCTCTTTATGGCAATGCCCGGAAGGTTTATTGAAGTGAAGCTCAGGTTTCCCCTGCCAAAACTTATTTCGTTGTTGGGATCATATACATTGCCCATAACTCTTGTTCGGCATCCCATATATGATACTTCGGTTTCCGAATGTCCTTCTTTGTAGTATTTCAGATTGAAGGGAGCATCAATAAAAGAGAAGTTCGGGAACAGTCTTTTTGCGCTGACTCGTATCGCCAACTGCAACAAGTCATAATTCTTGTCCTCTTTGTTATAGCTTATGCCTTCCTTTATTCTGAATATATGAATGGGGAATATCGGCGTTTCGCCAAAACCAAGACCTGCTTCAAGCGCAAGCAAAGTGTTGCGTATGACCATTCTTCCTTCGGGCGAGGTGTCAAGACCGTAGTTTATCGACGAGAACGGCGTTTGCGCGCCTGCTCTGGAGTGCATCGTATTGAGGTTATGCACCAGCGCTTCCATCGCTTGAAAAACTGCCCTTTCTGTTTCGGAAACGGCAAACTCTTTTGCAAAGGGCAATATCTTCTCGATGACTTCGGTGGCAATGGACTCTTTGAAATACTTTCTTACGTTGTTTTCGAAATCGTCGCTGTCCTCCAATTTTGGGAAAAGTCCTGTCTCGTCTTCTATTTTTTTGAAGGTGTTTTTTATGTCGTCTGCTGTAAGCGCAGTCTTCGAATCAATAATTTTCTGCGCTTTGAGAAAGTTTGCGCGGTAAAGCCTCTTATAAGTCTTTGTCACACCTTCGGCAAGACTGTAATCAAAGTTCGGGATGCTCTGTCCGCCGTGTTGATCGTTCTGGTTGCTTTGGATAGCGATACAAGCAAGAGCGGCATAGCTTTGAATGTCGTTTGGCTCGCGCAAAAAACCGTGCCCCGTCGAAAAGCCGCCTTTAAAAAGTTTTTTTAAGTCTATCTGGCAACAGGTCGTTGTCAGGGTATAGAAATCCATATCGTGGATATGAATGTCGCCGTTTTTGTGCGCCTCGCTTTGCTCTTTGGTCAGGATACATTTTTCGTAATAGTCCTTTGCGCCCTCGGAGCCGTATTTAAGCATAACGCCCATGGCGGTGTCGCCGTCAATATTGGCGTTGTCTCTTTTTATGTCGCTGTCGCCTGCATCGGCAAAGGTCAACTCGTCATAAATCTTCATCAAACGAGAGTTTATTTCCCTTGTCTTTGTGCGTTCGGCTCTATACAATATATACTTCTTCGCCACAAGGGCATAGCCGCTTTGCATAAGCACCGTTTCGACAATATCCTGAATGTCTTCGACCGTGGGATTCTTTTCAGCAAAATTTTTCAAAAGATTTTCTTCGGCTTTTGCCGCCAACCTCTTGCTTTCTGCGCCTGCGGCATGTCCGCACGCCGCCATAGCTTTGGCAATGGCAAGCTCAATTTTGCGTATGTCGTATTCTACTTTTCTGCCATCTCTTTTTATTATTTCCATCATGTTGCCTCCTCTCCTAAAATCCCATATGTTGTGTGCCTGTTCATTATAGCATACCATATATAGTATGTCAATATCTTTTTTAATATACCGCAAGGACAAAAAATGTTTTTTGCCCTTGGTTGTTTTGTGTAAATAAAAGTTTTGAAAATGTTGTTAAAAGTGATAAGAAAAAAAATGTTATTTTATTCTGATGACTGTTCTCGGCGCAGTTCCGCTGAGAATGTCGGTAATTTTGTATTTGCTGTTGGCTATGATCGCCGTGGTACCTTGTTTTATCGGTTCTTTGATGTATTCAAGTTTTGCGCGCGCGCCGTTGGCGCCCTTTCTGCTGGCTCCGTCGCAAAAGTTTTGATAATACTCAATATTCTGCAACAGTTCGTCCGTCGTTGCTCCGGCAATTTCCGAAACAAGCGAATTTTTGTTGTTAATATCCGTGAGTATGCCGTCTACTCCCGTCAAAAGAAGCAGATATTTCGGTTTGACAAGGCAAGCAATTTGGCTGGCAGTCTCGTCATTGTCGATGCATTCGACTACTTTGTCTTTGGCTTTGCGTAGCGCTTGTATTTCCAGCTTGCGGTTTTCTTCATCACTGACAGCGTCATTATAATTTATGATGGGAATGGCACCTTGCATCGGACATCTAAGCAACGCGCGCTTCAGATATTGGCACTTGTCCTTGTCGTTGAAGTGCTGATGCTCCACAAGAAATTGGCGTAAACTATATCGGCTGTCGACAAACTGGCGGTAGTTCTGCATAAGTATCGATTGACCCTGAGCCGAATAGTCCGCCTTGACGGTGTTCTGGTCGCCCGAAAGTTCCATGCCTGTCCTTTTAATATAATCAAGTCTGCCTATCTCAGTTGCGCCCGAAGTCACCCAAATATAGCCCGGCTTCAAATAGCGGCTTATTCTTGCGATAATGTTATAGTCGATGTCGTCGTGTTGCGCATTGATCAGCGCCATCGAACCGACTTTGCCTACAAGCTCTATGTCAAAATTCATTTCTTCGCTCCTAAGTTTAACAAAAGTTCAGCCGCATCTACATAGCTCTGCGCCTTCTTTCCCGAGAAAGTAGCCACGCATACATCCTCAAGTAATGATAGCTGACGAAATGGCTCTCTTTTTTTCGGCTCTGTCAGATGCACTTCGACAAAAGGCATATTCCGTGACAAGACAGCGTCGCGAATGGCTATGGAAGAATGGGTATATCCGCCGGCATTTATGATGACGCCGTCGGCATCCGTTGTTTGGATCTTATCGATTATGCAACCCTCGTGATTTGATTGAAAAAATTCAAACTTCGCATCAAAACTGCGCTCGAGAAATTCGTTGATTTGCTCCAGCGTTTGGTTGCCGTATAGTTCAGGCTGTCTTTTACCCAACATATTCAAGTTGGGACCGTTAATAACCAATATATTCATAGCTTAATTATACTTTATTTAGCTATTAAGTCAACAATTAAGCGTCTGCCGACAAAATTCAAAATAGTTTTTATAATCCTCTGATGCTGCAGGGCAGTACCTTGCCCACCTCTTCGGCGATATTTCGGATGGTTTTTGGCGTCAAAGGCGCAATCTCGCTGCCTTCGACAGGCACATATTGTTGCAAATAATAATGTTTGCAACCTTTCAATGTTTGCGCAATCTCGATTATGTCCTCAAGGCTAAGCGTCGGTACGACAGTCGTTCTGAACTCGTTGTCAATTTTTGCGTTTTTCAACAGCTCAATGCTGCGTTTTATGGAAAACAACTCGACATCATCGACACAGGTTATTTGGCGATATTTTGACAGCGGCGCTTTGACATCCATTGCCACATAATCGACATAAGGCAAAAGCTCGGCAAGCTTGTCACTGTTCGTGCCGTTGGTGTCAAGCTTTACTTTCAGTCCCATGGCTTTAATGCTTTTTGCCAGCGAAATAAGTTCGGACACGTCCTCAAGCGTAGGCTCGCCACCCGTAAGCACCACAGCGTCGAGAAAAGATTTTTTGTCCTCTATTCTTTTCAGCGCCTCTTCCTTGTCCATAAGTGAATCAACGGTAAGCAGCCATCTGTTGTGGCAGAACCAGCAGTCAAAATTGCAGCCGCCGAAAAAAATCACAGCGGCTATATTGCCGGGATAATCTACAAATGAATTTGGGTTATAACCTGCTATTCTCATATTGCGCATTCTCCATAATATGACAATGCAGAGCCGTATAGTCCCGGTTCTCTGCATTGCTGATAAAAAAATCTTTGTTTTGTTCCGGAAAAATAATAATTTCCGTATTTTATTACATGACCTGTGAAGGTCTGATAACGAATTTCTTCCTTTCGTTGTACTCTTCTTTCTTGCCTTCGTTGAAGTTTTGCACAGGGCGCAAATAACCGGTAACTCTGGAATAAACCTCGGTCTTTGCTCCGCAATCGGGACAGGTGAAATGCTCGCCTGCGATATAGCCGTGGTCGTTGCATACGCTGAAGGTCGGCGTTATGGAGATATACGGCATCTTGGAGGTAGAGAATATCTTTTTGATAAGGCTCTTGCAAACTTCGATGTCGTTTATTTTTTCGCCGAGATAGAGATGTTGTACCGTACCTCCGGTATAGAGCGACTGTATTTCGTCCTGCAATCTTATGCATTCCATAATATCATCGGTATAGTTTGCGGGAAGTTGCGCCGAATTTGTGTAATATGGCACGCTTTTGCCGCTGGATTTTATGTCTTCGCCGAACTGCTGTCTGTCAAGCTTGGCGAGGCGATAGCTGGTTCCTTCGGCGGGCGAGGCTTCTAGATTGTAGGAAAGTCCCGTCTCTGCTTGGAACTCAACCATGAGTTCACGCAAATAGTTCAGCACTTTTATGGAGAAAGACAAACCCTCGGGTGAACCGATATCCTTGCCGATGAAGTTAAGCAACGATTCGTTCATGCCGACGATGCCGATGGTGTTGAAGTGGTTCGACCAGAAACTGCCCGAACGCTTCTTGATATCGCGCAAATAATGAGCAGAATAGGGGTACAAACCTTTATTGGTCTGGTCTTCAACAATTTTTCTCTTGATTTCAAGCGAGTTTTTGGCAAGCATAGCTTGATGCTTGAGCCGTGCGAAATAGTCCGCCTCGTCTTTTGCGAGATAGCCGATTCGGGGCAAGTTCAAGGTGACAACGCCGATTGAGCCGGTCATAGGGTTGCTGCCGAAAAGTCCGCCACCGCGCTTGCGCAACTCTCTGACATCAAGGCGCAGTCTGCAGCACATAGATACGGCATCTTCAGGGTTCAAATCACTGTTGACATAGTTTGCAAAGTACGGTATGCCGTATTTGCAGGTAATTTCCATAAATCTGTCAACGACGGGATTGTTCCAATCAAAATCTTTTGTTATGTTTATGGTGGGTATGGGGAAGGTGAAAACTCTGCCCTTGGCGTCACCGGCAAGCATAACTTCGCAGAAAGCCGTGTTGAAAATATCCATTTCATGTTGGAACTCGCCATAGGTTTCGTTCTTATAGACACCGCCATGCACAACAGGTTGGTCCTTCAAGGTCTTCGGCACTTTTATGTCAAAAGTAAGGTTCGAAAAGGGGCACTGGAATCCGACACGGGTAGGCACGTTTATGTTGAAAACAAATTCTTGAATACATTGTTTTACTTGATCATAAGTCATGTCATCATATCTTATGAAGGGAGCGCAATATGTGTCAAAACTGCTCCAGGCTTGTGCGCCGGCAGTTTCGCCCTGCGTGGTGAAGGTCGAATTGACAACTTGACCCAGGAAAGAGCGCATATGTTTGGCAGGGCGGGATTCCACCTTGCCTTCGACACCGCCGAATCCGTCCGTCAATACTTGGCGAAGGTCCCAGCCTGCGCAGTACGGACCGAAGAAGCCCAAATCGTGCAAATGCAAATCACCCGACTCGTGCGCTTGGCGGATCTCTTCGGGATAAACATCATTCAGCCAATATTTCTTGGTGAACGCTTCTCTGACATAGTTGTTCAGACCATTGACGCTTTTTTGCATGTTGGCGTTTTCTTTTACGTTCCAATCTGCTTCCGTCAAATAGTTGGTGAACATTCCCACAGTAGCCGAGATCAAAGCGTTGGATTCGCGAACAGTCTTTCTGCGCTCTCTATATAGAATATAGGCTTTTGCGGTCTTGGCGTGCTTTTGGTCGATAAGCACCTTCTCGACTGCGTCTTGAATATCTTCTATTGTCGGAGAAATTCCGTCAGGATACTTTTGGGATAGCACCTCCGATACCATGGTTGCAAGCTCAAAAGCTCTCACCTTGTCATCGCCGCCGGCTGCTATCGCTGCCTTATAGATTGCTGCGGCTATCTTGTTTACGTCAAAAGTATCAAGCCTGCCGTCTCTTTTTACTATAGTTCTTACCATAATAACTTTCTCCTTTTGTTGTTGTTCATAAACTATACCATACACAACATATAGTTG
>CAYJBS010000061.1:0-9104 GCA_964368435.1 uncultured Christensenella sp. | reverse complement strand
AGAGTATAAAGAAAATTGGCAGTTCGTTTATTAACCCACTGTCTTGTCTGTTCTATGAAGGAAAATAAAAAGACTTCCGCAAGGAGGTCTTTTTTATTTGCAAAAAATAGGAATTTTTTGATAAAAGGCGTTTATTTAATTGGATAAAGGCTCATGAAGACTTTCGCGGTAGAGACTGGGAGTAAGTCCGACAAAGCGTTTGAAGATTTTTATGAAATAGCCGCAGTCCTCGAAGCCAACCTCATAGGCAATTGTGCCGATGGGCTTGTTTGTTCGGGAAAGCAAATTTTTTGCCGTTTCGACGCGCAGTCCGTTGACATAGGTCGAAAGATTTGTTTGAAAGACTTTTTTGAATAACTTGCTGAAATAGCTGGGACTGACATCGCAAAGCGAAGCAAGGAAGTCCAGTCGAATGTCCTTGTTGTAGTTGTCGTTTATGTATTTTATGGCGGGCTTGAGCGTAGGAGTATTCTTGTGGATAGGCATCTCGCTTGCCGCAAGGACATTGGCAAACTCGTTGCCCTCTATCTTCAGCGACGCCTCTTTTATGACATAATTATACATATAAAAGATCATATTAGACAATGCCTCGATACGGTCAAGAGACATGACAGGCAGCGACTTATAAAGGCTCAACAGCGCCCCTTCAAGATTGTTTTCGTTGTAGACGTTGGTGACACGCTCAAGAGAAGGTTCGGGAGTCTTCAGGCGGATTTGTCCTGCCATGACGGCGCCGACATATGCGCCGTGCAACATCACCGGCGTGGCGAAATCGACAAGCCCCATATGACAAAGATAAATATACGGTTTCCCGATGCGCGCCGCTTCAAGACCGCCGCGTGAGTCGCACTTTTGGCAAAACTCGCGATGTGCAGGATCTTCTCTGACGCGCTTGCAAAATTCGTTGCAACCGCTGTGCAGAGAAACTGGTTTGCCGGTAAAATCCACAGTAAGAAGAGCCACCTCGGTGGCGAAAGCTATTTTGTCTTGGAGTTTTTGGAGGTCTCCAACCTCGAACAATTGTCTCAGCAACAAACTGCGTTCCGGCATAACATCTCCTTGCGAAAAATTCCTTTTATTTTACTTAATGGGAGAAGAGTTTGTCGAAAGAGATATTTTTTTAAAAACAAGATTCGACAATTTCTGAAAGCGCAAACAAAGTCAGGATATCCGCCATTAAGCGCCTTTTTGCACCAAGAAAGACATAAAGTGCAAAATGGTACAACAAAATAATACCATAAATTTGCTTATTTGTCTAATGTTTTTTTTTATACAGTGGGCTATAATTAGAGGTATTAAAAGACTATTATAATAAAGGAGTTTTTGTTTTATGAGAAAAGCATTTATCAGCCCCTCAAAATACGTTCAAGGTGAAGACGAACTATTGAATTTAGGTTATTTTGTCAAGACCTTTGGCAAATCAGCTCTGCTTATTGCCCATGCTGACGACGTGAAGCGTGTAAAAGACAAGCTTGACGCTACGGCAGCCAAGTACAAGATTACACTTGTCCCCAGCAATTTCGGCGGAGAGTGTTCCAGAGAAGAAGTCGCAAGACTTACCGAAGTAGCCAAACAAAACAAGTGCGCTTGCACCATAGGTCTCGGCGGCGGCAAAGCTATCGACACCGCAAAGTGCGTAGCCAAGGGCAACAATCTCATCATTGTTCCCACCATAGCGGCGACTGACGCGCCCACCAGCCACTCGGCAGTTCTTTACAGACCGGGCGGAGCTTTCGACGATTATGCATATTTCAAGGCCAGCCCCAGCGTTGTGCTTATTGATACCACGATCATAGCCAAAGCGCCGACAAGATTCCTTGTTTCGGGAATGGGCGATGCGCTGTCGACATATTTTGAAGCCCGCGCAACTCAAGATTCATTCAGCAACGTAAACGCAGGTCTTCCTTGCGGAGCAAGAGAAGGTTATGCTCCTCCCGCAAAAGGCACAAAGACAGCCATGGCGCTTGCCATACTGTGCTATGAGACCTTGCTTTCACAGGGCGTAAAAGCCAAAGCCGCTTGCGACAACAACGTAGTCACACCGGCGCTTGAAGAAATCATAGAAGCCAACATACTGCTTTCCGGACTGGGTTTTGAGAGCGGCGGACTTGCCGGAGCTCATGCCATTCATGACGGACTTACAGTGCTTGAAGGCACACACAAGATGTTCCACGGCGAGAAAGTTGCTTTCGGCACACTGGTACAATTGGTGCTCGAGAACGCTCCTCAAGAAGAGATTGACGAAGTTATCGATTTCTGCCTCAGCGTAGGATTGCCTGTTTGCCTCGAGGATATCGGAGTTGACAGCTTGACAGACGAAGAGCTTATGGCAGTCGCCAACAAGGCATGCATCCCCGAAGAGTCGATTCATTCAATGCCCTTCCCCGTAACAGCCAATCAGGTTGCCGCCGCTATTCTTGTAGCCGACAAACTGGGCAGCGAAGCAAAAGGCTGCTGCTGCTGTTAATAAAATCACAAAAAAAGGTCGAAACTGAGGGCAACCTCAGTTTCCGCCAATTTTAGATATAGGAGAGATAGTATATGAAGAAAATCATTAACACCCCCGAGACTTTTGTTATCGAGATGTGCAAAGGCATGATAAAAGCGCATCCGGAACTGGATTTTATCGAGAAATTCAAAATAGTCAAGAAAAAAATAATAGACACCAACAAAGTCAGCCTGATCTCAGGCGGTGGCAGCGGTCACGAACCGGCGCATGCCGGCTTTGTCGGAAAAGGCATGTTGGATGCGGCTGTTTGCGGAGATATTTTCGCATCGCCCTCAATCAAGCAGGTCTATACCGCCATCACCAAGACAGAATCGAAGAAAGGAACACTTCTTATCGTCAAGAATTATTCCGGCGACTGCATGAACTTTAATGAAGCAGCGGCGCTTGCCGAAGAAGACGACATCGAAGTCGATGCAGTTTACGTAAACGACGACATCGCCGTCAAAGACAGCCTGTATACGGTTGGCAGAAGAGGCGTTGCCGGAACGGTTTTTGTTCACAAAATAGCCGGCGCGGCAGCGGAGGAAGGCAGAAGCCTTGCCCAAGTAAAAGCCGTTGCCAACAAAACAATCAGCAATGTGCGCTCAATAGGCTTTGCGCTTACTTCCTGCACCGTTCCCGCCAAAGGATCTCCGACATTTGAGTTGGGCGCCGACGAAATGGAATACGGCGTAGGTATCCACGGTGAGCCGGGCAGACAGAGAATGCCCATCGCCAAGGCTGATGACCTTGCCGCCACTATGGTAAGCCAAATTGATGAAGATATGGC
This sequence comes from uncultured Christensenella sp., assembly GCA_964368435.1. Classification (GTDB taxonomy): domain Bacteria; phylum Bacillota; class Clostridia; order Christensenellales; family DTU072; genus DTU072. Next base: position 5,826 of record CAYJBS010000061.1, on the reverse strand, counting down.
AATAGGCGGAGCAGAGGTTGCCGTCATGATAAACGGTTTCGGAGGCAGCCCTCTTCAAGAATTGTACTTGTTGAACAATTCGGTTTCTGCCGAAATAGAAAAGAAAGGCGCCAAGATATACAAAACTTTGGTCGGTAACTATATGACCTCCATAGACATGGCAGGCGCATCGGTCACTGTATTGAAACTTGATGACGAATTGAAGGCGTTGCTTGACGCATCCGCCAACACTCCGGCGCTGAAAAACTAAGGGAGGAGAAAGATGAACAAGATTACCACAAAGGATATGGCCGCCATAATCAACACAATGTCGGACATTATCATCGAAAATGAGGTGCCGTTCTGTGAGCTTGACAGCGCAGCAGGTGACGGTGACTTCGGAATGAGCCTGGCAAAGGGCTTCAAACAGCTCAAGAAAGAATGGGACGAGCTGGACTTTGACGATATAGGAGCTTTTTTGAAGAGCTGCAGCATGGTCATAATGGAGCATTGCGGCGGAGCCAGCGGACCCATCTGGGGTTCTGCGTTCAGAGCAGCCGCCAAAGCAGCCGGCAGCGCCGAAGAGATTGGTCTTGCCGAGCTTGCGGAAATAATGCAAGGCGCAGTGAAAGGCATCCAAAGAACGGGAGAGCGCTCCTTCGGAAGAGGAGCCGTTGTCGGAGACAAGACGCTTATTGACGCGCTTGTGCCGGCAGCTGACAGCCTTTCTGCAAGCGCGGAAGCAGGCGAAGATTTGCTTCCCGCAATGAAAAAAGCCGCAGCCGCCGCCGTGGCAGGAGCCGAAAGCACAAAGCTTATTGCCGCAAAAATGGGCAGAGCCGGTACAGTCGGAGACAGAAGCATCGGCTATCCCGATGCCGGAGCCTATGGACTGGGCATAATCTTTACGGGCATCGTAAATAGTCTATAAAAATAGTTCACAAAGAAAGAAACCCCGTCTTTTCAGGCGGGGTTTTCTATAAAAAAGGAGGGGAAAATGGCAAAATATGAGAGCCAACTAAAAGGTAATTTTAACGCACTGCTTGCGGCTATTGAAAAGGGAGTATTGGAGGGCAGTATTTCTGCAAGTCTTGAAGACGGCAGTCAATATGAGAACAACGGAATAAAATGCGCAGTGCGCGTCTATGAACGGTATAGCATGATGGGCGGAAACCGCGTCAGTATGAACATAACCTTGTTGGGAAAAGACGACGAGCTTTTTGTTTCTGCAATAACATCGGGAGGAAGCCAAGCGGTGTTCTTTAAAATAAACACCATCGGCGAACAAACATTTTTGGAAAGCATAAAAGGAATTGTCGAAAACTTCAAGAGAGAAAATCGTTAGAGAACATAGCGAAGTGTGAGAAATGATACCAAAACAAGCGCCAACAGGAACCCAAAGTTTAACAACGAGAATTTTCCTAAATAGGAAAGAGCTTTCTTTGGATACATAGCAGAATAGATGCGGAAGGAAATAAGGCTTGCCAAAGATGCCACAATGGTGCCGGTGCCGCCGACATTTACAGCAAGAAGAAGTTCCCGATAGTTTGAGGTAAATTGTGAAAGAAAGATTGCAGTGGGAACATTCGAAAAGAATTGACAAAAAAGTACACCTGTAAGCAAGGTGCTTTTTTCCATAAACGCCGTTACCGGTCTTTCGATCGCCGGAAGGCGGGACACGTTCGAAGCGAAAATAAAAAACGCTACAAACGTAAAAAGTAAGCCGTAGTCTACGGCTTTGAAAGCTTTTTTATCCAAAACCGGCATAAAAAAGACAACGATACCGAAAGCAATAAGATAGGGAATGATATCAAACACCGACAAAATCGAAACGGCGAACAACAGGGCATAAACCATCGTTCTTTTTGTGTCCAGTTCGTAATGCACATCAATAACAAGTTCGACAGGCTGTTTTTTTATGCTTAAACAGAATAGCAAAATGAGTGTCAGAGATACAACAAAAGGCAAAAGCATGGTGAGTACAAAATCGCCCAGAGCAATGGCATAAAAGCTGTGCAAATAGAGACTTTGAGGGTTTCCGAAGGGCATAAGCATACCGCCCAGGTTGGCGGCGATATTTTGCATAATGACGGTGACAGCAATATATTCTTCTTTGTCGCATTGCTTGAAAACAAGGATAGTCAACGGCAAAAAAGTCAATAGAGCCATGTCGTTAGCGATGAATATTGACGAAAAAAAGGTCAACAACACCATGTTCATCACTAAGAAACGGGCGTTTTTTAGCTTCTTTATCAACACTCTTGCCAAAATAGTAAAGATATTTATATCTTTATATCCGCCCAACACAAGCATAATCGAGAACAGACAAAGTAAGGTTTTTATGTCAAAATAGGATAGGTATTCCTTGTCCGGCGGCACAAAGAAAACGGATACTGCGGCGAGTATCCAAGCGACGATAACAACGATATTCTGCTTGAGAAATTTTGCTATTTTCATACACCACAAATATAGCACAACCAATGCAAAAAGCAAGCAAAAAGCATCCATAAATACGCTCGGAAACAACAAAAACGACCGATCAAGGTGACCAGCCGTTTTTTACGCATCTGTAAACTTCGGGAATCTTACTCTATGGCAGAGATACTATTGGCAAAGGCGCTCCAGCCTTGAGCTGCCTTATACTCATCAACCGAAGATGCGGGGACGAAGAATTGGATAAGATCAGGATTTTGGAAAGCAGTCGAGTTGAGACTAGGCGGAATTTCCGCTTCAACGATAACCGTTGTAAGACTGGAGCAAGAAAACGCCACATATCCTATATCTGTTACATTTTTGGGGATTACAAGGCTTGTAATGGAGCATCCACAAAAGGCATAATTCTCTATGCGGGTAACGGTGGTGGGAAGAACAACAGAAGCAAGCGAGGTGCAGCCTTCAAAAGTTGATTCGATTATTGTTGCAACGCCTTCGGGAATTATTACTGATGTAAGCGATGAGCAATAGTAAAACGCACCCCTTCCGATCGAAGTTACGCCAGTACCGATAACAATCGAACTCAACTTTGTGCAATGCGAAAATGCAGAATCTCCTATCTTGGTGATGCCGTTTCCTATAATCACTTCCGTGATGGTATTATTGTTGACGAAGGAGGAATAAAGGATTTCGGTGACGGGCAAGCCGTTGTACAATGACGGTATAAATACTGCCTCCGAGGTTCCGATATACCCTGTCACACGGTACCGCGTACCTCCCTCTATAAGAGCATAGATAAGTCCTTCGGTAGCCGGTCCACCGGGTTGCTCCACCATCCATCGAGCATACAACATAGATACGGTTTTTGAAAAATAGGGGAACTGTATCGGCTGTCCCAAACAGTCTTCATTGTCGTACCAGCCGTTAAAATAATAACCGTCCTTTTCGGCAATAGGAATAGACAAAATATTGAAGTCTGTTATGGGAGCAACGGCGCTTCCGCCGAAGGTGTCGAAGGAAAAGGTTCTTTCAATACCATCTGAATTCCATACCAACACAAGGTCGGTGGGCGGCCAGTAAGGATGCCAGCTTTCGGGCTGACTTGCCGCTTCGCAATATATGGTAATAGTTTTGCCTGAATCATCATAGAAAGCATCTGAGTCGACGAAGGTTACGCTTAACGGGATCGTAACAGACATCAGCAGAGGACAAGAGTCAAAGGCAGAGCGTCCAATATATTCGAGATTGTCTCCAAATGAAACCCAAACAAGGTTCGGGCAGCGCAAGAACGCGCTCTTCGCTATTTTGGCAACGCCGAAGATCTCTAGGGTTTGAATTGTTGCGTTTTCTGTGAAAGCATACTCTTCTATCCGTGTGACCGGCAAACCGTTGTAAGATAAAGGAATGATAACATCGCTCGAAACACCGCTATATCCGATAACTTCGTACTCCGTATTGTCGTTGATTAAGGTATAAGCAAGCCCATCTGTGCCGGAAATAAGAATCCACTTTGCGTAAAGAGTCGCACCTGTCGCAACGGTATCGGTATTAAAATCCCAAACATTTATACAATCGACTTCCTTGTACCAGTTGTCGAAGGAGTAACCCGACTTTTCGGGCGCAGAAGGAAGGGATAAATAGTCTCCAATCTCTACATCGAGCGACGGCACTGAGCTTCCGCCTAAGGTGTCGAAGGTTACAGGTATCAGCCATTTTGCGTACAGAGTGGTATCGGCGAGAACGCAATCGGTATCAAAATTCCATAAATTTATATGTTCCGCCTCCTTGTACCATCCGGCAAAGGATTTGCCCGAAATTATGGGCGTAGTGGGCGCTGTCATCGTGCATCCGGCCGATGCCGCAACGCTGACTGTCGTGCTTTCTCCAAGGTCGAAGTTGACGGTAAATTGTGAACTTCCGATATCAAAAATCTTATTTATATAGTTGGCATGGTTCCATTCGCCTTTCGCTTTGTAAGCGTTGACGCTGCCTGCAGGCACATAAATAGCCGTTAATGGACAGCCATAAAATGCTGCCCAAAACAAAGACGGAGGTGCGACTCGTCTCATAGAAACGACAGAAAGGGAAGAGCTGGAGGCAAACACTCCGTCCGGGATATCTTCTACGCCGCTACCTACAACAGCGGAGGTTGCTCCTGTCTTCTCAAACGAATTTGCAGCCAAATAAGTTACACTGTCCGGAATAGTTATGCTTCTTAGACCGGAACATAACTTGAAAGCCCTACGTCCTATGCTTGTAAGGGTACTTGGGAGATATAACTCCACAATATTGGCACAATTGGAGAAGGCATTTTCGGCTATGGAAAGCAAACCTTCAGGCAAAGACAGTGAGGTTAAGCCGGAGCAACTTTCAAAAGCAAAAAGCTCAATTATTTGAATGGTATTGGGGAAGATAACAGTTTGTATGCTTGTATTGTATTCAAAGGCGCGTTGTGAAATGCCGATAACGGGGTATCCGTTATACTCTCCCGGAATTGCTACAGTTGTAGCGGAGCCGTTGTATTTGTATAAGTAGTAAGAGTCTCCGAAATAAGAAAATTCAAACTGACTTATGTCGGTCCACGGTTGCCATGTAGCATACAACGTGCTTGAATTCAGCCCCATGAAATAAGCGTCTCTATCGGCATATTCAGCCTCGTCTGATGCGCTTGTAGCCCAGCCTGCAAAATAAAAACCTGTTTGGGTGAAAGTATTCGAATTGAGCGTTGCTGTCGAGCCTATGCTGATCATTTGGGTGGGCATAGTTCCGCTTCCGCCGTTGGCGTCAAAGAGTACACCTCTTTCCCGTGCCGTCCATTTTGCGTAAAGAGAAATACTCTCTGCCGGCATCTGAGCGGGAACGGGGTTTTGGAAGGTTCGGTTGTCCAGATACCAGCCGGAAAAGATGTGTCCATCGCGATCGGGGCTGTCTAGGTCAGTTAAGAATGAATTATAGCCTCGCACGATCGGATCAACTACGCTTCCGCCGTTTGAATCAAAGGTTATGCTATAATCTACCGGTTCTTGCGAAAATTGCGCTGTGAAATCAATGTTTGCCGTCAGCTCCGCCGGTATTGCGTTGTCCCAACCGGTGAAAGTGTAGGTATATTGCGCCGTTGCGGCTTTTATGGGGTCTTCAGGTGGTACGATTTCTGAGCCGTAGTCCATAAGAGCGCTTTTTAATAGCGTTCCATCCGCATCATAGAAGGCATAGGTATATTGATTTATTGTTTCCGAATATATGGCGATGAAGGTTATGTCCTCTGTCAAAGCAGCGGGTATCTCGTTGTCCCAACTGATGAAAGTGAAAGTATATTGCGCCGTGGCGCTTTTTGTCGGGTTTGTCGGCGGTTCTATTTCCGAGCCGTAGTCGACGGTGGCGGTTTTCAATACAGTTGTTATGTCATCGTCAAAG
>CAYJBS010000060.1:0-9539 GCA_964368435.1 uncultured Christensenella sp. | reverse complement strand
GACTATGCCCTTCAAACTGGAAGTAGACCTCGACATCTTCAGCTTTGCTACCAATGGCATGCTGGGTGTCGTCAACATAAGCGCCGTTCGGGGCGGCAAGTTGCTGGGCAGCGAAAGTTTTGTGATAAACGATACCAATTCCGAAAGCGCTCTTTCTTCATTTATTTTGCAATATTACGAAAAAAACCCTTTGCTATGCTCGGAAATAATCATTTCGGAGCCTTTCGAGTTCGAAACAGAACTTATCGACTATTTGTCGGAGAAAGCAGGACGCAGACTAAACATAATCTGTCCCATAGGCGGTATCCGCAGACAGCTTGTCGAGGTGTCTTTGGGCAATGCCAAAGATTATTTGGAAAAGCAAGCAAATATGTTGATACGAAAAGAGGACCTGACAACGGGCAGTGTAAATCAGCTTTTTGAACTGCTCTCTCTAAAAAGACCGCCTCGGCGAATGGAATGTTATGACATTTCGAACATCAGCGGCACCGACAAGGTGGCGAGTATGGTTGTCTTTTTTGACGGCTCAGCCGCAAGAAAACATTATCGACATTTCAAAATAAAGAGCGTAAAAGGCGCCGACGACTTCGCCAGTATGCGTGAGACCTTATCGAGGAGATTTGAGCGGCTGAAGAACGGTGACACCGACATCAGTTTTTCCGAAAAACCCGACTTGATTGTTATTGACGGCGGCAAAGGACAGCTTTCTTCTGTCATGCAGTCATATCAAGCATCGGGGCTTTCGGGCATAGAAATAATAAGCCTTGCAAAGAGGGAAGAGGAAGTGTTTTTTCCCGGCGAGACGCAGAGCGTATTATTGCCAAAAGACAGTCTTGCGTTGAAATTGCTTGTACGCATAAGAGACGAGGCGCACAGATTCGCCATCGAACACCATAGACGGTTGCGCCAAAAAAGACAAACCGAAAGCGTGCTTAAACAAATCGAAGGCGTCGGGGAAGTGACGGCGCGCAAACTTATGCTGCATTTCCGTGATATTGACAAGCTGAAAGCCGCAACGGAAGAGGAACTTGCCGCCATAAAAGGTGTCAACAGTCCCACGGCGCAAAAAATAGTTGATTTTTTCAAAACATATAGAAATACCAATTCGGTTGGGATATAATAAAAGGAAGAATATGAAGTACAAGATGATAGTTGCCGACTGTGACGATACGATGCTGAACAAAGATAGGTATTATTCCGATCATTTCAAAAGGACACTGGAAAGATATATACAAAGCGGAGGCAAGTTCGTAATAGCTACCGGCAGAATGACTGCCGCCGTATTGCCGTATTGCTACGATCTGGGTTTGAAAGGCGAGGTCATAACCTATCAAGGCGCCGTAACCGCCGACATAGCATCGGGAGAAATCCTCGAAGTCACACAAGCCGACTACACCGATGCCGCAAGACTGGGAGAATATATCGAAAGTTTGGGGTTGTACTATCATTTTTACGATGAGAATTTTTTCTACGTGAAAGAGGATACTCCCGCAAGCCGCAAATATGCCGATTTCACTCGTTCGGAATATAAAATAATAGGTTACAATCTGTCGGCATACATCAAAGAAAAACAGCTTTGTCCGCTGAAATTGATGGTATTGACAGAGGAAGACAAAGTAAAACCGCTGATAAAAGAATTCAAGAAGCAATTCGGCGAAAAATTCCTGTTCAATACCTCGAAGAAGTGGATGGTTGAGATTATTCCCATTTCTGCGAATAAGGGTATTGCCGTGAAAAGACTTGCGGAAAAGTACGGCTTCAAGCGTGAGCAGGTCCTATGTATAGGTGATTCCTTAAATGACCTTGCCATGATAGAATATGCCGGACTGGGCGTTGTGGTAGAAAACGGCAGCGCCGACGCCAAACAAGCGGCAGACATAATTGCTCCGTCAAATGAAGATGACGGAGTTGCCTACATAATAAACAAGTACGGGTTTTTGGAGTGAAAATGGATAAAAGCGAAAATTTTGTCACGATGACCGAAGAAGAATTTGCCGCTTGTTGCAATTTGAAGGTTTTTTATAACGCAAAAAGCGGAATTCGATTGAGTTCAATGACCATCAACAGACCGGGACTGATGCTTGCAGGCTACAAAAAAGACTTCGCCGAAAAACGTGTGCAGGTCATGGGACGACCTGAAATAGGGTTTTTGGAACAGAACGGCAGTTTCCTTGACGGTTTTTTTCAATGCGAAATACCGTGTGTAGTCATATCCCGCGGCATAAAACCGTCGGAAACGATACTTGACGCCGCAAAGAAATACAAAAAATCAATATTTGTCAGCAACAAAAAAACTTCGATAGTGACAGAGGATATTTCCAATTGTCTGAACGACTTGTTGGGACTTTCGGAGACGGTTCACGGAGTGTTGCTCGATGTTTACGGCACGGGAGTGCTGTTGCTAGGCAAAAGCAGTATCGGCAAGAGCGAAACGGCGCTTGAGCTTGTCTATAGAGGACACCGACTTGTTGCCGACGATTCCGTCATCTTGAAGAGAATAAACGACACGATTATTGGCACTTCGCCGAAGATCATAAAGAACTTTATGGAGATACGCGGAGTAGGCATCATTGACATAAAAGCCATATACGGCGAAGGTTCGATTATCGACAAAAAGAGTGTAGAGCTTATCATTGAACTGGAGCAATGGGACGATGACAAAAATTATGAAAGAGTCGGCGACCGGCAAAAGTATACTCATGTTTTGGGGGTAAAGATACCCAAACTGCTGATTCCGGTAAACGCAGGAAGAAACGTAGCCGTGGTAGTAGAAGTGGCAACGAGAGATTACCGTTTGAAAAAGGCGGGACACAGAGCCTCGCAGATTGTTCAGGAAAGGATGGAAGAGGACGAGGAATAATAAGATACCCGACATAATATCATAGTAGAAACCGGCAACAAAAACCGTGTTGACTACTTTTTGATATGAGGGTATAATGGATATTCCCAAGGCTTTGTACCACGAATGGAGCGCCGCTGCGCTATCCCCGATTAAAGCGGGAGGAATGCTCCAAAAAACAGTATCTCCGTCATCAATGGCGGAACTCTATGAAATAAGCAAAAGGTTGAATGAGGAAGGGCAAGAATACATAATAGCCGGAAAGATGAGTAATATTTTGGTGCTTGACGGCGGATATGACGGAGTCGTCATACTGACAAAGGATCTGAAAGGTATCGATGTCGTCGACAATACCATTTGTTGCGGCTCGGGCGAAATGTTGTCAAAGATTGTTGCGTTGGCGGCAGAAAGACAGCTGAGCGGTCTCGAAAAATTATCCGGTATTCCGGGCACGGTTGGCGGCGCGGTCAGTATGAACAGCGGTTGTTTCGGAGCGGATATTGCGGCAGTAACGAAAAAGGTCTATGTCTTTGATATGGACAAGCAAGTATCGCTGGAGTGGAGCAAGGAACAAACAAAGTTTTGTTATCGCGGCTCGGCAATAAGAAAAGGAAATTTTGTAGTCATCGGCGCTTGCTTCGAACTGGAAGAGGGCAGCCGATATGACATAAAAAATACTGCGTCATCGGTGCTGGGTTTGCGAAAAGAGACACAACCCCGACTGCCTTCTCTGGGCAGCGTCTTCAAGAGGGTGGGCAACACGGGAGCAGGCTTGTTTGTGGAAGGCGCCGGCTTGAAAGGGCGTAGCGAGGGCGGCATGGAAATAAGCCGCATCCACGCAAACTTTATCGTAAACAAGGGTGGCGGCTGCGCCGACGATTTTTTGAAATTGGCGGAGCTTGCCGAACAAAAGGTCTTTGAAAAATACGGCATACGGCTTGAAAGAGAGGTAAGAGTAATTGGAAAAAGAGCTGAACGTACAAGCAGCGGCGAAGAATGAAATCATAGCCACAGGCATAAAGGCTTCCTGCGAGTCGGCGTTTTTGTCCGCAGTCATAAGAAGTTGCGGCGAAATATCGTTATCTCCTGTCGGCTTCGGTATATTGATAACAAACGAAAACAGAGAATTCGCGGAACTTTGCAGAGATTTGATAAAAAGACGGTACAATGAAGACGTATCGATAGAGCAAGCGACAAAAAATATCGGCATGCGCGAAATGCAGGAATACAGGTTGAGTTTCGCCTCGGCGGACAAGCTTCTTTCTGAATGCGGCATCATAAAAGGCTATGACTTCATAAGCGGCATACCCAAGGAAATAATCTCCCGCGCCTCCGAACAAAGAGCATATCTGAAGGGCATGTTTCTCGGTTGCGGTTCGCTTTCGACACCCAAGGACGGCATAAGCGGCGGCGGTACAGGTTATCATCTTGAATTTTTGCTCAATTCCGAATTGGTTGTCGATGATTTCATAAACCTCGTTACGGCGGTTTGTGACTTTGAGCAAGGGGCGGTACGCCGCCGAAAGAAACAGCCGTCGGTATACATGAAGTCGGCGCAGGACATAAGCGACTGCCTGGCGGCTATGGGCGCCAGCAAGGGTGTCATACAGTTGCAAGAGGTCATGACATCGCGCGCCATGCGCAACCACCTGAACAGGGGCAACAACTTTATTTTGGCAAATATCGACAAAAGCGTGTCGGCGGCGCAACAACAACTTCAGGCAATAAGCAAAATCGAGAGCGCCATAGGACTGAGCAATATTGACGAGAAACTTGCCGCAACGGCGATATGCCGCAAAGAAAATCCCGATGCAAGTTTGGCAGAGCTTGCGTCACTTATGAATGAGGGCACAAAAAGCCGCATAAATCATCGGATGCGGAAACTAATTGAAATAGCAAAAAGCATTTAATTATTTTTGAGGAGAGCAATTATGTTAAAAGAAAAAATCATCAGCAAGAAGAACGGCATCAAAGCCGAGGATTGTGCAGTCATCGCCCAAACAGCCGCTAAACACAAGAGCGACATATACATAATCAAGGGCAACAAAAAGGTCAACGCAAAGAGTCTTATGGGTCTGCTCAGCCTGAACATGAAGCACGGCGAAAGTGTTTATGTGGCGGCAGAGGGTACCGACGAATGCGAGGCTTGCGAGAAGTTGCTGTCGCTGCTATAAAAAACAGGCAAGACCGGCAATAAAAGAAGAACCACGGAGGAAACAATGAAAGAGTTTGTGCATTTGCACGTGCATACGGAGTATAGTCTGCTTGACGGCGCCGCAAAGATATCAGAATTATCAAAAGAAGTAAAAAAGCAGGGCGCAAGAGCTGTGGCTATCACAGACCACGGCAATATGTACGGAGTCATAAAGTTCTATAAACAATGCAAAAAAGACGGCATCAAGCCGATAATAGGTTGCGAATTCTATATCACTAACCATCTTGAGGACAGAACCTCGCGGCGCAACAACGACAGCGATGTCGACGACATAAATCCCAACTATCACCTAGTTTTATTAGCCAAGGATTTGACAGGCTTTCATAATCTCATCAAATTGACCTCAAAAGGCTTTGTAGACGGTTTTTACAGCAAGCCCAGAATAGATTTGGACTATCTCGAGAAACATTCCGAGGGTTTGGTTTGTTTGTCAGCGTGCATATCGGGCGCCATTCCGAGGTTCCTTTTGAATAATCACGGCGAAATCGGCTACAACAAAGCCAAGGAATATGCCTTGCGGTTGAAAAATATGTTTGCCGAGGGTGATTTTTATATCGAACTGCAAAACCACAATCTCGAAGAAGAACGGCGAGTCAATCCTCAGCTTATCAAACTGGCAAGAGAAATCGGCGTCAAGTGCGTGGCAACAAACGACGTGCATTACATAAAAGAGAGCGATTTCAGAATGCACGATACGCTGCTTTGCATACAGACGGCAAGCGATTATGACGCGCCGGACAGATTTCGTTTTCCCTGCAATGAGTTCTATTTGAAAGATTATGACCAGATGAAAGAGGCGCTGGGCTTTTGTGAGGAGGCTTTGGACTCTACTTTGGAGATTGCCGACAAGTGCAATCTAGATATACCTTTTCACATATACGCCATTCCGACCTATATTCCGCCCGACGGCACCGAGGATCATGAATATCTGCGCAAGCTGTGTTTTGAAGGGTTGGTGAAGCGTTATGGCGAAATAACAGATGAAATAAGAGAAAGAGCCGAAAAAGAACTAAAAGTCATCATCAGTATGGGCTTTGCGTCCTACTATCTCATAGTGTGGGATTTTGTCAATTATGCAAAATCGCAGGACATACCTGTAGGCGCAGGCAGAGGCAGCGGCGTGGGAAGTATCGTTGCGTACGCCATCACCATAACCGATGTCGATCCGCTGAAATACGATTTGATTTTTGAGCGGTTCTTGAACTCCAGCCGAAACACCATGCCAGACTTTGATATTGACTTTTGCGGTGATCGCAGAGACGAGGTCATAACCTATGTCCGCAAAAAATACGGCTATGACAAGGTAGCGCAAATCATTACTTTCGGTACGATGAAGACCAAGCAAGCAATAAAAGACGTGGCAAGAGTCTTCAAACTGCCCTTTGCAGAAGTAAATATGTTGGTCAAAAACATAAAGACGCTGGATAAGAAAGTAAAGATCTCCCATTTGATAGATCCCGAAAGCCCTTTCAAGGTGGCGGAGCTTGTCGATCTTTATCGAAGCGGCGGAGTCTACAAGGATGTGCTTGATTTGGCAATTCAAGTTGAGGACATGCCTAGAAACAGAGGAAAGCACGCCGCAGGTGTAATCATTTGCAGCATGCCTTTGACCGATAAAGTGCCGCTTTCACGAAACGGTGAGGACATAACAACGCAATTTGATATGACCGAATGCGAAGAGTTGGGCTTGCTGAAAATGGACTTTTTGTCGCTAAAAACTCTTACCGACATAAAGATGAGTATCGATTATGTCAAAAAGTATCGGGGAATAGACATAGATTTTAACAAACTGGGCTATGAAGATGCACAGGTTTATGACTTGATAGCCGCAGGAGAGACCGAAACAGTGTTCCAGTTCGAAAGTTCGGGAATGAAGAGCTTTATGAAGCGTCTGCGCCCGACCTTGCTTGAAGAAATCATAGCAGGTGTTGCGCTGTATCGTCCGGGACCGCTGGATTTTATACCAAAATATGTCGAAAACAAACAGAATCAGGCGCTTATTGATTATCGTCATCCCTTGCTTGAACCGATCTTGAAAGCGACTTACGGCGTTATTGTTTATCAAGAGCAAGCGATGAAAATCACTCAGGTGCTTGCCGGTTATACGATGAACGAAGCCGACAATTTCCGCAAATTTATCAGCAAAAAGAAGGTTGAAGATATCCCGAAACACAAGGCGCAGTTTGTGGGCGGTTGCAAACAAAACGGCATAAGCGAGGAATTCGCCGAACAGATTTGGAAGGAGCTGGAGACTTTCGGTTCATATGCTTTCAACAAATCACATGCGGCGGCATACGCCGTGTTGTCTTACCAAACGGCATTTCTTAAAAGGTACTATCCTACGGAATATTTCTGTTCTGTTATCAACAACCGTTTAGGCAATCCCAAGGATACGGCGAAATATCTGAAACTATTGAAGACGCTAAACATTGAGTTGTTGCCCCCCGACATAAATTATTCCAATGCGCTTTTTACACCGCAGGGCGACAAGATAAGATACGGCTTAGCGTGCATCAAGAACGTAGGCAGACAAGCTATTGAAGCAGTCATAAAAGAAGGAGAGGACAACGGTAAATATATCGATTTTTCCGATTTTGCACGGCGCGCATCTTCTGCCGCGCTCAACAAAAGAATGATAGAGAGTTTGATAAAAGGCGGCGCTTTCGATTCCTTCGGACACACCCGCCGCACTCTTTTGGCGTGTTATGAGGATATCCTCAACATGGAAACCGAGGCAAGAAACCTGCTCGAAAGCGGACAAATGTTCTTTGATTTTATGTTGCACGAGGAATACAAATACAACGAACTGCCGGAGTCGCAGAAAGAAAAACTCGCCTACGAAAAAGAGGTGGCAGGCCGATATCTTTCAGGTCATCCGCTGGCAGGAAGAGAAGAGGATTTCAAGGGTTTTGATTTCAATCTTTCCATGCTTGCGCCCGTAAATGAAGTTACGGAGGATGAAGAGGAGAGCGAACGCGAAATAGAGTACGCCGTAGCAAACGGTACCGAAGTATGCATGGGCGGTATCCTCAGCGATGTAACCGTCAAGTTTTCGGCAAAAAGCGGCAAGAACTGGGGCTTTGCGACCATCGAGGATATGTATGATTCGATAGAGGTATTGTTCTTCAACAGAACGCTTGAAAAATATAAAAAATATCTTGTCGATGATACATTGGTGAAAATCCGCGGCAAACTTATGCTTGAAGACGGCGCCTACCCGAAAATCGAGGTTCGCGAGGTTCATCCGTGGGAACTTCAGGACAACGAAGTATACGACGATACGCGCACCTTGTGTTTGCGCCTTGACATAGACGACACAGAGCGTTTTCGACAGGTACAAGAGCTGCTACAAGAAAAACGAGGCTCCAACCCCGTAAAAATCCAAAGCGGCGGCAAGGTCTATCAACTGGGTTATACAACGGGCGATTTGGAAGCAATCAAAGATAAATTGATCAGCATCGTAGGTTTTCGCAACCTGAAAATTCTCGACTAGGACGGCGAAACAACAAAACAAACGCGCCGTATACCGTCAGAACAAAACCGATATAACCGATTATGGGATAAAACCAGGTTGTCAACTCTTGAAAACCTGCGAATGAAAGCACAAGCCCCATGCTACAAACAAGCAGGGCTTTTTTCATGTTGTTCTCTACGACGATATAAAGACTGCCCGAAAGTGTAGTAAAGACCGAAAGATACAGAGCGGCGCAAGCGGCGGCATTGACGCCCAACTGTTTTGCTCTAGAAAGCAACGGCATGGCTTTTTCGAAATCGTTTTGAATAATTAAATAAATTATGACAAGCAGAATGGAAAGCGCAACGCCTGCAATAAACGAGATTTGCAAGCTGTCTTTGGCTCGAATGTCCTTTGCCAGTTTTGAAATCAAAAAACCGCCTGAAAGGATATTCATACCTGCATAAAAAAGCGGTTGATGAAAAAAGAAACTGTTAAAAAGCGGCACAGAGGGCTTGGCAACGACAAAGACATAGACAATGAGAGCAACCAGCAAAGGCACGGCAATGAAGTTCAAAAGTTTGAGTTTTTCGACGCCGAAATAAATGACAAAAAGTACCAGCGCGGCGCTAATGACCGTGCCGCCGCTTATGCCGAAAAGCTCTTTTATTATGAATTCACACGCCGCCAGCATGACACAAAAAATTATTATATTGCTGAGTTTTATGACGGCAAGCGTTATTCTTGATATTCTTTTTAGAGAATAGCCGAGAATATCGCCGTTTGAAATTCTGCCGAGTTCTACGAATATAAAGCAAAAAATACCGCAAAATACTCCTCCCAACAGTGGAGAAAGCGGAGAAGTCGAGGCAAAATACAGCGCAATTTCTCTGCCTGAAGCAAAGCCTGCGCCTATCAGCGTACCGATAAATGTAAACGCCAATTTAAGATTTTTTACCAATTTCATATTATTAAGATATAATTAATACTGATATATTAGACTATAAGCAGTAAATAAATTGTGTGTATAA
>CAYJBS010000059.1:0-9832 GCA_964368435.1 uncultured Christensenella sp. | reverse complement strand
GGATGAGATCCCTCGGCTGACGCTCGGGATGACATAAGGATGAGATCCCTCTATTGCAGTCGGGTTGACAAAAATGCATTATTTTGATTTTTTTATCCATATTTGCAACTATATCAGCATCATGTCAAAGCACTGTTTAATTTGCGCCTAATACGCATAAGTGGCTGTGTGAGTTTCACAGCCGCCGTTAACGAAAGGTGTACGAGAACCAATAAAGAAAAAGGGCGCAAAAATTAAACGGTGTCTAAATCCCGGGACAAGTCGGCGGACAGAATCCGCCTCCGCCCAAGCCCAGTATGCAAAGACACATTGCCAATATCAGATTGTTATTACAAGTGCTGGCATCGGCAATCCCCATATCCGAGCAACCGTTGTCATTGCACTGTCCGCCGCAGACCAAAAGCAGCAATAAAATCGGTAAAACATTATCTCCGCACATATACTCTCCTTCAAAAAAAGCCGGTATTTTACAATATGCGACAAAATTCAATATTGTGACATGCAAATTTATTCTTTACTATTATATTAGGAGGGAATAAAGATGTTATCAAATACTATTTATGACGAATACAAAAAAACCATAAACGAGTGTATGCCGCCGCACAAAACGCTTGCAAGCATAGCCGATTTCTTTTATATATTTTCCGACATAACAAGAATAAAAATGATTATTGCGCTTGCCGTGGGCGAAATGTGTGTCAATGAGCTTGTCGACACGTTGTCATTGAATCAAAGCACCGTTTCACATCAGCTGAAGCTACTTCGTGACGCGAATATCGTCGCCTACAAAAGGAGCGGTAAGCAACTTTATTATTACATAAGCAACAGCAATGTGGAAGAGGTCATGCTCTCGGGAACAAGAAGCTTGGAATAGTTATATTTGCCAGTCAATAGGCTTTTCGTTCAGCGATTTCAAAATGTCATTTGCTTTTGAGAAATGTTTGCAACCGAAAAAACCGTAATATGCCGACAGCGGCGAGGGATGCGGAGCTTCAAGTACAAAATGTCTTTTATTGGTGATAAGGTTACCCTTATTCTTTGCAGGAGTACCCCAAAGCAGGAATATCACGGGTTTTTCGCGGCGGTTTAGCGCCTTCAAAACTTCGTCTGTAAAAGTCTCCCAACCATAGCCTTTATGTGACATGGGCTTGCCCTCTCGCACCGTCAAAATGGTGTTGAGTAGCAGTACACCTTGTTTTGCCCAGGGTACCAAATAGCCGTTCTCGGGCATTTGTACGCCTAAGTCTGAATTCAGTTCCTTGAAGATATTGACAAGAGAGGGGGGCTTGCGCACTCCCGGTTTTACAGAAAAGCACAAGCCGTGCGCTTGGTTTATGCCATAATACGGGTCTTGCCCTATTATTACTACTTTGACATCATTATATGCGGTGTATTTGAGAGCGTTGAAGATATCGAACATAGAAGGAAAAACTGTGCCGCTTTCGTACTCGTTTTTTAAGAAGCCGCGCAAAATTTTGTAGTATTCCTTCTCGAATTCTCCCGACAGAATTTCCTGCCAATCATTACCCAAATTTACCATTTTTTCACCTGTGCTTGAATTTGTACTCATTATAGTACGAAAGGGTAGGGCTTGTCAATATTGCTTGAACGCGCGCGATATTTATGATATTATATAACTAAAGAAAACTAGGAGAAAAATTAATGAAAATCAAAGATATTATGATAGCCACAGACGCCGAAGTACTTACGGGAGAGAGTCAGCTTGACTTGGAAGTAAATTCCGCCTGCGCCTCGGATATGATGAGCGATGTGCTTGCCTTCGTAAAAGAGCAGGCCGTTTTGGTCACAGGTCTGGTGAATCCGCAGGTAGTCAGAACCGCCGAAATGATGGACATGCAGTGCATCGTATTCGTACGGGGCAAGAAGCCAGATGCCGAGACTTTGGCTCTCGCAAAGAAGAAAGGGCTGGTCGTGCTGGCATCAAAACAAAGAATGTACACGGCTTGCGGGCATTTGTATATGATGGGATTACAGGGCGGTACGCTGAATGCCGAATAGTAGCGACAGTCTGCATTTTGAATTTGCCGTAGACGGAGAGAACTTTGCCTCCGCCGGCACTGCCAGCGAAACCGTAAAAAACACACTAAAAAAGCTAGGTCTGCCTCCGCCTACCATACGGCGCGCTGCCATATCTATGTATGAGGGCGAAATAAACATGGTCATTCATGCAGGCGGCGGAAAAGCCACAGTAGACATTAGTCCCGAGGCTATTGACATTGAGTTGCGTGACGAGGGTCCGGGCATTGCCGACATAGAACTGGCGATGAGAGAGGGCTATTCCACAGCGCCCGAAGAGATTCGCATGTTGGGCTTTGGCGCAGGAATGGGACTGAGTAATATGAAAAAATATTCCGACGAGATGCGGATTGAATCGGAGGTAAACAAAGGCACAAAGGTGTTTTTGAAAATCAAAATTTAAGACAGAAGGTGAGTATGTCACAGGAAAAAAGGCTGCACACTGTTACGCTTGAGCAAGACAAATGCATGGGTTGTGTGGCGTGTATGAGAAGATGCCCGACCGAAGCTATACGCGTAAGAGACGGCAAAGCAAAAATATACTATGACAAGTGTATAAGCTGCGGCGAATGCGTCCGTGTCTGCCATCACCATGCAAAAAAGGCTGTCTATGACAACCTTGATGCCATAAAGGGATACAAATACAAAATAGCTTTGCCCTCGCCCTCTTTTTTCGGGCAGTTCAACAATATGGACAATCTGGGGCTGATTATTTGCGGGCTGAAAAAAATCGGCTTTGACGAGGTCATGGAAGTTTCCATCGGCGCGGAACTGTCGAGCGATGCCACCAGACGCATAATGAAAGAAGGCAGCATAAAAAAACCCGTCATAAGCACTGCTTGTCCGGCGGTATTGCAACTTATTCTTTTGAAATACCATTCTCTTACAGACAATTTATTGAATCTTTTGGCTCCTGTTGATATAGTGGCAAAACTCGCAAGAGAAAATGCCGTCAAAAAAACAGCATTGAAACCTGAAGAAATAGGAATATTCTTTATATCGCCATGTCCTGCGAAGGTCTTTGCGCTGAAGAGCGGCTTGGGCGTGGAGAAACCTTTGGTAGACGGCGTGCTGTCGGCATCCGAGGTTTATTTCCGCTTGCTCCCCGAACTGAAAAACATAAAAGAATGTACGGAGGAAGCAAACACAGGTATGCTCGGCTTTGCGTGGGCATGTTCCGGCGGCGAGGCGGCAGGCATAATGAAAGACAAGTATATTGCCGCAGACGGTATCGAGAACTGCATAAATGTACTGAAAGAGCTTGAGGACAACAAACTTGACCATATGGACTTTGTAGAGTTGAACGCTTGTATCGGCGGCTGCGTGGGTGGTGTGCTGAACATCGAGAATCCTTTTGTTGCGCGTTCGAAGATACGGGAACTCAACAAGAGCCTGCCTTTGTCCAGAAACAATATTGAATCGGTAGGCAAGGACCTTGATTATTTCAAGTGGGAGACCAACCCCGAAACAAACGATGTTATGCGCTTGGACGGTGACTTTATTGTTGCGCTGAAGAAGATGAGCGACATTGACGCCATAATGAAACAGCTTCCCGGACTTGATTGCGGAAACTGCGGCGCTCCCTCTTGCAGGGCATTCGCCGAAGATGTCGTGAACGGTGAAGTGGATATTTCACTTTGCACAAGGATGGAAAAAAATGAAGATTAGCACAAAAGATTTGAGCAAATTGATAGACGGCATAACAATATCCGAAAACGACACAATAGCCGAGAGCGGATATTGCGGAGACTTCCTTTCATTTGTTATCAGCAAGGTGCCCGACAAAGCGGTTTGGTTCACCGTCATGAACAACGCAAATGTCGCCGCTGTTGCCAAACTTGGCGAAGTCGCCGCAGTCGTCATGTGCGACGGCGTAAAAGCCGACGAAAGACTGGTGGAGTGCTGCAAAAAAGAAGGAATAAACTTGATAGAAACAAAATTGTCCTCATTCGAATGCGCTTTCCGTCTGGGGACTTTTTTTCAGACGAAATGAAATTATATTATGATTTTCATATCCATAGCGCTTTGTCACCTTGCGCAAGCGATGAGATGACGCCGTCGAACATAGTCGGCATGGCTGCAGTCAAGGGTTTGAACGCCATTGCTATCAGCGACCACAACTCCATAAAGAATGTCAAGGCGGCTATCGAATGCGGAGAGGACTTCGGCATAACGGTGGTTCCCGGCATTGAGGTGCAGACAAGCGAGGATATACACGTGCTGTGCCTTTTTTATGACCTTGAAGCGCTCGAGAACTTTTATAATAAGCTGACGAAACGGAAAGTAAAAAACAGAGAGGACATATTCGGCAGACAGTTGATCGTCGATGCCGAGGACAACATTGTGGCACAAGAGCAATATCTTCTTCTTATGGGCATCGAACAGAGCATATATGAAGTTGTCAGACTTTCAAAAGCCTTTGGCGGCATAGCGGCGCCGGCGCATATTGACAGAGAGGAGAACGGCATCCTTGCAATTCTCGGCGACATACCTCCGGATTTGGGCGCAGACGTTATCGAGTTGAGCAAGAACGCCCCCATGACTGTCCGCGAGAAATATAGCGCCTTCAAACAGCTTCAGAATTCCGATGCGCACCGTTTGGAAGATATATCGGAGGCGAAGAGTTATATTGAGGCGTCGTCGAACAGCATAAAGGATATTTTGGACAACATAAAGGAGAAATTATGACGGACATGAGAACCGAAATAAAAAACAGAGTTGACTGGATAAAGAGCATTCTCTCCGAGTCGGGCGCAAAAGGCGTGGTTTTCGGAGCCAGCGGCGGCAAGGACAGCGCGCTTGTCGGCATACTTTGCAAGATGGCGACAAACAATGTCACAGGTATCATTATGCCCTGCGAGAGCAGTCGAAATTTCGGAATAGACAAACAGCATGCGTTGCTACTTGGAAAACTGTATGACATAAATACTCTCGAAACCGACCTTACGCCAATAAAGAAAGAATTACGGCAAGCTGTCATCGGGCTTTGCGAGGAACAAAACGACATGGCGTACGCCAACATAAACCCCAGACTGCGCATGATAACACTTTATAATTATGCCCAAAGAAAAAACTATCTTGTGGCAGGCACCGGCAACAGAAGCGAATCAACGATGGGCTATTTCACAAAATGGGGAGATGGCGCTTGCGACTTCAATCCGATAGCCGATTTGACGGTCAGAGAGGCTTTTGAAATGTTGCGATATTTGGAAGCGCCGACGGAAATTATTGACAAGGCGCCTTCGGCAGGACTTTATGAAGGACAGACGGACGAAAACGAAATGGGCATCAGCTACAACGAAATTGACGATTATTTGTTGCTGGGCAAGGCGACAGATGCTGTCAAACAAAAAATAGACAATGCCAACAAAAGAACGGCTCACAAGAGAGAGGGCATAAAGGTTTACAAAAAGGTATAATTTTCTTCTTCCTTGAGACAAAAAGGAAATAAAGCAAGGTTTATTAAGAAAGTATGCAAAAAATAGTAAAAAATAAATAAATTTGTCGGAAACAAATAAAAATTACTTGAATAAAATCGGTAATTTATATATAATAGGTTGGTTGTTAAAATACATAACAGGAGGTTCAACACATGAGCAAAATAAAGCTCACGAAGGTTGCATTCAATGGCACGCCAGAGCAGGAGAAGCAACTTAGAGAGAAATTAGCAGAAATCAAGAAGATGGACGGTGCGCTTATGCCTGCTATGCAGACGGCGCAGAGCCTATATGGCTATTTACCTATTGAGGTGCAGGACATCATCGCCGAAGAGCTTGATTTGAGACAAGAGGAAGTTTTCGGTGTAGCGACGTTCTATTCACAATTTACGTTGAATCCGCAGGGCAAGAAACAAATCTCGGTTTGCCTCGGCACTGCATGTTATGTAAAAGGCTCGGGCGAGGTCCTCGAAAAATTCAAGACCATGCTGAATCTCGCCGCAGGAGAATGCGCCGCCGACGGATATTTCAGCCTTGTCGCCACAAGATGCATCGGCTGCTGCGGTCTTGCTCCGGTTCTCACCGTCAATGACAAGGTGTACGGCAAAGTAAGTGTCAGCGACGTCGAGAAAATAATTGCTGAAAGTCGTTAAACTCAAGATGAGAGAACTTTCGCTGCATATCCTTGACATAGTTCAGAATTCCATAAAAGCCGACGCCGACCTGATTATTATAGATATAGAAGCCGACTATACCTCGGACAAACTATCCATAACTGTGACGGATGACGGCAAGGGGATGAGCAAGGAGCTACTTGAGAAAGTGACAGATCCCTTCACCACCACCAGAAAGACACGCAATGTAGGAATGGGACTGCCTTTATTCAAAATGGCGGCAGAGGCAAGCGGAGGGCACTTCGACATCAGTTCAAAAGAAGGTATGGGCACCGTCGTAAAAGCCAGCTTCGGAATATCTTCAATAGACAGGGTGCCGTTGGGTGAGATGGAAGAGACTATGGCAATGTTGCTTATGGGCTCTCCCGAAAAAGACTTCATCATGAACTACCAAATAAAAACAGAAACAGGTGTCAGAGAATTCAACTTTGATACCCGCCAAATAAGAGAGGAGCTGGACGACATACCCATAGACGAATACGAAATAATAAGTTCCATAAAAAGTTATATAAAAGAAAACATAAACGCAACGAACGGAGGTTTAATTATATGAAATCCATAGCAGAGATCAATGCAATAAAAGAAAGAATGCAGAAGGTATTGGGTTCAAGGGACGCACAGGATGAAGGCGATATCAGAATCGTAGTCGGAATGGCGACCTGCGGAATAGCAGCCGGAGCAAGACCGGTCATCAACGCTTTTCTTGAAGAAGCCGCTAAGCGCAACCTGCACCATGTCAAGGTGACTCAGTCGGGTTGTTTGGGTATGTGCAAGTTTGAGCCGATGGCTCAGGTTTACATGCCGGGAAAGGAAGTCGTCACTTATGTAAGACTTGACGCCGATGCCGCCAAGAAAATCATAAACGAACACATCGTTAACGGCAATGTAGTTGCCGAATACACCTTAGACATAGAGTAGGAGGAAGCAATGTTTAGAAACCATATTTTAGTTTGCGGCGGAACAGGTTGTTCCAGCGGCAACTCCAAAAAGGTACACGACGAATTCGAGCAGAGAATAAAAGATGCCGGTCTCGAAAACGAAGTAAAGGTCATCACAACCGGCTGTTTCGGACTTTGCGCCTGCGGACCTGTTGTTGTCGTCTATCCCGAGGGCGCGTTCTATCAGCACGTACACCCCGAGAACGTTCAAGAAATAGTAGATGAGCATATCATAAAGGGCAGAATCGTCTCAAAATTTTTGTACAAAGAAGCCTCCGAAACCAACATAAAAGCCCTGAACGAGACAGCGTTCTACAAAAACCAAAAGCGTGTTGCTTTGCGTAACTGCGGATACATAGACCCCGAGAATATCGATGAATACATAGCTTTTGACGGATATCAAGCGCTCATAAAGTGCTACAACGAGTTGACTCCGCAAGGCGTCATAGATATCATCAAAGCGTCGGGACTGCGTGGACGCGGCGGCGGCGGTTTCCCTTCCGGACTAAAGTGGCAATTCACGAAGAATTCCGTTGCCGACAAGAAGTTTGTTTGCTGCAACGCCGACGAGGGCGACCCCGGAGCGTTTATGGACAGATCGGTTCTTGAGGGTGATCCCCATGCGATTATTGAAGCCATGACAATAGCAGGCTACGCAATTGGTTCAGACCAAGGCTATGTTTATGTCAGAGCGGAATATCCTATCGCAGTAAAGAGATTACAGATTGCTATCGAGCAAGCAAAAGAATACGGCTTGTTGGGCAAAAATATACTCGGCACCAACAACAACTTTGACCTCGAAATAAGACTGGGCTCAGGCGCATTCGTATGCGGCGAAGAGACAGCTCTTATGGCGAGCATAGAAGGAATGCGCGGCGAGCCGCGTCCCCGACCTCCGTTCCCTGCGGTGAAAGGACTTTTTGGCAAGCCGACGCTTCTCAACAACGTCGAGACCTATGCCAACATAGCGCAAATCGTATTGAAGGGCGCTGACTGGTTCTCAAGCATGGGCACCGAGAAATCCAAAGGCACGAAAGTCTTTGCGCTTGGCGGCAAAATCACCAACACAGGACTTGTAGAGATACCCATGGGTACGACGCTTCGCACAATCATAGAAGAGATCGGCGGCGGCATCCCCAACGGCAAAAAGTTCAAGGCAGCCCAAACAGGCGGACCTTCCGGCGGCTGTATCCCCACAATGCACCTTGATGTCCCCATAGATTATGACAACTTGATTGCTATCGGCTCCATGATGGGCTCGGGCGGACTTATTGTTATGGACGAGGACAACTGCATGGTTGACATCGCAAAGTTCTTCCTTGAATTCACACAAGAAGAGTCTTGCGGAAAATGTACTCCCTGCCGTATCGGCACCAAGAGATTGCTTGAATATCTCGAGAAAATAACCGAAGGCAAGGCTGAGATGAAAGACCTTGACGATATGGAGAAGCTTTGCTACTACATAAAAGACAATTCGCTTTGCGGACTGGGACAGACTGCTCCCAACCCCGTGCTTTCGACTTTGAGATATTTCAGAGACGAATATGAGGCACACGTCAGAGACAAGAAGTGTCCTGCCGGCGTATGCAAATCCTTGTTGCAATACTATATTACAGAGGATTGCAAGGGCTGCACGCTTTGCGCAAAGAAGTGTCCTGTCGGAGCAATTACCGGAAAAGTAAAAGAAAGACACATAATAGATGTTGACAAGTGTATCAAGTGCGGAGTCTGCAAAGACGTTTGCAAGTTTGGCGCCGTCATCAAGAAATAGGAGGTACGATATGATTAACCTAACCATAAACGGAAAGCAATTAAGTGTTGCCGAGGGCACCACGATATTGGCAGCCGCCAGACAGGCAGGCATAAAGATTCCTACGCTTTGCTACTTGAAAGATGCCAACGAGATAGGCGCTTGCCGTATCTGTGTCGTCGAAGTAAAAGGCGCCAGAAGCCTTGTTGCCTCCTGCGTATATCCCGTATCCGAGGGCATGGAAGTCACCACAAACTCGAAGAGGGTTCTCGACAGCAGAAAAACTACGCTTGAACTTATACTAAGCAACCACGACAAGAATTGCCTTTCCTGCGTACGTTCGCAAAACTGCGAGCTTCAAGCGCTCAGCAAGGAATTTGGTTGTGATGCTCAACATTACAAGGGCGAAGCAAACGAGTTTCCTCTTGACCTCTCGACACCTTATTTGGTGCGTGACAACAACAAGTGCATACTTTGCCGCCGTTGTTCCGCCGCCTGCAAAAACTATCAGAGCGTAGGCGTCATCGGCGCCAATGCAAGAGGCTTTGCAACGCATATCGGCACATACTTCAGCCAGGACTTGAGCAAAGTTCCCTGCGTAGCATGCGGACAGTGCATAAATGTTTGCCCCACGGGCGCTTTGAGAGAAAGAGACGAAATAGAAGATGTACTTAAGGCGCTGAACGACAAAACAAAACATGTCGTAGCCATCACCGCCCCGGCAGTCAGAGTAGCTATTGGCGAAGAGTTCGGCTATCCCGTCGGCACCAACACCGAAGGCAAAATGGTCGCCGCGACAAAACAACTTGGCTTTGCTCAAGTATATGACGTCAACATGACCGCCGACCTTACCATAATCGAGGAAGGTTACGAATTTATCGGCAGATTGCAAAATGGCGGCGTGCTTCCCATGCTGACCAGCTGTTCTCCCGCCTGGATAAAGTTCGTAGAGCATTATTATCCCGACCTTATCCCCAACCTGTCCACCTGCAAATC
>CAYJBS010000058.1:5543-10122 GCA_964368435.1 uncultured Christensenella sp. | reverse complement strand
CGAAATTTGACGAAATCATCACCCAAAAACCTATATTATATATACTGAACAAAGTCGATATGGTACCCAAAGCCGAGATCTTGAAATGGCAACAGCTCTTTGAAAAACAAGGCAAGAAGTGCCTTTTGACCGATAGTACACAAAAAGGCGGCTCAAAAAAGATTATTCAAAGCCTTGTGGAAATAAATTCGGCTATGCTCGAACGGTTCAAAAAAAAGGGTGTTTCAAAGACCATCAGAGCCATGGTGCTTGGCGTGCCGAACTGCGGCAAAAGTACGCTGATAAACAGTCTTGTCGCAAAGAATAAGACCGTTACAGGCAACAAACCCGGAGTTACGAGGGGCAAACAATGGGTTGCCATCGACAAATATATTGATCTTTTGGATACCCCGGGAACGCTTTATCCCGATTTTGAAGATCAGCACAAAGCAAGAAATCTTGCCTTCATCGGCAGCATAAACGACGATGTGCTTGACCTTGTAGAACTAGCAGGGGAGATGCTTGTTTTCTTGAATGAGAACTTTCCCGAAAAACTTGCCGAAAGGTACAAGATTGAGAGTTTTTCACAGGATATTCAAGAAAACCTTGAGTTTGTCGGAAGAAAGCGTGGCATGATTATACGAGGCGGCGAGGTGGATATCGAAAAGACCGCAAAGGCAATTATACAAGATTTCCGCAAGCAGGCATTTGGCAAGCTGATTTTGGAGAAGGTATGAAACATGACCTTTTGAAATACGAAAAAGAGCTTTTCAAAAAGGGCTACAACCTCATCTGCGGCATTGACGAAGCAGGCAGAGGTCCATTAGCCGGTCCTGTCATGGTCGGCGCGGCGATTATGGATATGGATTACATAATACCCGAGGTCAACGATTCCAAACAGCTTTCTGAAAAAACCCGTGAAAGACTTTATGACGAAGTTTTGGCGGCGGCAATAGGGTACAAGACTGTAGCCATAGATTGCGATGTTATCGACGACATAAACATTTTGAACGCCACCAAACGCGGAATGATACAAGCAGCCGAGGGGCTTTTTCCTTTGCCGGAAATATTGCTTGTCGATGCTGTCAAGTGTGATTTCTGTTGTCCCAGCATATCAATAATAAGCGGTGACGCGCTGAGTTATTCGATTGCCGCGGCATCAATCCTCGCAAAGGTCGAAAGAGACCGAATGATGCGCAAATTCGCCGAAATTTATCCCGAATACGGCTTTGAACAGCACAAGGGTTATGGTACAAAATTACATATCGAAAGGCTGAAAAAGTACGGACCATGCCCGATACACCGCAAATCATTTATAAAAAACTTTTTTGAATAAATCAATATGGATAAATATGCAGAAGGGCAAAAAGCTGAAGTCGCCGTCAGAGAATATTTAAAAAAACAAGGTTTTGACATACTTGAAACAAATGTCGGCTACAAAAACGCAGGTGAGCTGGACATAATTGCCGCCGATGGCTTGTCGCTTGTCTTTGTCGAGGTGCGCTATCGCAGTTCGAACAGCTTCGGGCATCCTCTCGAGACGCTGACACAGAAGAAACGCCGCAGCATTGTCAAAGCCGCCGCTTGCTATATTTCCGAAAAAAAGCCGAGATTTTCCGAAATCCGATTCGATGTCGCCGCCGTCACCGACAAAGAAATCGAATATATCAAGAACGCCTTTTATTCGGGATGGAATTGACAGATTTCGTCTGTTTCCCGGATAATCGAAAATTTAGCAGTTGCTCGATCTTAGTCAATTTCGTAATGATGAGAAGATAATTATAACTGGCATGATAGAAAGCGTTTATTGAAATAATACGCAATCAAAAGCCGCTTGGGCGGCTTTTGACATTGTTTGCATATTAATTATGATTTATTTCGCACAATTATATATTATTATAAAAAAACGCTTGAAAATTTTATAATATTTTGATATTATTAGAAAGACTTTGCAGCGGTCCTATACGGGAAGTACCCAAAGCGGTACAAAATTACGCCCCGCACGAACGCTGGTACACAGAATGGAGGTAAGTCATGAACATAATTGACATCGTAGAACAAGAGGGTTTGAGAAAGGACCTTCCGGCTTTCAGAATCGGCGATACCGTAAAGGTATTCGTAAAGGTCGTTGAAGGCACGAGAGAAAGATTGCAGGCTTTTGAAGGGCTTGTCATCGCAAAGAAGAACGGCAGTATCAGAGAGACGTTTACCGTACGCAGATTGTCCTTTGGAATCGGCGTCGAAAGAACATTTCCGCTTCATACTCCGAAGATTGACCATATCGAAATAGTCAAGAGCGGCAGAGTAAGAAGAGCAAAACTCTATTATATGAGAGGTCGCACAGGAAAAGCGGCAAAACTTAAACAGAGAGAGTTTCATTAATAACTAAAAATAGACGGTGTACAACTATTCCAAAAGGGATAGTTGTATGTCTATAAAAGGGGCTGCAATGAAAAAAGCATTTAGTATTGCTATTCTATTATTAGTCGTCTTATTCCTTTTCACGGGATGCGCCCGAGACATCAATATTGACCTGCTGCAAGGCGGGGATTTTGAATATGACGACATAACCGCGCTGAAAGAGGATTGGAAACTTGATTCTCAAGGCACCGCCGACAATGTTTTCGCCGTTTCCAACGGCGCTATGGGCATAAACACCGCATCGGCAGGCTGGGCGTACGCCGCTCAAAAGCTTCAGCTCAAGAGCAATTCCTATTACAAGATTTCGTACACCTTCAACATATCGTCCATAACCTATTATGGCGAGGCGACTTCTTTCAACGGACTTTTCATAGGTTTTCTTGAAGACAGATCGTTCAATATAGGTGAAAGTACCGACGGCGTCATAAAACCCATATTGCACAACGGCGCGTCAAACACTGATGTCACTTCAGAAATTTATTTGAAGACGGACTATATCACCACGGCAACGCTGGCGATTTTTGTCGGAACTGAGGATGCGCCTGTTTCGGCGAATGTCACAATCAAGGACATTGCGTTCGAAAGAGTAAAGAAGAGCGCTGTTCCTGTCACAGCTGATCCCGACACCGGAAAAGATGTCATCACGGCATTTGAGCTTGATACGCAAGTATATGGCGCAAATAGCAGCAAGAATATATTATTCATTATTTTTGGCGGTATATTTACCGTTCTTGCAGGTTATGTGTTATATATCATATATAGAAGAAATCTTCACCTTGAAAGTTCCTTCAAAAACAATTTTCTTGCAAAGCTCCGCGATTCGAAATATTTGCCGCTGATTGCAATAATAGTCTTTGCGGCAGTTGTCAGATTGCTTCTTGCCGGCATAACAACGATACTTGCCGCCAACGCAGAGACAGCATTTTTGGGCTTTAATGTTGAGGCAGACGCCGCAAAAGCAAAGTTCTTGGCGGAATTTGGCACAGTTTATTTCAAATCTACTCTTGAAGCGTATACTACAAAATATAGTTATGCTTATTCCCCATATCAAACAGTGCCTCTTATGTATTATGTTTTGACGTTGGCAGGATTGCTGAGCCGTATTTTTGACGGCGGTATAGTGTTGACGACTTTCTTCATAAAATTGTTCACAATAGCCGCCGATATCGGCATAATCGTCATAATCTACAAACTGCTCGAGAAAAGAACGGGCAGATTGTCTGCTGTCATAATGAGTTCGCTGTATGGTATTGTTCCTGTGGTGTTCTCTGTTTCCGCAGGTTGGGGCTTGTCAGAATCGTTGACGGCTTTCTTCATAACATTGACGCTGTATTTTGTACTGAAAAACAATTTCTGGGGCGTTTCCGCCGCATACTTCGCCGCATTCTGCTTCTCGCCGAATGCCATATTTATGTTGCCGATAGTGCTCTTCTATATGGTAAGCCAGTTCATCTCAAGACCAAAACTCAGATTACCTATTGTTTTGAGCGTTGTTGTCGGATTAGGATTGTTCTACGCTTTGACTGCGCCGTTCAATCTGCTCGAAATCCAAGACGGCAAACCCTTTGCCGCGGTTACTGATTATTACGGCACGGTATTTGGCGCAAACAAGGTCTATACCGCAAATGCCTTCAACTTCCAAGCTATGCTGAAGAACAATTTTGAGGCGATAACAACCGAATCGGTGTTTATCACCATACTGTTTATTGTCTTCATAATAGCTCTTGTGGCTACCGGCTATTTCAAAAACAGAAACAGGCTTGAACTGGTGTTGCTGTCGGCGCTGCTAATAACGATGCTCTATACCTTCACCAACAGAATGACTCCGGTCACCATGTTTATGGCGCTGCCTTTGATGCTTATCTACGCCGCCATGCAGAAAGAGAAGAGGGTGTATTTCATTTTTATTGCTTACGCAACGCTGATGTTTATCAACACAAGCTATGTCTATATGGTCGCAGGTTACAGCGCAAGCGGTATCGAACAGCTGACTTATGACAACGCTATGATGTACGTCTTCGGCGCGTTCAGTGTGCTGTTGAATATCTATTTCATATATGTAGTGTATGACATAATCGTCACCCGCAAAGCGTCAGTCATCAAACCCATGGAAAAAACCTATGCCGCCGCTGTCAAAAATACAGGACTGCGCATAAAGAAGTTTTTCTACACCATAAAA
>CAYJBS010000058.1:1503-5443 GCA_964368435.1 uncultured Christensenella sp. | reverse complement strand
CAAGGGGAGGCAATGCCTCCCTTTTTTATTTTTGTCTATTGAAACAACTTGCGCTATAATGTATAATTTAATCATATAATATTCAATAATGCGCGGAAAAAGTTTAGGAGACAGAATATGCCCAAATTAAGCAGAAAAAATAAGAAAATAATCGTTATTACAGCAATTTCTTTAGTGTTGCTCTTCGGATTGACCATGCTAGGGCTGGTACTTGGTTACAGTCTTGCGCCATATGGCGAAAAACCTGAGATTGAGGCAAGAGCCGAGAACGTCATTTTGCTTATTGGCGACGGTATGGGCAAGAACCATATCGAGATTGCTTCATATTTTGATACGCCGATATTTACGACGTTGAACGAAAAGGGCAGTGTTAGTACGCGTTCTTTGGATTTTTTGACGACAGACAGCGCGGCGGCGGCAACGGCTATGGCTACGGGCAAAAAAGTTTGGAACAGAAATATTTCGCATTTGAACGGCAAGGACTTGACCAACCTCGGACAAGTGACAAAACAGAGGGGCAAAAAGTTGGGTATTATTTCGACAAAGAGCGTCACCGACGCCACTCCGGCGGCGTTTACTGCCAATACGAAATTGCGTAGCAAGCATGAAGAAATAGCAAAAGAACAAATTCTAGAAAGCGGCGCAGATGTCATATTCGGGTTGGGCAAAGAATATTATGACCCTTTTGCCGCCCAAATCTCCACTGCCGACAGAGGGTACTACAATACATATTCGGGGCTTGCTCTCAATCAAAAACCCAAAGCATTTGCTATTTTTGATGGCGCCATACCCAACGAAGGGCTGTTCGTATTGTCTACGCTTACAGAAATTGCGCTGAATATGCTTACAAACGAAAAAGGCTTTTTCCTTATGGTGGAAGGGGCAAAGATAGACACATATAGTCACGCAAACGAAATGGAAAATATGCTTGCGGAGTTTTGGGCATTCAATGCCGCTGTTGAAATAGCATTGAATTATGCAAAAACTCATGACAACACAACGGTAATCATTACCGCCGACCACGAAACGGGCAAGCTGACGCTGCCAAAGACAATGTCTGCGGAGACCATAAACAATGACTGTTTCCGTTCTGGCGGTCATACCTCGCGTGATGTATCATATTTCGCATATGGCGCAGGCGCGGCGGAAATCCCCGATCAGATTGATAATACCGACATTTTTTACATAATAAATCAGTTGCTATCCTAGCGAAAAAGGACAAAACAAACGCTTATATGACTTGTTTGGAGGAAAAATGCTTTTTGAGAAAATACGGTATTGACATATCATGGTAATTGTTGTAAAATAACTTTAAGAACCAAAGGAGGATAAAAAATGAACAAAAAACAATTAGTAGCCGCAATGGCAGAAAAAACAGGAATGACCCAAGCACAGGCCGACAACGCTTTGTCCGCATTTACCCAAACAGTAAGTGATGCTTTGAAAGCAGGCGACAGTGTTCAATTGGTTGGTTTTTGCACTTTCAAGTCAGTTGAGAAAGCTGCCAGAATAGGTGTAAATCCGGCTACAGGCGCCAAGATAAACATCCCGGCGAAAAAAGTTGTGAAAATCAAGGCAGGAAAGGCTTTGGAAGACGCAATACTCTAAAAAATTCCATAACAAAAACATAAAAAATCCCATACTATTCAAGTGTGGGATTTTTTATTGGCAACCTTAAATGGGTATTGACATTTTATTCCTTTTGTTTTAATATAAAAATAATAAGGTATAGGAGGGAACTATGTTATTTGGTAATCCAATAAACAAAGCCGCCGCAGATTCTGCAGGGCAAGCTATCAGAAGCGTTGCAAACTTCAACTGGACGTTTATTTTTATACTGGCAGTTGTTGTTTATATTTACGCAACCGAAATCAAGAAGAAGAACTACAAGGCTATTGTCGCAGGGCTTTCTCTTTACGGAGTACATTGGCTTTATGAAATCACCAATGCCATTATTCAATCGGCATCGGGCTATGCTTTGTGGACGGTTTCGCCCGAATCAACGTCATTTATTATACTTATCGGCGTCAGCTGGGAGCTGTCGATGATGTTTGCCATCGCAGGACTGGCAACATACAAACTTCTTCCCGAAGATCCAAACAAAAAGATATTTGGCATAAACAACAGATGGTTCTTCGCCATAGGCAATGCATTGTTCTTCAGCCTAGTGGAGATTTTCCTTGCGTCAACACCGGCTTTTATTTGGGTGTACAAGTGGTGGGGCGCCATACCCGTCTTTATCACGACATATATCCCGTTCTTTCTTGCGGCATACCTTGTACCCGACGCCAAACCGAAAACCCAAAAGATTTTCCTTGCAAGTGTTTGGGGACTGGCGGCAATACTGCTGTTCATACTGGCACCGCTTGGGATTATTTAAGGCGAATAAGCATTGATTAATAAAAAACAAAAAGAGGCGAATTGCCTCTTTTTTATATCAAGATTTGTCGCTTTATTCTGGATTGGGATAATACACTTTGTTGTCCTTCAAAAACGCTTTTGCGCCGAATCTATTCCATTCGTGAGGCATGCAATTTTCGCCGACTATATGAAAGATTTCGATGCCTTTGCTTGCCAAAGTATTGGATATTATCAAACGGTGACATTTCCAAGGGACGCTTTCTGCGCACATAATGCAGACAGTTTGCTGCTTTGCGATATCGATAAGTTGGTTTATGCCTTCTTCATATTCAGCAGTCAGGGTATAAGAAGGTAGTTTTTGAAGGCTTGATTTTTCCAGCCTTCGACAAGCAAATAATCGTCTTTACAATAACTTTTTCTTCTGCCGCCGAGATTTTTTAAGTGGATATAATCAATTTGCCTTTTGGGAAGTTCGCTCTCTAAATTTTCTTTATTAAAGACAGGCACATGACGACTGCCTGGATAGGAGCGTACATCAATAAGCGTTTGAATATGAAAACTTTTCAATGTGCCGCAAAATTTCTCGAAATCGGTCGTGGAATGTCCAACGGTATAAAGGCGTGTATTCATAGATATTTGTACGCAGAAAATCTCCAAAGCTTTTCTCTGTCGATTTTATTCGCATAGCCGATTCCAACTCGCTCCAGGCAGTCGAATTTTGTCGAAATGTTTGTTTCCTCAATCCAAATTCTGTCCGATTCAAGCAAATCTTCTCGATTGAAGTCCTTGCCGATATCCAGCGCTCTCGTCAGTTTGCCGGGACCGGGTATGCCCATTACTCCTCGAATAAGCACACCCATAGGCTCATTCTCAAGCCCTGCGACTATGTTCATCATATAATATAATCCATATATGAGGTGTACATAGAGCTTTCCGCCTCTTTGCCACAAAGCGCTTGCTCGTGGAGTTTTTCCACGGCAGGCATGACAGGCGCTATCGTTGACTCCCATATAACACTCGGTTTCTGCAATCAAATATTTTTGCGTCACGCCGTCAATATTCCGTACCAAGGCTTTACCCAAAAGGTTTACCGCCAGCTTGTCAGCGCCAACACAGAAAAAATCAATGTTTTGTATTCTTTTTCCGTCCATACGGTTATTATACGCGATTGAGAAACTTGTAAGCAAAAATAATGTGGCTCTTTTCGACGGAAAACCAAAGCTGAAACAATCTGAACATAAAAAAACAGCTGTTTTCTTAGCAAAAACAACCGTTTTCAACTTGGCGGAGAGAGTGGGATTTGAACCCACGGTACGCTTTTGGCGTACACACGATTTCCAATCGTGCTCCTTCGGCCCCTCGGACATCTCTCCCTATGTTTCTTTAGCTTTTGATATTATATAATAACAAAAGCCGTTTTGCAAATATTTATCAATACATATTCAGAAAATTAAAGCGGATGAGATACCTCGACTTCGCTCGGTATGACCAAAATGTTCCTCGCCATGACATATATGTACTCATGTATGACCAAAATGTTCCTCGCCATGACATATATGTACTCATGTATGACCAAAAT
>CAYJBS010000058.1:0-1403 GCA_964368435.1 uncultured Christensenella sp. | reverse complement strand
GTTCTCCGGTAGATATGAATATAATACAAGTTTATTTTTCATGCAAATAGTGATAATACTTTGGTATGCAAAACTCAAGACTTCTTATAAAGAATGGAAAAATCCTGACTATGGCGGGGCGAGCGTTAGAAAACGGTTGTATTCTTTGCGAGGGCAAAAAGATTGTAGAAATCGCAGAACATATTGACGCTGTCGACTGTGAGATTATCGATGCCGAGGGCGGTTGGGTTCTGCCCGGTATCATCGATGCGCACTCGCATATCGGTATTACCGAAGAAAAAAAGGGAGTTGAAGGCAACGACTGCAACGAGGTTATGGAGCCGATTACGCCGCATCTTCGCGCAATTGATGCCATAAATCCCATGGATTCTGCGTTTCATACCGCAATTTCCGCAGGTATAACCTCGGTTATGGTAGGACAAGGCAGTTCAAATATTGTTGGGGGGCAGTTCGCTTTTATAAAGACCTTTGGGCGGCAAATAGACAAAATGACGGTGCTTGCGCCTGCGGCGATGAAAATTGCATTCGGAGAAAATCCCAAAACGACATATTCAGATATGAGCGTTATGCCCTCTACAAGAATGTCAATAGCCGCTATGCTCCGCGAAGAGCTTTTTGAAGCAAAAGAGTATTATATACAAAAAAAACAAGCTGAAAAGGACGGAGAAGGTTTTGAGAAAGATTTTCAATATGAATGTTGGCTGCCTGTTCTTGACAAAGAAATTCCGCTGAAGGCGCATGTTCACAGAGTTGACGACATCTTCACCGCCATAAGGATAGCAAAAGAATTTGACCTATTGTTGACGCTGGACCATTGTTCGGAAGGGCATCTGGTGGCTTGTGACATAAAAGAGTCGGGGTTCCCTGCAATAGTCGGTCCGAATCTTGCTTCAAGGAACAAAATCGAAGTGCAGTTTATGGACTTCAAAACAGCCGGAGTACTGGCGAACGCCGGTGTGAAAGTGGCGATAACTACAGATCATCCTGTGTCGAGAATAAATTATTTGCCGGTATGCGCGGGACTTGCCGTAAAAGAAGGTTTGCCGATGGAAGAAGGCTTGAAAGCAATCACAATAAATGCCGCAGAAATCTGTCGGGTTTCGCACCGTGTCGGCAGTCTTGAGGTGGGGAAGGACGCCGATATTGCTATTTTTGACGGCAATCCTATGGAAGTTTTTACGCACACAAAGTACACAATAATAGATGGTATAGTGGCATATAATAAAGGGGTTTTTAAGGATTGATGGTTATGTGGATGATTATATGTCATTTTGTTATTGAAAGCGGATGAGATCCCTCTATTCCGCGGTCGCTCCAATCGGGATGACAATCATAAATATGTCATTTTGTTATTGAAAGCGGATGAGATCCCTCTATTCCGCGGTCGCTCCAATCGGGATGAC
>CAYJBS010000057.1:0-10289 GCA_964368435.1 uncultured Christensenella sp. | reverse complement strand
TTCGATTTAGGTTTTTCTTGGTGGACGATCAGGGACTCGAACCCTGGGCCCACTGATTAAGAGTCAGTTGCTCTACCAACTGAGCTAATCATCCATTGGTGGTCCATCGGAGACTCGAACTCCGGACACCCTGATTAAAAATCAGGTGCTCTACCGACTGAGCTAATGGGCCAAAATGTTTAATTGTTTGTGTTGCCAAAATTGGCTGGGGTGGCAGGATTTGAACCTACGAATGCCGGAATCAAAATCCGGTGCCTTAACCACTTGGCGACACCCCAATGTGAATAAATGGGGCGGGCTGAGAGAATCGAACTCACGACCTCCAGGGCCACAATCTGGCGCTCTAACCAACTGAGCTACGCCCGCCATTTATTTGGTGCGCCTGAAGAGATTCGAACTCCTGACACACGGCTTAGAAGGCCGTTGCTCTATCCTACTGAGCTACAGGCGCATATCGATAACGCCAAGGATAGAAAAGTGGAGCGGGTGATGGGAATCGGACCCACGCGGCCAGCTTGGAAGGCTGGAATTCTACCATTGAACTACACCCGCACTGCCTTTAGACGCTAAATTAGTATAATAAACACAGTTGTGTTTGTCAACCGAAATGATATAATTCGTGGAAATTGTTTATGCGAATGCGCTGTCTTCGATATTATTTATATATAATACTATTTAATATAACTTTCAAGTTTTTGACGCACTGACGCAAGCGCTCTGCTTCTATGTGAAACGACGTTCTTTTCTTGGCTTGTCGCTTCGCCGAAAGTCTTTTTCAGATCGTACGAATAAAAAAGCGAATCATAACCAAAGCCGCCCTCGCCCTTGCCTTCAAAACCAATCTCGCCCTCTGTC
This sequence comes from uncultured Christensenella sp., assembly GCA_964368435.1. GTDB lineage: Bacteria > Bacillota > Clostridia > Christensenellales > DTU072 > DTU072. Next base: position 9,434 of record CAYJBS010000057.1, on the reverse strand, counting down.
CTGCCCTCTGCCGAAATAATCTCGCCATTTGGAAAAAAAATCATAATACATGACACAAAAGCCGCCCTTCGGTCTGTGACTGTTTTCAGCTTTTCCAGAAGATATGCATTGTTTTTCTTGTCATCCGAAGGCTCGCCTGCAAATCTTGCAGAATATACTCCCGGCGCGCCACCCAAAGCCTCTACTTCCAGTCCTGAATCGTCGGCAATAGCCGTCATGCCTGTCAAACGGCAAATCTCTTTGGCTTTCAGTAGCGCATTATCATAAAAGGTTGAGCCTGTTTCCTCAACCTCTATATGAATATCCAGCTCCTTTAGTGAATAAATATTCTCAAAGTAACTGCCGATAATGTCTTTTATTTCTGCTATTTTGTGCCGATTGTTACCGGCGATGACTATATTCATCTCTTATATATATCCGTCTTCTTAACAGGTTTTTTCTTGAACAACACCTTCAACGCCATAAAGATTCCTTTGAAGAACCTGCCGTTGAACGCCACAAGAAAACCGTCAACTGCGCTCTTTGGGAGCTGACCGTTTGTCATCGCATACAGACTGCGCATCGGCATAGCCACGGCAGACATCTTGACCATCTTTTTCATATATAGCGGCGAACCCTTCGGCAACACCACAGCGGCAAAGGTATAAGCCGCCCAGTGAACAATACGCCCGAAAACCGTGCATCTGACGTCTTCAAGTGTAGAATTATAGTCAAGTTCACCCTTCTTGTATGCTTTGTTTTCGACAAGTTCATGACCAAGAAGCGTTTCGAACTGTTTGTCGGGAATGTCGCTTGCCGCGCCTATATTGTAATAAACAGGTGCCTCTTCTTTGTAGTTCGGGATACTAAACTCTGCGCCCTGCGCTTCTACGGTTTCGGACAATCTTATCTCGCGCGAAGACGCTCCCACAAGTATTTCGTACTTTCCGCTCTCTACCGTCCAATCATTTTCTGCGACATTATAAAAAGCAAAGGCGCGCTTATCCAGCGTCAGCGTAACGTTCTTCTTTTCGCCTTTCTTTAAGAATACTTTGTCAAAGCCTTTCAAAGCTTTCTCTTCCTTGAAGATTGCGCTGCCGTCTGCCTTCACATAGACTTGCGCTATTTCGGCTCCGTCGACATCTCCGATGTTCTTTATGTCGAAAGACACCGTCAATTTGTCGTCAATGCCTATTGTTGTCTTGTCAAGCACAAGGTTGCTGTATTCGAAAGATGTATAAGACAAGCCGTAACCGAAGGGGAACAGCACTTCTTTTTCGGCTGTGTCAAAATAGCGGTAGCCTACAAATATGCTTTCTCTGTATTCCACTGTTTGCGGCCCCATTTGGTAATACAAATATGCAGGATTGTCCGATAAACTCAAAGGGAAGGTCTCTGCGATTTTGCCGCTGGGGTTTTGTTTGCCAAACAGCAGATCATAGCACGCTTCGCCGCCTGCCTGTCCGCACAAATACATATTCAGCACACCCTTGACCTTGTCTAGCCAGGGCATTGTTACGGGAGAACCGCACGACAGCACGACTATGACATTTTCGTTTACTTCGGTGAGTTTTTCGATAAGTTCGTTGTGTCCTTTGGGCAATTCCAGATGCGATCTGTCAAAACCCTCAGACTCGTATTCGTCGGTAAGTCCGATGAAAGCCAACACAAAATCTTTGCCCTTTGCCTTTTCTACGGCTTCTTTCAGCAACTTCTTGTTGCTGCCGTCACCCTCGGGGATATAGCCTTGAGCATAATCATAACTCTTGCCTATCTTGTCAAGATGGTTGGTGAAACTGACAAGTTCGGTGGGATTTATGCGGCTGCTGCCGCTGCCTTGATAGCGCATAACACTTGCAAGCGAACCTACAACAGTTATGTTGGCGTCTTCTTTCAATGGAAGAACTGACGAGGAATTCTTCAACAGCACGGCGCCCGATGCCGCGGCTTTTTTTGCAATGTTGTGATGTGATTTGTAGTCACATTTTTTCCCTGCGTTCTTTTCTCTGTTCTCTGCGCATTTCTTGACGTATCTCAGCACTCTTTCGACGACAATATCAAGTTCTTTTTCGTCTAATTGACCGTTTTTGATGGCAAGCGCGATTTCGTCATCGTTTATGCCGTTGCTGGAAGGCATCTCAATATCAAGTCCGGCTTTTATGCCTTTTATTCTGTCGTTGACTGCGCCCCAATCGGACACGACGACACCTTCAAAGCCCCACTCGTCCCGCAATATGTCGGTCAACAACTTCTTATTGTCACTGGCATGTATGCCGTTTATGGGGTTGTAACTGCACATAATGGTATACGGCTGAGCTTTTTTTACGGTGATTTCAAAAGCAGGTAAATATATTTCTCTAAAAGCCCTTTCGTCAAGTTCGGAGGAAGTGACAAGGCGGCGATACTCCTGCGAGTTGGCGGCGAAATGCTTCAGCGAGGTGCCCACACCGCGTTTTTGTACTCCGTTGACATAGCTGGCGGCGAGTTCTCCCGCAAGTAGCGGATCTTCGCTGAAATATTCAAAATTCCTGCCGCATAGCGGATTTCTTTTTATGTTGGTTCCCGGCCCGAGAACGGTGGTAACTCCTTGGTCTATACATTCTTCGGCAATGGCTCCCGCGACTTCGGCGACAATTTCTTTGTCCCAACTGCTCGCAAGCGTAACAGCTGTGGGGAAACAAGTGGCGGGTTGGCTCTCTTGCATAACATTGGCGACATCGCTTTTTACGACTTCTTTTCGCAGTCCGTGAGGTCCGTCCGCCATATTGACTGAGGGTATATCAAGCCGTTGTATGGGGGTGGTGTCCCAAAAACTTATGCCTGATGTCAGCGCGCATTTTTCTTCGAGTGTCAGTTTGCCGATAAGGTTTTTTATGTCCATTTCGTCCTCCAAGCCATTTTTTTAATACTTATTTATTATAACAAAGATAGGGAAATTAATCAAGGAACAAATTTGTCGCAGTTCTCATATTATTGCGCATTGACATATCATAAAATATAACGTATAATTTTATCAAAATAGTTGGGGGACATTATGAAATTTTTGAAAACAACTCTGTTACTTTTATTTGCGCTTTTATTAATTGCAGTAATTCTTTGCAGCCTACTAATATTTGAAGTAATAAAATTGGGCAACCAAATCAACGATGAAATCAATAATGATGCCTTAAAAGCTGATGTATTTGATTTTTTCCTGTCTGCAGGTATTATCCTTTTTGCAATGATAATGGTATACGCTTTGATTTATGCTTTTGTAATTGCCGTCAATTATCGCTCGGTAAAAAGAGGCAGAGGCAGATTTTTCAATATTTACACTTTGATCACCAACATTCCCGAGACTATTTATTGGGTATCGCTATCCATAGCAACGCTGAGCGTTTACGATTGGAGCAATTCTTACACCATAAACCTATTGATTGCCTTGATGATATGCGTTGGCTTTATTTTAGTAATACGGTTGGTCTATTCGGTTACCGCATTGGTGTGTTCCAACAAAAATGAGCGTGATCTTGACAAAGAAAAGGAAGACAGATTGGTTCAAAGAATCAGCACCGAACTTGGCCACAACCCATATCGGCAATACAACAATCCTCCTACACAATATTTCGACCAAAATCGCAAAAGATAGCGAGGATTTTTCCGGTTTTTCATAACAAAAAAACTTTACAATATATTATAGCGTGAAGAATTTACGCGCGGCGATTATTTTAATAGTTTTGGCATTGATGCTTGCTTTGGTGATATTTCCCGACAGATATATTTCTTCGGTATCCTACGGCTTACAGCTTTTTGCCGTCACCGTGCTGCCTGCTTTGTTCCCTTTTTTCTTTTTTTCAAAGGTTCTCACTTCGATGGATATAGCGTCGACGCTGGAAAAGCCGTTAAAAAGACCGATGAAGTTCTTTTTCAATGCCCCTCCCGTCGGCGGTTATATTTTGGTGCTGTCACTGCTCAGCGGTTATCCCATCGGCGCGAAACTCGTTGCCGACTGCTACAAGATGGGAATACTCACAGAAGCGCAAGCAAAAAACATCACAACCTTTACGTCGACTTCGGGTCCTCTTTTTATTGTCGGCAGTGTCGGAGTCAGCATGATGGGCAACAAAACAGCGGGGTTTGTCATACTGATATCGCATTATTTGGCGGCGCTGATAAATGGGCTCATACTTGTAAAAAGAGGCGGCAAAGGCAAAGAATTATCCGTACCGCCAAAGTTCTGTGACTATGACAATCTGCTCGGCGACAGCATCACCTCGGGCATAATATCCGTTGCAATAGTCGGAGGGTATATAGCCATATTCAGCATGTTGACCGATGTGCTTTTCGACTTCAAAATTCTGCCCTTCTTCCGTGGCATATTTACTTTTTTGAAAGTGCCGACTGCGCTTGCCAACGGCATAGTCACCGGTCTGGTTGAAATTACGCGCGGTTGTCAAATGCTATCAAAAAGTCGTCTGACCCTTCGCGCCATCGTACCGGCGGTTGCGGCGCTGGTGTCCTTCGGCGGACTTTCGGTGACGCTGCAATCGCTGACTTTCCTTTCGCAATGCAAAATAAAACCCCTGTTCTACTTGAAATGCAAGCTTTCACAGGGGATTATTGCTTTTTTTGCGGCTACTGTACTGTCTTTGATTTTTCTTTAAGCCGTCAATATCGGATTTCTTGCCGCCTTAACTTCATCGGGTCTGCCTATCGGCATATTTTGCGGCTTGTTGTGGAATTCCTCAGGAGACTCATACGCTTGTTTATACAGCGACAAAACAATGTCCACAGCTTTGTCGATTGTCTCTTTACTTTCTGTCTCCGTCGGTTCAAACATCAACGCTTCGTGAACAATCAGCGGAAAATACATTGTCGGCGGATGCATGCCGCGGTCAATAATCGCCTTGGCAAAATCCAACGCCGAAACGCCTGTCTCGTCCTTGAGTTTTTGGCAACTGACTACAAATTCGTGCATACAGGTTTCTGACGAGAAAGTCGGGAAATGATCCTTGAGTTTTGACATCATATAATTGGCGTTCAAAACAGCCAGTTTTGCAGAAAGCGGTATGCCCTCTTTGCCCAGCGTTTCGATATAGGCAAGCGCCCTCACCATTACAAGAAAATTGCCATAAAAACTCTTCATTCTGCCGATGCTCTTTGTGGCTTTTTCGAATTGCGTCTTGCCGTCCTTTTTGACAACCACGGGAGAAGGCAAAAATTGCGACAAAAAGGCTTTGCAACCGACAGGTCCGCTACCCGGACCGCCCCCACCGTGAGGTGTGCTGAAGGTCTTATGCAAATTCAGATGCACGACATCAAAGCCCATATCGCCGGGGCGAATGACACCCATAATCGGATTGAGGTTGGCGCCGTCATAATAGAGCAGTCCGCCTGCTTTATGCACAATCTCGGCAATCTTTTTTATGTTTTTGTCGAAAATGCCCAGCGTGTTGGGATTTGTCAGCATAAATGCCGCAGTATCCTCTCCCACCGCCGCTTCCAGCGCCGAGATGTCGACACAGCCGTCAGCAGATGAAGAAATGTTGATTATTTCAAAGCCTGCCATAGCCGCCGAAGCAGGGTTGGTGCCATGCGCCGAATCGGGCACAATAACTTTGTTTCTCTTGGTATCCTTTCGGTCGAGGTGATAGGCTCTGATGGTCAGCAGCGCTGTAAACTCACCGTGCGCGCCTGCCGCAGGTTGCAAAGTAAAGCTCTCCATACCGGTTATGACGCAAAGCCTGTCTGCCAGCATGCCCATAACTTCTACCGCTCCATCGGCTTGTTGCAACGGATGTATTTTCGTAAAACCATCAAAAGCCGCAACAGTCTCATTTATTTTCGGGTTGTATTTCATTGTGCAGGAGCCTAGCGGATAAAAACCGTCATCGACACCGTATGCCTTTTTTGAAAGCGCAGTATAATGCCGCACCAGCGACAGTTCGTCTGTTTGGGGCAGTTCGGCATCCTTTTGGCGAAGTATTCCGCTGTCGAGTTTGTATTCCTCCACATCGCAGGAAGCTATCGGACAGGCAGTCCTGTTTTCTTTCGAGATATCAAATATAGTCATTATTTCACCTCCCGAAGAACGCTTATCAGTTTATCTATGTCTTCTTTTGTGTTTGTTTCCGTAGCGCACCACAACATCTCATTGTCGGAAAGTTTCAGTCCGGCAAGTATATTGTTGTCATGGCACTTTGAAATGATGGCATCGGCGGAAAACTTGCTCTCTATGACAAATTCGTTAAAGAACTCTCCGTTGTATTTCAGTGCGAAACCGTCAAGCGAGGTTATTTCTTTCGCCAAATAATGCGCCTTTGAAAGGCACTGCTTTGCTACTTCTTTCAAACCGTTCTTGCCCATCGCCGCCATATATATCGTGGCGGTCAGCGCGCAAAGCGCTTGATTGGAACAGATTGAGGATGAAGCCTTTTCTCTGCGAATGTGCTGTTCTCTTGCTTGCAACGTCAATACATAGGCATCTCTGCCCTGCGCATCGGTAGTCTTTCCGACTATTCTGCCGACAAGTCTGCGCATATTCTTCTGCGTGGTTGTGATAAAACCGAGATACGGTCCGCCGAAAGACAGCGGCATACCAAGAGGTTGCGCCTCTCCCACCGCCACGTCTGCGCCGCACTCTCCGGGTGTTTTCAACAGCGCCATACTTATCGGTTCTGCGCTGATGACATAGCCCGATTTGTTTTCTTTTGCCAATCTGCCGATCTCTTCGGTCGGCTCTATTATGCCAAAGAAGTTGGGTTGGGCAACCGCCACTGCGAAAACGTCGCCGTCAAGTTTGCTCTTCAAATCCTCAACGGAAGTTGCGCCGTTGTCGTCAAGCTCAATGTATTCTATTTCGACACCCTGCGGCGCAAGATAGGTTTTGACAACTTCCAGCGTCATGGGATTTATGCCGCGGCTAATAAGAACTTTGTTTTTTTTGCGTTCGGACAGCATAAGGATACCGTCTGCAAGCGCCGTGCTGCCGTCATAAACCGAGGCGTTGGACACTTCCATGCCGCTAAGCCGTGAAATCATCGATTGATATTCAAAAATGCCTTGAAGAATTCCTTGCGACATTTCGGCTTGATAGGGCGTATACGCTGTTAGGAACTCCTGACGGCAAGTCAAACTCTTGACAACCGACGGAATATAATGGCTATACGCGCCTGCTCCGCGATATATGTCGGCATAGACCTTGTTTTTTGCCGCTAAAGCAGAAAAAAGCCGTTCGACTTGCTGCTGGCTTTTTCCTTGTTCGAGTGACAGTTCCTTTGTTGTAAAAGGCTCCAAGCCCTTGTAAAGCTCATCAAGGCTGCTCTTGCCTGTTGCGGCAAGCATATCCTTTATGTCGCTTTGGGTGTGAGGAACATAATTCATCTTATTTTACCCTCTTGAGATTATTTTATCGAATTGTTGTATGCGTCTGCGCTCATAAGCGTATCGATACCTGAAGCCGCCGTGACTTTTATCATCCAGGCGCCAAAGGCATCGTCGTTTATTAATGCGGGGTTGTCCAAAATTTCTTCGTTTATTTCGGCAACTTCGCCGCTGACAGGAGAGAAAACCTCGCTGACGGCTTTGACCGACTCGACGTTTGCGAAAGGCTTGCCCTGCTCGAGTTTGTCGCCGACTTCGGGCAACTCGACAAAAACTATGTCGCCCAGTTCCTTCTGCGCAAAATCAGAAACACCAACGGTTTCGTCCTTTTTGTTGTACCACTCATGAGATGGCAAAAAATAAAAATCCTTCATTATCGTCTCCTTAATAATTTTTTTTATAAAAAGGCGTCGGAACAACCTCTGCCTTGAGCTTTTTGCCTCTGACGTCAATGTATACCTCGGCGCCGTCAAAATCCCTGTCTACTCTCAACATAGCTATGGGGTATCCCAATGTCGGGCTGTGGGTGCCTGAAGTAACGCAGCCAATCTCTTTGTTGTTCGAATCAAATACCATGGCTTGCTCTCTGGCAATACCGCGGTCCACAAGTTTCACGCCGATTCTTTTGCAGGCGGGAGCATTGTCGAGAAGTGCCTGTTTGCCGACAAAATCCTTGTTGAACTTTATGAAAAAGTCAAGTCCAAGTTCTGTTGCAAGCGTATCTTCGTTCATTTCGTGTCCATAAAGGGGCATAGCCGCTTCCATACGCAAAGTATCTCTTGCGCCCAATCCGCAAAGCACCATATCGTGTTTTTTCCCTTTCTCGACTACAAGGTCAAAGACCTGTTCGGCTATCTTGTCACTGCAATAAATTTCGAAGCCGTCCTCGCCTGTATAGCCTGTTCTGGAAACTATTATTTCCTCGCCGAAGAGTATCGAAACCTTGAAAGAATAGTTCTTTTCGGGGATATTGTATGTAGTGACAAATTCACGCAGAATTGTCTCGGCTTCCCGACCTTGAATGGCAAGCTGCGCGGTGTTTTCGCTGATGTTTTCGAAAACCGTGTCGCCTATCAGTCTGGAAGAAATCCACTTGTCGTCCTTGGCGCAGTTCGCCGCATTGACGACCAGCATATACTTCTCTTCGTTGAAGCGATATATGAGTATATCGTCGACGATGCCACCCTTTTCGTTGGGTAGCAGAGTGTATCTTGCTTGTCCGTTTTTCATCGTGGTAATATCGTTGGTTATCAAGCTTTGGATAGTCGCGAAAGCATCCTTGCCTGTCAGCATCAATTCACCCATATGCGACACGTCAAAAAGTCCGGCTTTTTCTCTTACGGCTCTGTGTTCTGCAATTATGCCTGTGCTCTCGAACTGAATAGGAAGAAAATATCCCGTAAATTCCACCATTTTGGCGCCGCTTGACGCCATTTTTTCAAAAAAGGGGGTCAACTTCATTCTTTCACCTCATTAATTAAAATACGACACTATAATAATACTATAAAATACCAATGTCAAACCTATTTGGGTCAATAAGTTATTTTCTGTAAATCGTATGCACCGATTTTTTTATGCTGTCCTCTACCGCTTCGAAAAAACCTTCGCTGACTGACGGATGAGGATATAATGTTGACAGGATGTCCTCTCGGGTTGCGCCGATGTTTATGAGATTGGCGACAAAACCTGCCAGCTCTGCGGCTGAATTGCAGACCATCTCGACGCTTACAAGCTTTGCGCTTGATTGCGCAAAAACGACCTTTATGTAGCCTGCTCCGCCACCCTCCGCCATAGTTTTGCCGTTGGCGGTCATGCCGAATCTGCCGACCTCGGTCTCAAAGTCGCATTGATCCTCTCGCAGTCCCACCAAAGCGGCATTGGGAGAGGTATAGACGCATGACGGTACGTTGTGCAAAGTCTTGACGTCGCCCTCAAGCCCTTCGATTACTCTTGTGGCGTCGGCGGCGGCAAAATGCGCCAGTTGAATGTTTCCTTTCACACAATCGCCTATGGCAAAAACACTGCTCTGAGCGGTCTTTCCCGATTCGTCCACGACGAAACCTCGATTAAATATGATCTTTGTATTGTCGATG
>CAYJBS010000056.1:2275-10403 GCA_964368435.1 uncultured Christensenella sp. | reverse complement strand
GAGCGGTGCGTTCGCAATGCACAGGCCAGGGGTTCGAATCCCCTTATCTCCACCACAAACAGAATGAGGGCGCAATGCCCTCTTTTTGTTTGTCGAATTGCTCGGGGATTCGAACGGGCAGGAAAAGGCGAAGGCATAGTATGCCTTTGACCCTGCCCCGGCGTGATAGCGCAGGGCAACGACAGTTTTTCAAGCCAAACACTCCCAGCCAAACAATGAATGAGAACTAAAAAAATAGCCCAAGTGGAGCGAATCCCCTTATCTCCACCACAAACAGAATGAGGGCGCAATGCCCTCTTTTTGTTTGTCGAATTGCTCGGGGATTCGAACGGGCAGGAAAAGGCGAAGGCATAGTATGCCTTTGACCCTGCCCCGGCGTGATAGCGCAGGGCAACGACAGTTTTTCAAGCCAAACACTCCCAGCCAAACAATGAATGAGAACTAAAAAAATAGCCCAAGTGGAGCGAATCCCCTTATCTCCACCACAAACAGAATGAGGGCGCAATGCCCTCTTTACAGTTTTTTGCCCAAAAGACTAATCCTTTGTTGTTGATAGATTTTGCAGGATGTTTTGTGCGGTAAGCTCTTGATATTTTTCGGCGATGAAGTCGACACTTACGGGTCTGTCTTTGGCATATTTGGTATCCCAAAACCAGTTTTTCATGTTTCTGACACAAATGGCCATCCATCCATAATTCCACAACCTCGCCATATCGCCCGTCGAGAAGTTCGTGCAACTGTTTCGACATAAATTCTATGTATTTCTCGTTGTCTTTGCCGAATCTTTTGTTTTTTCGCTAAATTTGGAATCAAAATCTTGGTATAAAATATTGAACTATATGACTATACCGAGATACTGAAGTTACTTAAAATAAAAAGACCTCTCATCCTTTCCATTTGTCGACAGCTTTTTTGATTTGTTCGGCAAGCTTGCGCAGTTCCCGATTGGAAACTCCTTTGCTTGCGGCAACGGTCTCTTGCAGATATCTGGCGGTATTTTGCAGTTCGATATATGCCGCCGACAGGACTTTTTCTTCTTTCTTTTTTATTACCTCGCCTTCTATCAGCACTTTGTCCGATGCAAGGTCATAAACTTCCATCATTTCCGGAGCATGTGAAAGGAAACCTCTGCGACGGAGTTCCTCGGCAAAAAGTTCCGTAACTTCCCGTTCGCCGTGAGTAACGAATATGTGCTGCGGTTTTGGTGAAAAGTATTCTGCAAAGTTCAATAGGTGTTGACGGTCGGCATGAGAGGACATACCGTTGAGTTTTATTATTTCGGCGTTGACGGCGATTTCTTCACCGAGAAGTTTTACGCGTTTTGCTCCGCTAAGCAACCGCCTGCCCAGCGACTCTCCTGCCTGATAACCGACAAAAACCACGGCGCTTTCGGGGCGCCAAAGATTGTGTTTCAAGTGGTGTCGTATTCTTCCGGCATCGCACATTCCCGATGCCGATATGATGACCTTGGGGGTTTTTATTTCGTTAAGAAGTTTTGAGTCCTCACCGCTTTCGGTCAGTTTCAAATCGGGGAATATGAACATCTCTTCGCCGTTGTTTACCAAATCCAACGCTTCGGCGTCGAGGTATCCGCGCAAATCTCCGGAAAAAATCCTTGTCGCCGCCTTTGCCAACGGACTGTCCAAATAAACAGGAAAATCAGGGAAACTCTTTACCAAAGCCTTGCTCTTTATTTCGCGGATAAAATACAACAGTTCTTGAGATCGCCCTACCGCAAATGCAGGTATAATAACATTGCCTCCACGCTCAAATACTCTTTCGAAAACCTCGGCAAGCGAGGTTATGTAATCCTCGTTTGGCTCATGGTTGCGGTCGCCGTAGGTGCTTTCTGTGATGAGGTAGTCGGCTTCTTTTATGAAATCATGATTGCGAATGATAGGCTGGTCTATGTTGCCGAGATCGCCGGTAAATACTATTTTCTTTGTTACTGCGCCCTCTGTCACCCACAATTCAATACAAGCCGATCCCAACAGATGTCCTGCGTCGGAGAAGCGTAGACGCACTCCCTCGCAAAGCCTTATTTCTTGATTGTATTCGACGGACTTCAGCCTTTTTAGCGTCTCTTCTGCGTGTGCAATGGTATACAGCGGCTCTACTTGCGGACGCCCCGATCTTTCGCTTTTTTGATTGTCCCATTCGGCGTCACGCTCTTGTATGTATGCCGAATCAGGCAACATTATCTCCAACAGTTTTGCCGTAAGGCGAGTGGCAAAAATGCCGCCTGCATAGCCGTTTTTGACAAGTAGCGGCAACCGTCCCGAATGGTCGATATGCGCATGTGTCACTATGGCGTAATCTATTGATTTTGCATAGAAAGACAAATCATTGCCGATTATGTTGTCATCCTGCCCTTGTTTCAAACCGCAGTCAATGAGTATTCTTTTTCCGTTTGTTTCCAAGCAATAACAGCTTCCTGTAACAGCTTTTGCGGCTCCGTAAAAGTATAATTTCATCGTGGCTTGCTCCTTTTCCAGCGATACTGTTGGTGGTTATTTCTCGGCTTTTTCTCTTCGGACGTTCAATTCGTCGATTATTTCTTTGAGCTTGCTTTCCGTAAGGGTATAGCCGTGCAGCGGCAGCGCCTGTAATGCGCAGCTTGCGGCGGGGATAAGCGTAATAAGTATCAGCAGTCCGAGAGTAATGCCGGGGTATTCGGCGGCAAAATTCACGCTTTGCCCGTCAGCTATGCGCTGGCTGATGGCGTTTATTTGGGGTGTATAATTAACGATGCTAAGCACCGTGAAGTTTATGCCCATCATGACAGCCGACGAAAGTTTTGCGGAGAAGTTCAGACCGCTGAAGAATACTCCGTCAAGCCGCTTGCCCGTTTTGTATTCCATATAGTCTATGCTGTCGGCTATCATCGTAGTCGGATAGACATTGGAAAAACCCGTCAAGAAACCGGCGAAAGCCATCAAGACTCCTACCGGCCACACAGTCTCATAGCCATTGAGCAAAAAGAATAGGAATATCGAGAGATACGGTATGATACTCAAATAACAGCTGATAATAAGCATGCGTTTTTTGCCAAATTTTTTGCCTAATGCCGTGCAAGTGCCCATCGAAAGCAAGGTTCCTACCATATATGAGCCGCCGAGAATGATCAACCAAATAAAGAAGTCGCCTCCGTCTGAAAGCACCCATTTGCAGAAGTAGAGTCCTGCGGAAAGCACCATGCCTTTGGCGGCGCCCAGCACTATTGAGATAACGACGCGCACGAAAGGTTTGTTGGCAAACATTATTTTTATGTTTTCTTTGAAGCCGGTATCCCTCTGTTCCACCGCCTGCTTGACGCGTTCTCTGACATTGGGGAAAACCAGTTTGAAGCAGAAGGTCGAAATTATGGTAAGCGCCGTTACGCCGAGCAAGAAACCCTGCTGCGCAGAATAAAAGCCCTCGAAGCCGGGTTTGCCGCTATGCGGGAACAGTCCGAGATCAATCTGCGCGAATATATTGACGATGGGTTCAAAAGCTATGACGATAGCCGCCGAAAAACTGCCGACGATGCGGGCGTAAGAAATGAGTTTTGCGCGTTTTTCTTCTTCCGGTGTAATGAGCGAGGTCATGCCCCAAAGCGGAATGTCGCAAAGGGTATAGAGAGTCTCCCAAATCAGCCAGCTGATAATGACATAAATGATTTTCAGTCCGGCCGGAAACGACGCTATCGGCATAAAAAGCAATATGGTAGAAATGCCTATGATTATGGGAACAAATTTCAGATACGGTCGGCATTTGCCCCAACGACTGTGCGTTTTGTCGACGACGGTACCCATCATTATGTCGTTTATGCCGTCCCAAACTCTTGTGATGACGGTTATGAACACCAAAGCAAGGGTATGTACGCCGATAACATCGGTATAAAAAACGCTGAGATATGAGCCGACAAGACCATAAATTATGTTTTGTCCGAACATGCCTGCAAGAAAATAGTTTCGTTCTCTTTTGCTGTAGCCGCCGATATCTTTTTCGGCGCGAGGGAAGGACCATAAAAGCATTTTCTTAAAGTTCATTTCTTCTCCTGATGCGGACTATATCATTTAATCCTCTTATTTATAATAAGATATACGAATAGTGTAGCACAAAAGAAACGTCAATTCAATTACGACTTTTGCCCACTTGAGAGTCTTGGGAAAGCGTTGCGTTGTGCTTTTGGGCGCGCTATACTCCGAATATAATTTTTTTAGAGGTAAAAAAATGATTTTAGCCATTATCCTTTTTATCTTAACCTATGCGCTGCTGCTGATTTTTCCGAAATATCGGGCGTATGTCGCGCTGGGCTCCGCCATAATTTTTGTGGCGACAGGCATATTGCCTCCGCAAAAACTTTTCTTTTCCGTCGACTGGAATGTCATTTTGATGATAGGCGGCACAATGGGCATAGTCAGCCTTTTTATCGCGTCAAAAATGCCGTCATTGCTTGCCGATTCAATAATAAAAAAAATGCCGAACGTGCGCTTTGCAATCATATCGCTGGCGCTGTTTGCCGGACTTATTTCTGCTTTTGTCGACAATGTCGCCACGGTGCTGATGGTGGCGCCTGTAGCCATCACAATCTGCGAAAAACTTGACATTTCTCCGGTGAGAAGCATAATAGCCATTGCCATATCTTCAAACCTGCAAGGCGCCGCAACGCTTGTGGGCGACACCACATCGATATTGCTCGGCGGGTATGCCGGACTTGATTTCTTGGATTTCTTCTTTTACCGAGGAAACATGGGAATGTTCTGGGCGGTGCAAATAAGCGCGTTGGTGTCTGCTTTGGTGCTGGTATGGCTGTTCCGCAAGGACAACCAAAAAATTTCTATTGAGGACAAAACCAAGGTCAAGGACTATTTCCCGACGGTGTTGCTCGGTGGCATGATAATATTGCTTATTATCGCTTCGTTCAATCCTTACAAGCTACGCATTGGTCAGCTTGACATAACAAACGGCGCAATTTGCGTGACGCTGTTTGTTATCGGCTTGGTTCGCGAAATCATTAAGAGCAAAAAATTCAGCGCGGTAAAAACCACGCTGAAAGAAATAGATTTTTTTACGCTGGCGCTGCTCGGCGGGCTTTTTATTGTCATAGCCGGCATAGCCGAAGCAGGCGTAATAGACCAAATAAGCAGTTTCTTTGTCAAAATAAGCAACAACAATGTTTTTGTAATATACTCAATTTTGGTATGGGCATCTGTGCTGCTGTCGGCTTTTATCGACAACATTCCGTATGTCGCCACCATGCTGCCCGTTGCGCAAGGCATTGCGGCAATAATGGGTATCGATCCCATAATTCTTTATTTCGGACTGCTGTCGGGCGCCACTCTCGGCGGTAATCTCACGCCGATAGGCGCTTCCGCAAACATAACGGCGCTTGGAATACTGCGCAAAAACGGTCATGAGGTCAAAGCATGGGACTTTATGAAAATAAGCGTACCCTTCACCCTCGCCGCCGTCACCGTCGGCTACCTGCTTATATGGCTCATTTGGGCATAAGGTTATTTGAATACCAATGCTCTGAAAGCGTTCAGCACGGCAAGTATTGTCACCCCGACATCGGCAAAAATTGCCGCCCACATGGTTGTTATGCCCAGTGCGCTGAGTATCAGCACCGCCACCTTTATGCCGATAGCCATGATGATATTTTGATAAGCAATTCGCAAAGTTTTTTTCGAGATGCGTATTGCCTCGGGGATCTTTGACGGCTCATCGGTCATTATGACGACATCCGCCGCTTCTATCGCCGCATCCGAACCCAAAGCGCCCATAGCTATGCCGATATCGGCGCGCGCCAGAACCGGCGCATCGTTTATGCCGTCTCCGGCAAATGCCAGCTTGCCTTTCTGCGACTTATTTTGAAAAAGCTCTTCGAGAATTCTCACTTTTCCATCGGGTAGCAGTCCTGCATATACCTTGTCGATACCCAGTGCGGCAGCCACCTTGTTCGCCGCCTCTTCATTGTCGCCTGTCAGCATAACCGTCTGTTTGTTGTCGCCTTTCAACAATTTGACTGCATTGACTGCATCGTCTTTTAATTGGTCGGCAATAACAATATAACCAGCATACTTTTTGTCGACAGCTATATGCACAATGGTGCCGTCCTCTTCGTCTTTGTGCGCAATGCCAAGTTTTTGCATAAGTTTGGCATTGCCGGCGAATACTTCTTTGCCGTCAACCGTGGCGGCTACGCCAAAACCGGCTATTTCTTGAGTGTTGCTGACTTTTCCGCCGATCAGTTCTTTGCCGTAAGCCTTCTTCAAGGACAACGAAATGGGATGCGGCGAAAAGCTTTCGGCATAAGCGGCAAGTTCCAGCAATGCGTCCTCGGGCATGCCTTCGGTATGGATTTTTTGCACCTCAAAGACGCCTTTTGTCAAAGTTCCTGTTTTATCAAAAACTACAATTTCGGTCTTTGCAAGCGCTTCGAGATAGTTGCCGCCCTTTATGAGGATACCTTTTCTCGATGCTCCCCCTATGCCGCCGAAAAAGCTCAGCGGAATGGAAATAACCAGAGCGCAGGGACAGGACACTACAAGAAACGACAAGGCGCGATATACCCAAATGTCAAAACTCTGTTGCAAAATAAGCGGCGGCGCCACAGCCAGTATGGTAGCAATAATTACTACCGCCGGAGTATATACTCTTGCGAATTTTGTTATGAACCGTTCCGATTGTGATTTTTTGCCTGCGGCATTCTCGACTAAATCGAGGATTTTGCTGACGGTAGATTCGCCGTATTCCTTTGTCACACGCGCCGTCAACACTCCACTAAGATTTATGCAACCGCTGATAAGCTGACTGTCAGGCGACACATCTACGGGAATGGCTTCGCCTGTCAGCGCTGAGGTGTCAATTGCCGAAAAGCCGTCTATCACAACAGCGTCAAGCGGAATTTTTTCGCCAGGCTTGATGACTATGATTTCGCCGACTTTTACTTCTTCGGGTTTTTGTTTCAGTAGTTCTCCACTCTTTTCGACGTTGGCATAATCGGGGCGTATCGCCATGAGTCCCGAAATGGACCGCCGTGATTTTGCCACGGCATAGCTTTGGAACAGCTCTCCTACTTGATAAAAAAGCATTACCGCCACGCCCTCGGCGTACTGCGCAATGAAGAAAGTACCGATGGTCGCTACGCTCATAAGGAAGTTTTCATCAAAAAGCTTGCCCCTGATGAGGTTTTGTGCGGCTTTGAGTACGATGTCCCAACCGACAATCAGGTATGTCAGCACAAACAACGAAATACGCAACCATTCTTTGTTCGTATTTATAAGTACCGCCGTCAAAAGTAGCGCAATTCCGGCGACAATCTGTATCTTTCTTCTTTTCATAGCTTACTCCTATGCTTTCTTCAGGATGATGTGCGGTTCGTGCCTTTTTATTATTTTTTCCATCTGCAACTCAATATCCGTTATTGCGCTTTCGTCGGCATCAAAAAACAGCTTTGCGCTCAAGAAGCTTATTTCGGCATTTTTGACGCCTTTCAGTTTGCCTACGGCTCTCTCTATTTTGGCGGCGCAATTTGCACACTCCAGACCTTCTAGTTTGTATGTATATTTCATGATTATATCTCCTTTTATTTTACTCGTTTATGTGGTCAAGCCCTTGATCTATTATTAGCTTGACATGTGAGTCACTTAGAGAATAATAAACGGCTTTGCCCTCTCGGCGGTTTTTTACCAGATTGGCTTGTTTCAGTATACGCAGTTGATGCGAAATGGCAGATTGCGTCATTGCAAGCGCCTCAGAAATATCGCATACGCACATTTCAGCATTTTCCAGCGCCCATAGAATTTTTATTCGGGTAGAATCGCCGAATACCTTAAACAAATCCGCCAAATCATAAAAGCTCTCCTCTGCAAGGAGTTTTTCTTTTATGCCTCCGACTGCCTCGGCATGCACAAACTCATTGTCACAAATTTCAATATCTTTTATTTTCATACTCACCTCCGCTTGTGTGAACACTTGAACAACTGTTCATATATATGATAATACTATGCAGAACGCTTGTCAAATGTTTTTTCAAAATGTATAGGATTGAGATTTCTCCACTTCGGTCGAAATGACATATCTTTGTCATCTCACACAACACTAAACGTCATCCCGACTGCAATGGAGGGATCTCATCCGC
>CAYJBS010000056.1:0-2175 GCA_964368435.1 uncultured Christensenella sp. | reverse complement strand
GTCATCCCGACTGCAATGGAGGGATCTCATCCGCGTTTTGATATGGATTGAGATTCCTCTATTCCGCAATCGCTCCAATCGAAATGACATAATAGGCAATTCGACAGACTTCATAATAACAAAAAACGAAACAAAAAAGGCTGTTTCGGTACCGAAACAGCCTTCCGCTTTCTTGTTTTTCGTTTATGCTATAGGAGCATACTTGGCATAAATTGTGGTGGTTTGCGTCGGATAATCCGAAGGCTGATAAGGGGTGGTCAGCGCTGCATCGGAATACCATCCTTCAAATTGCTTTCCTTCAGGCGGCGTAAGGTTTTGCGCCATATCTGCAAGTATGTCTTCCACAGGTATCAGTCCTGCTTTCATGCCGTTTATGTTGCGCTCTCCCTCGCTGAAGTAGGCCATCGTCAGTTCTCCGTCGCCGTCATCGATTATATAGAAATATACTTTGGTTATTTTCGGATAAAGAGTCATATTGGCAGTAGGGTATACCCTTGTAAGCGGTTGAGTCAGCGCGCTATCCTTATACCAGCCCGCAAAGCTCTCTCCCATTCCATTAGTACCACCGATATAGTCTTGCGTAATTTCTTCAAAGAATTCTTGAAATCCATATTCTTCACTTGCTGTAAGCGGAATATTCACATAATTTTCAACATTGTTTGGTGTAAGGGTGGCATTCTCAAAGTTCAGATCAATACAAATTGCTTTATCAAACTTTGCATAATATGTGGCATTGGCAGTCGGGAAGTTCCCTTCCGTTACCGCAGTTTGAAAACCGCTGTCTTTGTACCAACCGGCAAAAACCCCACCTCTCTTGACGGGAACGATGTAATCCAAGCCCATACCGTTGCCCTGCGCTCCTATCAACTTAGGCAAGGTGTAGCTTATGTCGGCGGACAGTGTTATTTTGACCAACGGAGCCCATTTAGCGTACACCGTTGTGGCGGCGGTTATAAGGTCGTAGTCTTCGTACTCCACCTCATTCACGAAGGTAGCTTCCTTGTGCCAACCTTCAAATTCATATCCTTTTTTATAAGGAGTGATTTCCATAATGTCTTTTATGAAGATACACTTCGATAGTTTGCTCTCTGCTCCGGCAAAAAACGCCCCGCCGTTGAGTTGCGTTTTTATTGCAGGCACTTGCCATTTTGCGTAGACTTCAGCATAGTTACGCTCAAATCCGACTTGATATTCGCCTTCAACAGGGAATTGATACATTTCGTCATAAAACCACCCTAAGAAGGTTCCTGTATCATCTGTAGGCGTACCAAGCTGTATTTTTGAGCCCTTAGTTTGATTGTAAAGTTCTGGCAAGGACGAGCCTTTTCTTATTATAGTAACTTTATCTCCGGGAGCAGTGACATCTGTTCCCTTGTCCGAGGGCATTGTGAGTGTCCGGTCATAATCAAAACTCACTGAGATAAGATCACGTTGAGGATTTCTTAAATTGTCGGGTACATACCCTTCGATGTTGGAATAGCCGATCTGAACCTCTATCAATCTTTTTGCAGAAAAATGAAAACTAAGTTCCGCCAAAGCTGCGATGTCGTCAACAGTCTTTAAGGAATACACAATAGAGCCCGACTCGGGTATAACGTCCCCTTCTTGCTCCATGTAAACATTTCCCGATACTATGAGCTTTCCGAAATCGCCGCCGTGTTCTTTGTTTTTTTCAAGCGCTGTATAAAAATCGTTGTCGTTCATAATTGAAAGATATTCGGTAGCGCCGTTTTTTACTTCTTCCAGAGCCAGCAGGGCTTCCCATTTGGTCACTCTCTTAAATTCTCTTTTGTCGAGCGTTATCATCACCTTATAAAATTCTTCGCCCGAACCGCCATAATAAGTCTCTTCTGCGTTTTCTCCAAGGCGCTTTTCATAGGCTACGAAGCCGTCGCCGGTTATGTTGTAGCCATACTCCGAATTGTTTTGAGTGTAAAATAATTTGTCCCCGAATTCAACCTTTGACAGAATGCTTTCGGCGAGCTGCGGCGTCACATCAAGATAGCCGTTGTAGTTGTCACCGTCATCGGGTGGTGAGCAGGAGGCAAGCGCCAAACTCATAAGAAGCGTCAAAATAATGACGAAAGTTCCGATTGAAAATGTCTTTTTTTTCATAAATCCCTCCGAGAAAACAATAATACCTTTTAGGAGTTGCTCCCAAAAGGTATTATATAC
>CAYJBS010000055.1:0-10689 GCA_964368435.1 uncultured Christensenella sp. | reverse complement strand
AGCGCTCTCCCAGCAGAGCTATACCCCCGAAAGTATTTTTGCTTTCTTAATATAACATATCTTGTTTTTTTTGACAACTAAAAAACCTACGAAACTACAAATAATTACGGCAAAGCGCCCTTAGGCATTTTCTATATCCGGTCCGAAATTTCTGAAAAAGCCGTCAATCTGTAGCGGATAGGCAAAAGTTTTGGGGCAAGCGCATCAATTGACCGTACCAAGGTTCTTTGATATCCTGACCGTTTCGAGCATTGCTTTGCGCGTTTCTTCTTTTCTTTCCCTGCCGTAAAAATCAATTCAACCGGCGATTCCGCATTTAGTCGTCTCCTTTTATGACAGGTTGCAGTTGCACTCCCGAAAGGGCGGCGACGGCGGCGTCGTAGATCAGATCATAATCCGCCACCAGCGAGAACTTTTTGTCTTTGAAATTGTCTTGCTCGAAGGGCACCAAATAAATATTTTTCTTATTCAGCAGATCTCCGATATTTCTTGCATTGTTGGACAATCCGTCGTTTGTCGACACGGCGATAAGTACGGGCTTGTCGTTGCGCAGATGCGCCTTTGCCGCCATCAGCACCGGTGTATCGGTTATGGCGTTGTTCAGCTTTGCAAGCGTATTTCCGGTGCAGGGCGCGATAATCAATAGGTCCAGCAAGCCCTGCGGTCCGATAGGCTCCGCATCTACAATGGTAGTTATCGGAGCCTTTCCCGATAGCTCCTTTATGTCATCATAAAATTTCTGCGCCTTATAGAATCTCGTGTCGGTGTCCCTAACGGCGTAAGAAAAAATAGGAAAAAGGTTGTTGTGTTCTTTCAGCTCTTTAATTACAGGCAAAAGCTTTTTGAAGGTGCAAAACGAGCCGGTTATTGCTATGCCTATGTTTTTATTAATCATAATATTTAGTTTTAAGCCTTTTAAGTATGCTTTCTTTAATGAAAACCGCCGCAGTTCTTGGTGAGGTTTTGCCGGGAATTCCGAGAGCGTGCAAGGATTTCAATCCCAGTCTTTCGGCTACGGCAAAATCTATTCCTCCCGGTTTTGATGCAAGGTCCAACAAAAAACAGTCCTTGTTAATAAGCTTAAGTATATCTCCTTTTAAGATTACCTGAGGTATGGTGTTTACTATTGTTTCATATTGCGATATATTTACAGCATATTCCGACAGCGTCAACGCCTTGTCGGCAAAAATCGATGCCAGCGCATATTCGGTATTGTTGTTAGTGGCGACGGATACGACGGCATAATTGTCTTTCAACAGTTTTGTAATAGACTTGCCTACTCTGCCGTATCCAAGCACAAGTACGGGCATATGCTTTATCGATGTGTCGGTATTTTGAATAATGTATGAAAGTGCGCCTTCAGCCGTGAGATATGCATTCTTGACGACAAAAGCCTCGTCGTCGAAATAATTCAAAAATGTTATATTTCTTTCAAAAAACAACTTTTTTACATCATTGTGTATCAGCCGCGCAAAAACCATGCTGCCGTTTTCAATGCTTTCGGACTGTGCCAAATCAAGCTCTTTGGACATAGAAAAAGCGTAGACCTTCTTGCCTGCGCGATAGATGCCGCCCATGGCGTACGCTTCATAGCCCTCGCGCTTGAGTTCTTCCAGCATAAATCTGCCGCGTATTTCAGATATATCGATTATGTAAATGAGCTCTGCCAATTTTTTTTACCTCTGATAAAATATAATATGAAAAGGCGGCTCATAAGGTGAAATTATGACAGGCGCTTTTCAGCCTAACTCAACCTTTTTATTGAGTCGGCGGCGGCGCGCAGTACGTCGGAAAGGGCATCGGTCTGCTGTTTTATTTTCTTAATAAACAATTTGCTTTTGCCGACGATTTTTTCATCCACCAACAACGCTTGAGAGAGCAGCGAAATAAACCTTGCATAATTCTTTTGGGAAGTAACAAGGCTTGCAGCAGTCGAGCATATTTTTTTGTTGCGCGCCTTTGTCAATACCAAATCAATTGTCGCATTGATTATCAGAAACACCACTATAAAAGCTGAAACTGTCAGGCAAATACAAATACATAAATATAGGCTGTGCCGTTCCAATCTCATGCTCCCTACGACAAGTACCGTCAGCGCCGTCAATGCCTCGACGGCAAAAAGCGCAACATATATAAGCTTTATAATCTTTTTCACTTTATTTTTTCTCCCGACCGAACAGTGTATTCTTGTGAAGTGTTCAGTAATAAAAAGTCTTGCCACATACGATGTTTATAACCAAGAATAAAACCTGTTTTTTCGACTTTTTTCTTTTGGTGCATAGAAATATTGACAAAATACAGCGGATATGCTATACTGTGAAAAAATAAAAAAGGAGAAAATACTTTATGGCATACAAAATCAGTGACGCCTGCATTTCTTGCGGAGCCTGCGAATCTAGCTGCCCCACCAGCGCTATATCAGAAGGAGATACGCAATATGTTATCGATGCAGACCTTTGCATAAGCTGTGGAAGCTGCGCGGATACTTGCCCTCAGGAAGCTATTTCTGAAGAATAATCAACTACATTAACAAAAGCAAACATCGCCGCCCGGACGGCGATGTTTGTTGTTTTAATACAATGAAACAAAAATTAATAGCTCTAAAAAACAATTTGGAAGCGCTTTATTCAAATGAAGAAGAAATTTTTGAACACTACGTCGACGGCATCTTCGAGATGTTTGACGATGTTTGGGCTATCTCCGACGCCTATTCCTTCCTTTATTCAGAGGACAGAATAGCAATAAATTTGCAAAAGCAACGGCACAATCGCGTTGCGGCAAAACAGGTACATATCGCCACTCAGTTTTTTACGCCGCAATATCTCGCAAAATTTGTCGCCGCCAACTCTTTGGGAAGATTTTTTCCCGATACGCAATTCGAATATAAAGACGGTGGAGAAAATCTCGACTGTCCATCGAACTTGAGGGTTTTCGATCCCGCTGTCGGCACAGGCAATATGTTTCTTTGCGCTTATGATTTGCTCGAAAAAGCGTATGAAGAAGACGATTTACCGCCGCAACAGCTTGCGCGAAAAATACTTTCTTCTTTTTTCGGTCTTGATATTGACAAAAAAGCCGTCAGCGTGGCAAAACGCCTGCTTTTGAAGCGCGCGGGACTTGATAATTTTGATTTCAATATCTTTTCTTTTGATGAACTTGACAATAGTGTAATTGGGCTTTGTGTTTCTACGGGTATGCAAAGACTCGGCAACTTTATTGACTTTTTGTGTCGAAACCAGCATCTGGGCAGCATAATTAAACCATATAAAGAGTTGGCACAAGACATTGAGCATTTGAAAAGCAATTCCGCTGCCTCTGCCTCAATTTCTATTCTCAAAATGCTGACAATGAAGTTTGATTGCGTCCTCATCAATCCGCCCTATCTTGCTTCGTCGGATTATGACACGGCGCTGAAAAAGTATGTTTTTGATAATTATAATCCATATAAGCAGGATTTGTTTGCGGTGTTTATTGCAAGATGTTTCGAACAGTTGGAACAGCACGGCGCGCTGGGTGTCGTATGCCCGTACAACTGGATGTTCATAAAGAGTTTTGGGAATTTACGCAGGCTGATAACGCAAGAAAAAGGCTTGTTGAATTTGGCGCAACTGTCCACAGGCGGATATTCAAAAGCCGTCGTCTATCTCTCGGCTTTTACCGCCACGCACACAAAACCTGTCAAGGGAATTTATATTCGGTTGACGGATTTTGACGGCAGCAAACAAAAAAGCCGACTTGAGAAAGCCATAAACGGCAAAGTATCTTACCGCTATGAACGCTCATTCGACACCTTTCAACAAACGCCGTCAGGCGCAATAATCTACTGGTTAAGCCCACAAGCAATAAGATGTTTTTCGCAAAAGGAACTGTCGGACTTTCTCGAAATCCGTCAAGGCATGGCTACCGGTGACAACAAAGCATTTCTGAAAAGATTATCCGAAGTCAACCCCGAAGACATAGCTTTTGATGCGCGCAGCATCGAACATTTCGATACGCTGAACAAAAAATATGCCCCATACAACAAAGGCGGATTGTACCGCAAATGGTTCGGCAATATGAATTTTGTCATACGCTTTGATACGCAAGCAAGAGAGGTCTTGTCGAAACAAGGCAACCGAATGCCGTCCAAAGACTTTTATTTCAAAGAGTGTATTACTTGGACTTTGGTATCCAGTAAGGGACACTTCGGCGCACGATACAGCAACAATTCAGTGTTCGATGTCGGCGGCTCCTGCGGTTTTGTCAAAAGCAGTTCGCCTGTCGATATTTATGTAATTCTGGGTTTTTTGTGTTCAAAGGTCGTGACATTTTTTCTCAATGCGCTCAATCCCACATTGAATGTGCAGGTCGGAGACCTCAAGAATTTGCCTTTTGTCCTGCCTTCGCAGTTGCAATGCGATGAAATAGCCGCCCTTGTCAAAGAAAATATTGTTATTTCTCGTCGTGACTGGTATAATGATGGCAAACTTGGTGATTTTGAAAGAATGAGGAATAATGAAGAAAGGCTGAATACAATATTTATAGAATTGTTCGGGCTGGACGGAGAACTTGACAACAAAGTCGACTCGAAATTGATTACTATCAGGAGATATAATGAAAAATAGTTATACTTTACCCACACGCAACGATATTCGCAAGCAACTGCTTGAAACGATATCCACCAAAGCGTGGGACAGAAAACAGCTAATTGCCGAAGTAATAAGCAATTGCGGATTCACAAAGCAACAGCTGAAAGACACAAGCAGCGACAGCCTTTCGACAAGGCTGAAGAGCTTTGTCGGCACAATAATCAACGAGCTGTTGACCGAACAGGCCGTCATGCTCAACGACAACAAACAAATTCATATCGAAAGAAAACTGCCCGACAAAAAGACTTTGACCGATGTCTTCTTGAACAAATATTTGACTGAAGAAGAAATAAAGGACTCCAAACCCAGTGGCAAAAGAAATATTCTGAAAGCTGTGCTAGGCGACATAATCAAGAGAAAAGAAGCCGAGCTTTTGAAAGCAGTCGACGTCATAGAATATCTCGACGCCGAACTGCGAAAAAATGACGCTGTCTACAACAACGTCATAAAACCCCGTGAGAAATGTTATCCCAACACACCGCTGGGTAGCAAACTAGAAGCGCTGGACAAGTCCTTCACAGAGTGCAAAAAAGGCGTTTTGAAGAAGGACATTTACCTCAAGACTTTGCAAAAAGCCGTATTGGAGTGCATAAGCCTTGCCGGAGGAGAGTTCTTTGAGCGTTTAAGCATGAGCCTTATGATCGCCGTTTACGGCAAACAAGTCATAAAGGATGAGATCACCGCAGGACCCGGCGACAATGGCATAGACGGCTTGCTGATCATCAAGGACGAACTGGGTTTTGAAGAAAAAATCCTTTTACAAGCAAAGACCAAACGCAAAAAGGGTTATATCCCTCTGCCCGAAATACGCGAGTTTCTCGGAGTTATGGCTGCCGAAAGAGCAGACAAGGGTATCCTAATCTCGAATAGCAGTTATCACAAGGAATCAATCAAATTCGTGGCAAAGGTCAACAATCTTATGCTTATCGGAGAAAAGAAATTGACAGAACTTATGGAAAAACATGCCATAGGACTTGTGGAACAAGATGCCATCTTGCGCATAGACGAAAAATTATTTTTGGAATGATTCGGATGAGATCCCTCGACTACGCTCGGGATGACATTATATACTGCGATCGGGATGACATTATATACTGCGGTCGGGATGACATTATATACTGCGAGCGAGATGACATTATATACTGCGATCGAGATGACATTATATACTGCGAGCGAGATGACATATTATAGTAACGATTAAAAAAAGACGCCAGTAAAAAGCGCCTTTTTTAATGAGTTTCTATATTTATTAGTTTACTTTTATGACCCAACCGAATGAATCGGGCAGCTTGCCATACTGTATACCTGTGAGTGTGTCGTATAGGAACGAAGATATTTTGCCCATTTCGTTGTTGTTGATTATCATATCCTTGCCGCCATAGCCAAGAGTGCCCACGGGGGAGATGACGGCGGCGGTGCCGCAACCGAATACTTCCTGCAGCTTGCCGTTTTTGTAAGCGGTAGTCAAATCTTCAACGCTTATTTTTGTCTCTTCGGCAGGTATACCCTCTTTGCGCAAAATCTGCAACACGCTGTCGCGTGTGATACCCGGCAATATCGAGCCTACAAGCGCAGGCGTCTTGACAACACCGTCTATTACGAAGAAAATATTCATTGCGCCGACTTCTTCAATATACTTTCTGTCCTTGCCGTCGAGCCAAAGCACTTGGTCATAGCCCTTGTCGTTGGCAATCTGACCTGCAAGCAAAGACGCGGCGTAGTTGCCCATGCATTTTGCTTCGCCCGTGCCGCCTATCGTCGTTCTTACGAACTCTTCCTCGATTATGATTTTTGTAGGTTGCAGTCCGTTGGCGTAATAAGCGCCCACCGGTGAAAGTATGACGAATAATCTGTATGCGTGCGCAGGATGAACTCCCAACATGGGGTCATAGGCTATCATTGTAGGACGGATATAAAGTGAGGTGCCCTCTGCTGTCGGTATCCAGTCGCTGTCGATTTCGATAAGTTTTTTTATGCCTTCGATTACTTGCGCGCCGTCAAACTCAGGCATGCAAAGTCTCTTTGCCGAATTGTTCATTCTCTTCATGTTGTCGTAGGAGCGGAACAGCGTAATTTTGCCGTTTTTGTCCTTGTATGCCTTCATGCCCTCGAATATGCCCTGTCCATAGTGCAACACGTTGGTTGAGGGGTCGACTGCAAAGTTGTCATACGGCATAATCTGCATTTCTTGCCATTTGCCGTCTTGGTAATCCATTACAAGCATATGGTCGGTGAAATACTTTCCGAATCCCAGTTTGGTATAATCGGGCTTTGTCTTCTTTTGACCTGTCAATGTAATTTTCATTTTCTTATCTCCTTTTAGCCTCTTTGGCTAGTATAAATAATAATCTGTGCCTTTCCATTCTATTGAGCTTTTGCCTGCCGTCACTGCGGCGACACCGCTCTGCGCTTTCTCTGTTTCGTCCAAAGGACAAACAAAGCTGATTTTCACGCTATCGCTGTATTGGGTGTCCAAAACCTTATATCCCGACTGCCGAAACAGGTTGTTCAGTTCGCCAAGCGTGTTATAATCGGCGCTAACTTCGCCCAAACGGCTTTTTATCATGCTTATTATGTTTGCGCTCTTGATGGCTTCGGCTGTCGCTGCGGAGTAGGCGCTGACCAGTCCGCCTGCGCCGAGTTTTATGCCTCCGAAATATCTTGTCACGACGGCGACGACATTGAATAAATCATTGTTTTTTATGACCTGCAGTATTGGCTGTCCAGCCGTTCCGCCCGGCTCTCCGTCGTCGAAGAACTTTTGTCGTTCGTCCAGCGTCCTTACGGCATAACAGTTGTGGGTGGCGTCGCTGAACTCTTTTGAAACGCTGTTTTTGTAGTCCAATGCTTCGTCAAAGTCCTTTATTCCCTTTATGCTACAGGTGAACACCGAGCGGTTTATTTCTATTGTATGCCGGCATTCGTCTTGTATCGTAAGGTAGCTTTGCATCTTATTTAGTGCTGACTTTTATGTGCGTTTTTTTGCCTTTGTGCAGAATAAAGCCGTCTTTTTGTTGCGCCGCCGAAAGCTCCGCGTCTATTGCGATAATTTTGTCTTCGTCGATAACGACGCCGCCGCCCTCGATGAGCCTCTTCGCCTCGCCCTTGGATTTTGCAAGTTTCAGTTGCACCAAAATGTCGGCAATAATGGCGCTCTCAATGGTTATTTCGGCAGTGGGCATTTTGCTTTCATCGCCGCCGAATGCCGCTCTTGCTTGAATCTGCGCATTTTTGGCTTCCTCTTCGCCGTGGACGATTTTTGTCACCTCGTATGCCAACACCTCTTTTGCGGCGTTCATGCGTTCGTCATTGTATTTTGTCAGCTCGTTTATTTTGTCAAGCTCCATAAATGTGAGAAAACGCATACACTTGTTGACATCTGCATCGTCAATACTACGGAAATACTGATAGAAGTCATAAGGCGAAGTCTTTTTCTTATCCAGCCAAACGGCTCCCTTTTGGGTCTTGCCCATCTTTTTGCCCTCTGAAGTTGTCAGCAATTCAAAAGTCATGGCAAAAGCAGGGACACCTTCCTTTCTTCTTATCAGGTCGGCGCCTGCCAAAATATTTGACCATTGGTCGTCACCGCCGCATTGCAGACGGCAGTCATATTTTTTGCATAGCACCAAAAAGTCATACGCTTGCATAAGCATATAGTTGAATTCAAGAAAAGTCAGACCTTTCTCCATGCGAACCTTGAAGCATTCCGCAGTCAACATCTTGTTGACACTGAAATGCGCTCCGATATTTCTAATGAATTCTACATAATTGAGGTCAAGCAGCCAGTCGGCATTGTTTACCATGACGGCGGCGTTGTCGCCCTCAAAAGAAAAGAATTTCGACATCTGCTGTTTAAAGCATTCGCTATTGTGGGCAATGATTTCTTTCGTCATCATCGTACGAAGATCACTTCTGCCCGACGGATCGCCTATCATAGCCGTGCCGCCACCGATAAGTACTATCGGTTTGTGTCCTGCTTTTTGCAGATGGCTCATAGCCATAAGCGCAAGAAAATGCCCTACATGCAAGCTGTCCGCCGTGGGATCGAAGCCGACATAAAACGGCAGACTGCCATCTGATAGCATTTTGTATAAATCCTCTTCATAAACCGTTTGTTTTATGAAGCCTCTTTCTCTTAGTATATCAAGGGCGTTTGTTTTTTGCATTTTTACTCCTTAATTTTCGACTTGAGCAGCGCGCCAAGTATTTTTAGTCCTCTGTCTATTTGTTCCTGCGTGGCGTTGGAAAAGTTCAGTCTCAAGGTGTTGAAGACGTCGCCGTTTGGGAAAAATGAATCTCCGCTGACATATGCGACTTTGTCTTTCACCGATTCCAAGAACAATTCCTTTGTGTTTATATATTTCGGCAGTTCCACCCAAATAAACAAGCCGCCTTCGGGACGGGTATACTTTATTTCTTTGGGAAAGTATGCTTCGATTGCCGCAAGCATAGCGTCTTTCTTTTCTTTGTAGAGCGGTATAACCTTCGCGAGGTTGGGGTCCATATAGCCCTTGCGAAGATAGGCATCGACTATTGCTTGCGAAAGCGCCGAGGTATGCACGTCGGTAGCCTGCTTGCCCAAAGTCAACTTTCTTATTATGTCCTTGTGTCCGACAATAAGCGCCGTACGTAGTCCCGGGCTGATGGTTTTTGAAAAGGAAATGTTATAAAGCACATAGCCTTCTTTGTCGAAAGACTTTATGCTCGGTACTCTTTCGCCGTCATAACGAAGTTCGCAATAGGGATCGTCCTCGAGAAGCACCAGTTTGTATTTGGCGCAAAGCTCGGCAATGGCTTTCCTCTTTTCTGCGCGTATCGTCTTGCCTGTAGGGTTGGAGAAGGTCGGCACAAGATAAAGCATTTTTGGGTTGTGTTTTATTATTTTTTCTTCAAGGTCGGTGAGGTCTACGCCGTCTTCCGCGCTCTTGACTCCTATCGGTGTAGCTTCGTATGTCTTCAGAATATGCAGCACGGCAAGATAAGTAGGCTCTTCGACAAGCACACAATCGCCCTTGTTCAAGAATGCCTTGCACATGAGGTCTATGCCCTGCTGTCCGCCGCTTATTGCCAAGATATTCTCGGTTGTTTGTCCGTATATTCCGGCTCTTTTCACATATTCAAGTCCGCTTTCAAGCAGAGGCGCATAGCCTTCTGTGGCGCCGTATTGCAAAATCTTTTTTGCTTTGTCGGATGAAAGCAATTCTTCAGCTATTTCTTTGATTTGGGCAACGGGAAGTCCCTCATTCGCCGGCAAACCTCCTGCGAAGGAAATGATATCGGGCTGCGCAACCAGTTTAAATATCTCTCTTATGGCGTTTGCGTTCAAGTCTTTTATGCGGTCACTGAATCTGAATTCCATATTTACCTCCGATTTTCATAATTATATAACTAAAAATATCTTAAGGCAAGTTTTTGACGACTAAATTTCCCTTTAGCGACATTATGTCATTGTCTACAGTATCCGCCTTTTGCGCCTTGCGGATAATGTCGATATTTTTGACAATAATCGCTTATAGCAAAAACTTGGCGTTCTTAAGAGGGCGCATTGATTTGATATACTTGACTTAGGCAGTGGTAAATGTTAGCATATAAGTTACTAAATAATATTTAAGAGGTAAAATAAATGGGTTTCTTCACCAGACTCTTTGTGAGAGAAAAGGAGCGTCAGCTCAAAAAATTATCGGCTGTTGCCGACCAAGTAGAGGAGCTTGAAGAAAAATATCAAGCGATGGACGATGCCGAACTCTCCCACCAAACAGAACTTCTGAAAGAACGATACGCCAGCGGCGAAACGCTCGAACAGCTGCTGCCGGACGCTTTTGCCGTTGTGCGCGAAGCAAGCAAAAGAGTGTTGGACATGCGGCATTTCTATGTTCAGCTTATCGGCGGAATAGTTCTTCATCAAGGCAGAATAGCCGAGATGAGAACAGGCGAAGGCAAAACACTTGTGGCGACACTGCCGGCATATTTGAATGCGCTGAGCGGAAAAGGCGTGCATATCGTCACCGTAAACGACTATTTGGCAAGACGTGACGCAGAATGGATGGGAAAGGTTTTCAAG
>CAYJBS010000054.1:0-11806 GCA_964368435.1 uncultured Christensenella sp. | reverse complement strand
GTAAAAAGTATGGATGATATTAAGCAGATTAAGGCAAAAAAGTTTGCTGTACGAATCGTAAAATTATGCAGTTTTTTGAATGAGAAAAAAGAAAAAGTTATTGCTAACCAGATTTTAAGAAGCGGAACAAGTATCGGGGCGAATTTAGCAGAAGCCGAATTTGCACAAAGTAAAGACGATTTCATTCACAAAATTAGTATTGCTTTGAAAGAAGCTAGCGAAACAAATTATTGGTTAGAGTTGCTTGTTGAAACTAATTATATAACACAACCAGAATTTGAAAGTCTGCGAAACGAGTGTGTCGAATTAGTAAGCATTTTAGTCGCTGCACTAAAATCTCTTAAATATTAACCACACTTTTTACTTTTTACTTTTTACTTTTTACTTCTATGTTATCTGGATATATAAAAAACCGCATTATTTTGCTTGACAGGCAATAATATTTAAGGTATCATCAAGAACGAAGCAGAAGTATTTCTCACCGGGAGCGTAAGCGCAGCGGTTATTAATCTAACGGATAGTTAATTAATAAAGAGTGTGTACTTCTGGTTACACACTTTTTTTTATGGAGGTAAAGTATTTTCAAGGAATTACAAACTAATCATAGTATTTATGATAGTCAAGTAAGGCTCATTGACGAAAAAGGCACTCAGCTCGGAGTGATGAGCAGAATCGAAGCGCAAAGAATAGCCGATTACAGAAGTCTTGATTTAGTCAAGGTTTCGCCGGGCGCAACACCGCCTGTTTGCAAACTTATGGACTATGGCAAATTCCGCTTCGACATGATAAAGAAGGAAAAGGAAGCAAAAAAGGCGCAGAAGGTTGTCGAAATAAAAGAAATACGTCTTTCCCAAACCATCGATATCGGAGACTTGAAGACCAAAGCAAAGCGCGCGGTTGAATTTCTTGAAGAAGGCAACAAAGTTCGCGTCACATTAAAAATGTGGGGCAGACAGCTGGCGCATACCGATGTCAGCGTACAGGTTGTCGAAGAGTTCTTTGATATGGTAAAAGAATTCGGAGTTATGGAAGGCAAACCCTCTTCAGAGGGCAGAATAATAGGCCTTACGATAGCGCCGATTACAAAAAATAAAAAGTAAGGAGAAACAGCAATGCCGAAAATGAAAACACACAGCGGAGCCAAAAAGCGCTTCAGACTTACTGCCGGCGGTTTGATAAAAAGAGCTAAGCAGAACAAGAATCACATTTTGAACAAGAAGAGCACGAAGAGAAAACGCGGTCTCAGAAAGGGCGGATATGTGGATATTACTCAGGAAGCAACCATTACGCGTCTGCTTTCCGGTCAAGACTAGGAGGTAACACAAAATGAGAATAAAAAGAGGCGTAAATGCCGTAAAAAAACGTAGAAAGATATTGAGCAGAGCCAAAGGCTATTTCGGCTCCAAATCAAAGCTATATAGAATCGCGCGCCAAGCGGTTATGAAGTCGCTCCAGTACGCATATGTGGGCAGAAAACTCAAGAAGAGAGATTTCCGTCAGCTTTGGATCGCCAGAATAAACGCAGCCGCAAGACAGAACGACATTTCTTATTCAAGACTTATGTTCGGTCTCAAACAAGCGGGGGTGACGCTAAACCGAAAGATACTTGCCGACATAGCAGTAAACGACGGCGCAGCTTTTACCACTCTCTGCAGCAAGGCAAAAACCGCTCTGGCAAAATAACAAAAAAAATCATTGCCGCCGTCACTAAGACGGGGCAATTTTTTTTAATGGGAATCATATGACAATAACCTCGACGCAAAACGCAAAAATAAAAATGCTTCGCTCCCTCAAATCAAAAAAGGGCAGACAGCAACACGGCTTTTTTTGCATCGAAGGCGTAAACTTACTGAAAGATTTGTCCTATGATTGCGGAATAAAAGAACTTTTCATTCGTCAATCGGATTACGAAAAGCTGGCATATCTCGAAAAAAAGCTGGGCGTTGACGCAGAGCTTGTCGCCGACAGCGTCTTTGACACTGTTTGTGACACAATGAGCCCCAGCGGCGCAATAGCATATGCCGAAATCCCGGAATATACTGAAATCGAGGGCGATACCGTAGGTTTGCTTTGCGGCATATCGGACGGTGGCAATATGGGTACGATATTTCGCACTGCGGCGGCAAGAGGCATAAAAACTCTGCTGCTATATGGCGATTGTGTCGACATCTATTCGCCGAAAGTCATTCGGGCAGCAATGGGCGGTACTTTTTCCGTCAAGGCGGTGGAAGTTGACGACAACAGCCTGGATGCGCTGCTTGAGCGTTATACGCTTGTGGGGCTTGACTCTGGCGGCAGTTCGATTTATCAATACGAAAGAAAAAACAAATTGATTATTGCAGTAGGCAGCGAGGCGCACGGGTTGCCGCAACAAATAAAAGAACGTTGCGCCGACATATTATCACTGCCCATGACTGAGGCGGTGGAGTCGTTGAACGCGGCGGTTAGCATGTCGATAGCAATGTATTTATTATAAAAAATATCTGAAAAAGGAGTGTGTTGAAAAATGTCAGGACATAGTAAATGGGCAAACATAAAAATTAAGAAGGGAAAGACTGATGCCGTTCGTGGCAGCGTCTTTACCAAAATCGGACGCGAACTGGCCGTCGCGGTCAAGGCAGGCGGACCTGACCCCAACAACAACTCAAGACTGCGCGATGTCATCGCCAAAGCCAAACAAGCGAATATGCCAAACGATAATATTACCCGTTCAATCAAGAAAGCCAGCGGCGAGTTGAACAGCGTAAATTACGAAGATATGGTATATGAAGGTTATGCCGCAGGCGGCGTTGCCGTCATCGTAGAGGCTCTTACCGACAACAAGAACAGAACGGCGGGAGATGTTCGCCATATTTTTGACAAATACGGCGGCGCAATGGGCTCAACAGGTTGCGTTTCATATCTTTTCAACAGAAAAGGCGTAATAATTGTCGAGCAGAAGGATATGACAGAGGACGACATAATGATGATTGCGCTGGAAAGCGGAGCAGATGATGTCATAACAGGCGAGGATGTATATGAATTGTACACCATGCCGCAAGACCTCGAACAGGTGAGAACGGCTCTTACAGATGCAGGACTTGAGATATTGTCATCCGACATCGAGTATATCGCCGATTTGTACATCGATCCGCCTGAGAAGAACATATCCTCGATACAAAAATTACTAGAAAAACTCGAAGAAAACGACGATGTTCAAGATGTCTACCACAACGCCAATCTTCCGGAGGAAGTTGAGGAGGAATAGCATGGTCAATAATATTTGTGTGGCGGCAAAACAGGCAGCAAACGCCTTTATGGGCGCCACGACTGCGCAAAAAAACGCCGTACTTGACGGCATAAAAAAAGAAATATTGTCGAATGTCGACGGCATAATGGCAAGCAACGCAAAGGATATTGCGCTTGCTGTATCGTCGAAGAAAGACTCGGCTTTTATTGACAGATTGACACTCAATGACAAGAGAATAAAGTCCATGTGCGATGGGCTGGACGCCGTCATTGCTTTGGAAGACTGCGTCGGCAAGGCAGAAGAGAATTACACATTGTCGAACGGTTTGAACGTCAAAAAAGTGCGTTCACCTCTCGGAGTAGTAGGTATTATTTATGAAGCCCGTCCCAACGTCACCATAGATGCGGCGGCGCTTTGCATAAAATCCTCGAACGGTGTCATTCTTCGCGGAAGCAAGGATGCGCTCAATTCAAACGGTTTTCTCGTATCCTTGATGAAAAAAGCCATTTCCGAACAAGGTTTTGATGCTTCGATCGTGGGATTCATTGACGGCGCAGACAGAGCTTTAACAAAAGAAATGTTGCAACAGGAAGGGCTGATAGATGTTATCATACCCCGCGGCGGCGAGGCGCTGAAGAAATTTGTGCTTAGCCATGCCACGATGCCTGTCATTGCTTCTGCCGGAGGCAACTGTCACGCATTTGTCGAGAAATCTGCCGACTTCGAGATGGCGGTAAAAATCGTTATCAATGCAAAAATCCAGCGTCCTTCTGTGTGTAACGCGCTTGAAACGCTGCTTTGTGACAAGGCTGTGGCGGCAGAGTTTTTGCCTTACTGTCTTTCCGAACTGAAGAAAAACGGTGTGGAAATCAGAGGCACGCAAAGAGTGAAGGACATTTTTCCCGAAACAAAACTCATCGAGCAAGAGGAATTTTATACCGAATACAACGATATGATCATAAAAGTCGATATTGTTGAAAGCATCGATGACGCCATTCGCCACATAAACACCTTCAGCACGGGACACAGCGAAGCTATCATCACCTCGGATAAGGCGCAAGCGGACAGATTTTCGCGCGAAGTAGATTCCGCTGCGGTGTACATAAATACATCGACAAGATTTACCGACGGTTTCGAACTTGGGTTAGGCGCTGAGATGGGTATATCGACACAAAAGCTCCATGTGAGAGGTCCGATAGGACTCAAAGAATTGACTTCATTGAAATACGTCGTAAAGGGAGAAGGGCAGATTCGACTATAGGGAATTGCTTTTCAAATGTTTGTGTATACGCAAGAGAAGTGTTATAATTATTTCAAATTAACAAGAGGTAACAGATGCGGAAGATAGCAGTTTTGACAAGCGGAGGCGACGCACCCGGAATGAACTCGGCAATAAGAGCCGTTGTGCGTTATGGAATTTCGCAGGGACTGGAAGTATACGGCATAGAGAGAGGCTATTGCGGACTCATAAACGGATATATCAAGAGATTGGACAACCGTTCGGTTTCGGGGATTATTCAACACGGCGGCACCATGCTAAAGACCGACAGATGCCCTGAATTTATCGAACAGGAATATCAACAAAAGGGTGTCGATGTGCTGAACGCATACGGCATTGAGGGCTTGATTGTCATCGGGGGAGACGGCTCCTTCAGAGGCATAAAAGATTTGTATAACAATTTTGCTTATCCCTGCGTCGGTATCCCGGGAACAATAGACAATGATTTGTCCTATACCGACTACACGTTGGGTTTTGATACCGCAGTAAACACAGTGCTTTGGGCGGTCAACAACCTGAGAGATACCATGACTTCTCACGAGAGAGTGTGCATAATTGAGGTTATGGGCAGAAAGTGCGGCGACATTGCCGTATATGCAGGGCTTGCGGGCGGCGCAGAAATTTTGCTTATTCCCGAAGTGCCGGTTGACATCGCAAAGGTCAGCAAAAAGATTATCCAAAATACCATAAAAGGCAAGAAATCAGACATTATTATGCTTGCAGAGGGTGTATGCGATGCGGAAGAGCTGCGGTTGGAACTGAAAAAAAGAACAGGCACCTCATTACGCACCATCAAACTGGGACATATCCAAAGAGGCGGAGCGCCGAGCATGGCGGACAGAGTCCTCGGAGCAAAATTTGCTGCCAAGGCTGTCGATTTGCTGAAACAGGATATAGGCGGAAGAGCCGTCGGCATAAAGCATAACGCAATATTCGATATGGATCTTGCCGAAGCGCTGGACATGCCAAGAACATATGACAAGGCGCTTTATGACCTTGCAAACAGTTTAAGCCAATAAATAAAAAATATTTCGGAGGAAAAAGTATAATGAAAAATTTAGTCGGAGCATGTATATTTGGTCAATCGGGAGGTCCCACCTCCGTTATTAATGCCAGCGGAGCAGGTGTCTTTACCGAGGCGCTCAAACAAAAAAACATTACTGCGGTCTATGGCGCGGCACACGGCATAAAAGGCATTCTCGAAGAGAACTTTTATGATATGTCAAAAGAAGACCCCAGGGAGCTTGAACTGCTGAAGAATACTCCTTCATCGGCGCTGGGTTCGGTCAGATATAAGCTGAAAGCCGTCGAAGCAGACGAAACCGATTACATAAGACTGCTTGAAGTTTTCAAGAAGTACAACATCAGATATTTCTTCTATAACGGCGGAAATGACAGCATGGATACCTGCAACAAGGTTTCCAAATATCTGTTGAGCAAGGGTTATGAATGCAACATCATCGGTGTCCCCAAGACGATAGATAACGACCTTTTCGGCACAGACCATTGCCCGGGATACGGCAGTGCGGCGAAATATGTCGCTACCACGCTTATGGAGCTGTCGCTTGATGCCAAGGTTTATGACAAAGGACAGATCACTATTGTAGAAATTATGGGCAGAAACGCAGGCTGGCTGACCGCCGCAAGCGCTCTTGCCGCTTACAAGGGATTGGGACCCGATCTCATATATTTGCCGGAGTTGGCATTTGATATTGACAAGTTTATAAACGATGTCAAGACCGTCATAGACAACAAACAAGGAAAGTGCATCGTGTGCTTATCCGAAGGCATAAAAACAAAAGAGGGACTTTATGTCGCCGAAGCCATTGCGCAGAGCGCGGCTCAGAAGGATTCCTTCGGACATACGCAGCTTGGCGGAGTGGCAGCTTGTCTTGCCGATTTGCTGAAAGAGAAGTTCGGCACCAAAGTCAGAGCCATCGAATTCAGCCTTATGCAACGTTGCGCGGCGCATCTCGCATCGAAGACAGACGTTGAGGAAGCCTTTATGGCAGGCGCTATGGCAGTAAGATGTGCCGTCGAGGGCGAAACCGACAAAATGGTTATATTTGAAAGACAAAGCGGCAAAGATTATAAAATAGAGTACAAACTCATGCCCATAGAGCATGCCGCAAACGCAGAAAAAACAGTACCGCTTGATTGGATAACAAATAACGGCACTGCGCTTACGCAGGATTTCATAAATTATGCGTTGCCTTTGATCCAAGGCGACACAAAAGCGCCTAATGAAGAAGGCTTGCCCAGAATGGCAAAATTAAGGAAGGTATCGGTAAAGAGTTTGTGAAGAAAAAAAATCTGTTCTCAAAACACAACGCTAAAATAAAGGACTTCGAAAAGCAGGCCTCTTCCGGCATGGTTATGCAGGAGCCTGCGGCTATCGAGAGACGCAAAAAAAAGAGAATGTTTAAGATTGCGGCTATCGTTACTGCGGCGGTGGTGTTTCTTGCGGCGGTAGGCGGCGGCATCGCCGGCGTTCTTACCATCAACCAAGAGGGCAGTTTGTTCTATAATTTGTACAAGCGAGGCAAGCTCAACTCACCGAAAAATGTGCGAATCGAGGACTTTATTCAAGAGACCGATTACGCAATTTTCATAAAGTGGGATTATGTAACCAAGGCTACCGATTATACCCTGGAACTTGATTATGAGCTTTATCCCGATACTCCGGTGACCTACAAAGTCACGCTGGACGGCAGATATGTCGAAAGAAAGCGGGGAGAACTGCGCTACCGTGTCAAAGCAAACAATCTCACCGACAGCAGTGAGTTTACTGCGTGGCAGACACTTGATGTCAAGCCGCTTAAACTTGAATTACCTGAGATTACTTTATATAAAGACGATACCTATGTATACTACACTTGGAGCGCCGTACAGTACAAATATTTCAACGACTACGGCGATGTCACATATCAATTCACAGACGGCGGACACTTTATTGAAGACCCACCGGAACCGTGGCAGAATCCTCCGGAATATTCTCAAGCAGGAGTGGAGTACAAAACAGAGCTGAGTGACTTGAGAGAAAGATGCGATATATTTATAATTCGCGTTCGCCCGCTGAATTATTCGATTTTTTGGAGTACCGAAAAATTCAAGTATGTTGTTCTTAATGAGCCTATCGAGTTGTTCGATATATATGAACTAAGCGACACATGGGCTGAAGCGCAATTAGATTTAACAGAATAAGAGGAAATAAGAACAAATGACAAGAAATGACTTACGCAACATCGCGATTATCGCGCACGTTGATCATGGCAAGACCACACTAGTAGACGCATTGCTGAAGCAGGGCGGCGCATTCAGAGAGAACCAGTATGTTCCCGACTGCGTTATGGACAACAACGACCTTGAACGAGAGCGCGGCATAACCATTTTGGCAAAAAACACCTCCGCGCAATACAATGGAATAAAAATCAATATAGTAGACACCCCCGGACACGCCGATTTTAGCGGCGAAGTCGAAAGAGTGCTGAAAATGATAAACGGCGTCGTGCTGCTTGTCGACGCTTTTGAAGGACCTATGCCGCAAACACGTTTTGTGTTGCAAAAGGCCCTTGATATGAATCACAAAATCATTATTTGCATAAACAAAATCGATAAGTCAGGCGCGCGCCCCCATGATGTACTGAACGAAATATACGATTTGCTGCTTGATTTGAACGCTAACAGCGAACAGTTGGATAGCCCGATAGTATATTGCAACGGCAGAGCCGGCACAGCTTCAATGGATATGAATAAGTCGGGGGACAGCCTTGCTCCGCTTTTTGAGACGATAATAAGCCATATAGATCCGCCCGAAGGCGAGGATGCAGGCGAATTGCAAGCGCTGGTTTCGGCAGTAGATTATTCCGATTATGTCGGAAGATTGGCGATAGGCAGAATAGAAAGAGGCGAAATGCTTCAAAATCAAGAGGTAATCATCTGCAACGCTCACGACAAGAAAACATTTAAGTCGAAAGTAACCAACATATACCAATTCGAAGGGCTGAAAAGAATTGCGGTAGAGTCGGCAAAAGTCGGCGACATCGTGTGTTTCAGCGGTATTGAGAACATCACAATAGGCGAGACGGTTTGTTCGCTCAACAGAGTTGAACCTGTCAGCTTCGTAAAAATAAGCGAGCCAACCTTACAGATGATCTTTTCCGTCAACAACAGTCCGTTTGCCGGCAGAGAGGGCAAATATGTCACCTCGCGCCATCTCCGCGCAAGGCTTTATAAAGAGCTATTGAAAGATGTTTCTTTGAAAGTGACAGACGGCGCATCTACGGATGAGTTCATTGTTTCGGGCAGAGGCGAAATACATTTGACTATACTTATCGAAAATATGAGAAGAGAAGGGTATGAGTTCCAAGTCAACACTCCGAAAGTAATCAACAAAATCATAGACGGCGTGGTGTGCGAACCTATGGAAAAGCTCATCGTTGACGTGCCCGATAACTGTGTAGGCGCTACGATGGAGCAGATGGGCAGACGGCAAGGCGAACTTGTGACGATGACACCCATGAACAGCCGCATAAAGATAGAATTCATTGTTCCCGCAAGAGGATTGCTGGGTTATCGCAGTGATTTTATGACGGAAACAAAAGGTGAAGGCATAATGAACAGCGTGTTTTTTGGCTATGAGCCGATGAAAGGCACCATGCCCACACGCCCCTATGGCGCGCTTGTAGCCTTCGAAACAGGCGAAACGACAACTTACGGACTGTTTAATGCTCAAGAGAGAGGAGTATTGTTCCTTGATGCAGGCGTGAAAGTATACGCAGGACAGGTAGTCGGCTATGCGCCCAAAGTCGGTGACATTTCGGTAAATGTCTGCAAAAAGAAACACGTAACCAATATGAGAGCGTCAGGCAGCGACGATTCGTTGCGACTTGAAAACCCGAGAAAGTTCAGCCTTGAGGAGTGCATAGAATTCATAGAACTCGATGAACAACTCGAGGTTACACCCCAAAACCTGCGGATAAGAAAGACGACTCTTGATCACGCGGAAAGGATGCGAAAACTGTCAAAGGCAAAATGAAAAGAACTCCCAAACTCTATTTGAAACTGTTTTTGTCAACTCTTCAACTCAGCGCCTTTACCTTCGGCGGCGGATATGTAATCATTTCCTTTATGCAGAAGAAATTTGTCGAAAAATTCGGCTGGATAAACAAGGACGAAATGCTCGACATTGTGGCGATTTCACAGTCATCTCCGGGAGCCATTGCCGTCAATGCCTCAATACTCATTGGATACCGTATAGGCGGCATTTTGGGTGCCTTATGTACGCTTATTGGTACCATATTACCGCCTTTAGCGGTAATTACGGTGGTATCATTTTTTTATGAAGCGTTCAGAGCCAGCGGCATAGTCGCTGCTGCGCTCAAAGCAATGCAGGCAGGCATAGCCGCTGTGGTTGTAGATGTCATCTACAAAATGTCTAAGGGTTATTTCAAGGACAAGGATTATGTATCTTTAACGCTTATGTTGGTTGCTTTTTCGTTATCGATATTCTTAAATGTAAACGTAATTTTCATTATTCTCGGCGCAATACTTTTTGGTGTCGGATGGCATTTTTTTGATAAATACCGCGCGAAGAAAAAAGGAGAGAAGCCATGATTTTGCTTGAGCTTTTCTGGAATTTTCTTCAGATAGGACTGTTTACTATCGGCGGTGGATATGCGGCGCTGCCGCTTATAAAAACCCGCATTGTCGACATAAACGGCTATTTGACTTTGGGCGAGTTCATGGACATATTGGCAATAGCCGAATCGACACCCGGACCGCTTGCCATAAATGCCGCGACATTTGTCGGCGTGAAGACGGCAGGCATACTTGGCGGAGTCATATCGACAATAGGGCTCATCGTTCCTTCGCTTGTAATCGTGCTGATATTGGGATTTATTTATACGAAATACAGAGAGATGGGCGCTTTGAAAAAAGTGCTCAGAGTTGTGCGTCCGGTTGCGGCGGCGCTGATAGCGGCGGCGGCTGTCACTATTGTTAAACTTGCCTTCTTCGGCGACACTTCCGTAAACTTTAGTAATATGAATTTCATAGTACTCGGACTGTTTGCAGTGGGGTTGTTTCTTTTGCGCAAATTCA
Source organism: uncultured Christensenella sp. (assembly GCA_964368435.1). Taxonomy (GTDB): domain Bacteria; phylum Bacillota; class Clostridia; order Christensenellales; family DTU072; genus DTU072. The sequence goes on along the minus strand of CAYJBS010000054.1, from coordinate 1,196 downwards.
AGCTCAATCCCATTTGGATAATGCTTGGCAGCGGAGCGGCGGGAGCCGTGCTGTATCTGCTGATATAACCGCATCGAAAAAGGTTTGGATATTTTGATTGCATTTCAAGCAAAATTATTGTAATATGAATGAAATAAAGAGGTGATTATGGCAAACGAAAAGGGCAACAACAGAATAGCATTGCTTGGGAGACTGACCTTCGCGCCTGAGGCGAGAAGCGAAGAAGCGCCCAGACCTGTCATTGAAGGCAGATTCAAATATTTTATGGCTGTCTTCAAAAAGTACAATGGACAGCTCATGATTGCCAATCTGTTTTTCCTTATTTTCTGTCTGCCTCTGTTGGCAGTTTTGATAACACCCACAATATTGGGCGGCATGGAAAACCTTTCCTATATTCTTGCAAAGACGGTGAATTTACCGTTTTTTATGAGCGATATCGGCATCGGTCTTAGTTCGGGACAGGGCGTGTTGCAAGGAAGGCTGGCGATTTTGGATGTATATCAGCTTTTCATCCTCGGCATTGCTGCGGCAATACCTTTTATGAGTCCGGGGCTTGCAGGATTGCTCCATATTGCCGTAAAACTCATTTGGCAGGAGCCTTTTATAATCAAAAAAGATAGTTATGGCAACAGTGTTCCGAGGATTTCCGTTGAATTTTGGAAAGGCGTAAAAAAATATTGGCTGCCTATGCTGATTATTTCTTTATTTTTTGCCGCAATGGTAGCGGCTGTGGGAACTTCATTTATTTATTTCACAAATAGCCTTTGGAGCGGTACCGCCGGCGCAGGGCAATGGATACTTGTCATCGCAGCATCGATCATCGGACTTTTCACGCTGATGGTGTTCATCTATATGTTGCCGTTTGTACCCATGTATCAACTGCCTTTGCACATTAAATTGAAGAATTCGCTGATACTCATACTTTCGATGTTTATACCCTCACTTTTTGCCGCCGTTCTTTCGGCGCTGCCGTTTTTATTGATTGGCGTAACGGGAGGCATAATCAGAATTGTTTTGATAGCCTTGGTTATCGTGTTTGGAAGCGGGTTTTTGTCGCTCATATGGGCGAACTTCGCCAGCTATCATGCCGACAAAATTATTACGCCGATATATGAGGCTCAACGCAATAAATCGGGAAAAGGTAAGAAAAAAGCAAATAAAAAATAAGCAATTTCATAAAATATATTAAGGAATTC
>CAYJBS010000053.1:0-11824 GCA_964368435.1 uncultured Christensenella sp. | reverse complement strand
TCCATGTTAAAGAAATCGGATGAGATACCTCCGTTATAATCGGGATGACAACAATATTGCGTTCGATGAGGGAGGCGAAATCTCAATCCTTATATCTTGTCCTTGTTATTTTTTTTCTTGTGTGGTAATATAACTGATATGAGAATTTTTGCCATAAGTGATTTGCATATGTCTTTTTCCACCGATAAACCGATGGATATTTTTGGCGCAGGCTGGGAAGACCATTTCACGCAAATAAAAGAGGATTGGCAAAGCCGTGTGGGCGAGGACGATATCGTGCTTGTCGCAGGGGACATATCCTGGGCGATGTACTTGAATGACGCCAAGCGTGACCTTGACGAATTGAGCACGCTGAACGGCAAAATTTTTCTTATTCGAGGAAATCATGATTATTGGTGGAACGGCTATTCCAAAGTAAAGAGCATTCTACCCGAAAATGTATTTTGCATTCAGAACAACGCCTTGAAGTGCGGAGATTATATAATATGCGGCACTCGCGGTTGGACTGTACCCGAAAGAGCCGCCGATGCCGATGAGAAATATATCAACAGGGAATTGTTGCGACTCGAAATGAGCCTAAAAGAGGCGCGCCGCTTGCGCGCCGACAACGAGAAAATAATTCTTATGATACATTATCCTCCGTTCAATAGTCGCTTTGAAGATTCTGTTTTCACAGATATGATTGCTTCCTATGGCATCAAAACCGTAGTTTATGGACATTTGCATGGCGAAAATATTCGTTTCCAACAAAAAGTCAACAAGGGCATAACCGATTATTATTTGACGTCCTGCGATATTCTCAAGAACAAATTGTTTGAACTGACAGATATTTTATAAGAAAAAGAAAATATCAGGGATAAGTTTCCACCATATGCAACCTCAATGAGGTTGTTTTTTTATCTTTTAGTTGCGAATTATTCCAAGATAGGCGCGAAAATGCGGCAATATTCGACATTTGCAAAATTATTTTGAAAAAAACTTAAAATATTTTTAAAAAGTGGTTGAAAGTGGAAAAGATATGTGCTATGATAACCATAAGGAGAAAGATATGTTTTTTGGTACACACAACCTGTCGCTTGACGACAAGAACAGAATGAGGTTACCTGCCAAGTTTAGGGCGAAGATAGGTAACGATTTTGTGTTGTGTCTGGGAACAGACGGCTGTCTCTTTGTGATGAGCGAAACGGAGTTCGAAGCTTTCATAAGCAAGATTGATTCGGTGCCGCTGTCGGCGCACGAAAAGCAGAACGCCATAAGAGCCATAACCAGCAGAGTGTTTATTCCGGAAGAGGACGCTCAAGGCAGATTTGTGCTTCCGTCGGAACTGAAGAAAGCCGCCGCCATAAACAAAAAGATAGTATTTATGGGTGTGCGTACCCGCATCGAGATTTGGGACGCAGAGGCATACGAAGAAAGATTCGGCAGCGAAGCCAAGAGCATTGATGCCGCCGTAGACGCTTTGAAGGAATTCGGGTTCTAATATGCAATATTCACATATACCCGTATTATACAACGAAGTGCTGGAAGGTCTGAACATAAAAGAAGATGGCGTATATTTTGACGGCACTCTAGGCGGAGGCGGACATACGAGGGGAATCCTCGAAAAACTGAAAAGCGGCAAACTGATTGCCGGCGACAAGGACTCTGCCGCAATCAAGAACGCGCAAGAAACGCTTGCGGAATATTCCGGCAAGCTGACGCTAATAAAGGATGATTATAAGAACATTATTCCTCGCTTGAATGAATTAGGCATAAACGGACTTGACGGCGTATTGCTGGATTTGGGTGTCAGTTCTTATCAGATTGATACCCCGGAAAGAGGTTTTTCTTACATTAAGGATGCGCCGCTGGATATGCGGATGGACGACGGACAAGCCCTCAGCGCTTACGAAGTCATCAACAACTATAAGGAAGAAACACTGGCAAATGTCATCTTTGAGTACGGAGAAGAACGCTTTTCCAGAAAGATTGCCCGAAGAATAATCGAACGCAGGGCAGTAAAGCCAATAGAAACCACACTGGAGTTGGCAAAAATTGTTGAAGGTTGCTATCCGCCGAAGGATAGATTCAAATTCGGCAATCCTGCCAAAAGAACCTTTCAGGCAATAAGAATCGAAGTTAATACCGAGTTGAAGGGACTTGCAGAATTCATAAACGATATTGCACTGTTTCTCAATAAGGGCGGCAGAATGTGTGTCATAACTTTCCATTCATTGGAAGATCGGATAATAAAACACACCTTCAGAGAATTGGAGAAAGACTGCATATGCGACAAAAGAATGCCCATATGCACATGTAATAAAAGAAAAGAAATAGAAATTTTGACAAGAAAGCCTATCTGCGGCAGCGCAGAGGCGGACGAAAACAAAAGAGCGCAAAGCGCAAAGCTCCGCATAATAGAAAGGATATAAAAAGGAGGCGGCCATGGTTAGCTACAACAATTTTGACACAAATGAAATGTTTGGCGATTTGACGAATTATGACATCTATATGATGAACAAAAACAAAAAGAGCGCAGAGTCACGGCTGTTCGACAAAAAAATCGAAAACAAGCCTGTGAAGATTTCTTATGAGGATTATAAAAAGAAATTGAGCAAGTCGCCTGCCAAGCAGGATTATAAGAGCTATCTTATGGAACAGCTTGACAGAAAGTCACCTGATACGATTCTTTCGGAAGAGGAATTTTTGAGGCAGTCTGACAACTCGGCAACAGAAAAAGCAAGGAACAAAAAGCCCTCGCTTATGGAAAGAGCTGTTTCGAAGGTGTCCGGTGGCGCGAATTTACGCAAGGGCGCAAAAATATTTATTGCGTGTTATGTTCTTATTGTTATGGCTGTTGCATCTATTTTAATAGTGATGAATACAGCCGGATCCGATACACCTGCCGACGCAGGCAGCGGAGCCATCGAACAGAACGTAGTTCAGCCGATGACGCTCAATGAAGAATCGGAGGAAACAAACTGGTTTGACAGGCTGTGTGACTCGCTGAATAAATAAAAAGGAGTCTCAGCGCAATTAAATTCACAGATTACAGACAAAGGAAGAGGTTACTGGCAATAATGATGCTCGTAACCTTTTTGTTTGCCGCAATTATTTCAAAACTTGTTTATATTCAAGTTATCAGCAGCAAACAACTGCAAGCAAGGGCTCTCGACCAGTGGACGAGAGATATTCCGGTGTTTGGAGAAAGAGGGGATATTTTCGATCGTAACGGCGTCATGCTTGCCGATACATACACGATATATACGGCATATGTTCGCCCTGTTTCTGTCGCCGACAAATATGCCACCTCTACGGTGCTTTCAAAGGTACTGGGCGTCAATCAAGAAAAATTGTACATAAAAATGATGTCCAAGGTCAGCGAAATCACCGTTGCGAAAAAAGTTACCAAGACGCAGGTTACCGAAATAATCGGTTCCAACGGCGTCTCCGGAGTGTACTTTTCGCCCAACATAATACGCAATTATCCCTATGGCGAATTTTTGACGCAACTCATCGGCTTTGCAAATGTCGACGGTGTTGGGCAATCGGGTGTAGAGGCGTATTATAACGGTTATTTACAGGGCAAAAACGGATATATTTTGACCGATACCGACCTTGTGGGACGAGAACTGAAAGATAATGTTACAAAATATATTCAAGGCTCAAAGGGCGGAAACGCTTATTTGACTGTTGATTATAACATACAAAGTTTTGCCGAAAACGCAGTGGCGGCGGCTTATGCAAAATACAATTCGTTAAGTGCAAGTTGTATTGTGATGGATGTAAAAACAGGCGAAATTTTGGCAATGGCGCAAAGACCGTCCTTTGACCTCAACAATGTGCCGAGAGATAATATTATCGAGCTTTTCGGTAATTCAAAAAGTCTGATTGTCAGCAATGTATATGAGCCGGGTTCAACCTTCAAAATTTTGACTACGGCGTTGGGACTGGATAACGGCGTAATTACAAGGGATTATCATTTATTTTGTCCGGGCTACAGAATTATTGACGGACAGCGAATAAAGTGCTGGAAAAGAACAGGACATGGTTCCGAAAGTTTTGATGAAGGAGTGCAAAACTCCTGCAACTGCTTGTTTATGGACATTGCGCTGAAATTAGGCGTAGAAAAGTTCTACGACGGCATCGAAAAGTTCGGATTAAATGTAAAAACAGGAGTAGACATAAGCGGCGAGGCGTCGGGACTTATTTTGCCTGAAAAGCAAGTGAAAGTTGTCGACCTTGCAAGAATGGGCTTCGGGCAAGCGATAGCCGTCACGCCAATAGAACTGCTTGTGGCGTCGGCGGCGGTAGTTAATGGCGGCAAACTGGTGACGCCATATATTCTTGACAGAGTCGAGTACGGCGGCAAGACGGTCAAGCGCAATTATCCCAACGTGCAAAACAATGTCATAACAGCAAGCACATCGCAAGCAATGCGAGAAGTGTTGGAAAAGGTAGTCACAGAGGGCAGCGGCAGACATGCCGGTGTCAACGGTTATCGCGTTGGGGGCAAGACGGGTACGGCGCAAAAATATGCAAACGGTATTATTGCGCAAGGCAAGTATCTATCGACATTTTTGGGCTTTGCGCCGGCGGACGATCCGCAATATATTACGCTTATGACGGTAGACGAGCCGCAAGGCGGAGTATATTATGGCAGTCTTGTGGCAGCGCCTTATGTCGGTGAGATATTTCGCAACATCTTCAATTACAAAGGCATAGCGCCTCAATCGCTTGAGCCTATTGAATACTTTATAATGCCTTCAATCATAGGCATGAATGAAATGCAGGCGCGCAACGCTTTGTATAACAAAAACTTATACTACGAAATTACAGGTCAAGGCGGCAAGGTGGTCAATCAGATTCCCATTGCAGGCAGTCTTGTAAGCAAAGGCAATGTAGTTCTTTTTGAATTAGATAATTAAAATAACAAGTATACGGAGGGAAAATGACATTAGCGGAATTGTTGGAAGGTGTGGAAACAGTAGAAAACTACGCAGATATATCTGTTGCGGTTTCGGGTATAGTTTTTGACAGCAGAAAGGTACAAAAAGGCGATATTTTTGTGGCATTAAGCGGAGAGCAAGTCGACGGTCACAACTTTGTTGACGATGCGATAAAAAACGGTGCCGTCTGTGTCGTGGCGGAAAAACCTGTAGAAGCGCCATATGTGGTTGTAAAGGATACCAGAAAGGCTTTGGCGCTGATGGCGGCGAATTTTTATGGTAATTCACATAAAAGGTTGGAAATTATCACTGTCGTAGGTACAAACGGCAAGACGACAACTACATATATACTCAATGAGATTTTGAAGGCAGACGGCAGAAAGACCGCCGTAATAGGCACTTTGGGAGCGCGGATTGTCGAGAAAAAAATTGCCATCGATTTGACAACGCCCGATCCAATGGATTTGCATAAGTTGTTTGCAGAGGCGGAAAAAAGCGGCGCGCAATATGTCATTATGGAGGCAAGCGCACACGCCTTGTTTTATCGTAAATTAGAAGGTATCACCGCCACCGTTGGCGTGTTTACAAATGTTTCTCAAGACCATTTGGATTTTTTCGGCACCATGAAGAAATATTCGCAAGTAAAGACAGATTATTTTGACGGCGCAAATATGAAAGTCGGCATAATAAACGCCGATAATATTTATGGCAGAAAAATAATCAGTAGCGAAAAAGTGTTGTGTCTCAGCTATGGCATAGACTCGCCTGCGGATATATTTGCCGTCAATTTCAAAAGCCGAGGAGAAAAGACTTGTTTTTTTGCCAATGTATTGGATGATCTTGCGGAAATAACTATGCCGCTGATAGGAAAATTCAATTTATACAACACTCTTGGGGCCATCGGCGCGGCAAGAGCGTTAAAGGTGCCTTTGCCGGTTATCGGTCAAGCGCTTGCGGAAATAAAAGAGGTTGAAGGCAGGTTTAACATTATAAAAACCGATATAACAGTAATAATTGATTATGCGCACACTCCCGACGGTTTGGAGAATTTGCTCAAAGCGGCGAAGTCGCTTGATGGCGAAAAAGTCATTACTGTTTTCGGTTGCGGCGGCAACAGGGATGCTGCAAAAAGACCGATAATGGGCATAATCGCAGGAGAATACAGCGATTTTTGCGTGATAACCTCGGATAATCCCAGGATGGAACAGCCGATGGCTATTATTGGGCAAATAGAAGAGGGCATGAAACAAAAGAATAAAAATTATATCTGCATACAAGACAGAAGCAACGCCATTGCTTACGCAATAAGCTTTGCGCAAAAAGGCGACAAAGTAGTCGTGGCAGGCAAGGGCGGAGAAAATTATTTGGATATTATGGGCACAAAAATACCATATTCCGACAAAAAAGCCGTAATGGCGGCGCTGGAGAGAAGAGTTTGATAAAATATTTACTTGCAGTCATTATATCGTTTTTTGCGGCGATGCTTATTGCTCCTTTGACGATACGGCTTGTAAAAAAGCTGCATGTAAAGCAGACTATTCTTTCGTATGTTCAGCAGCACGAAAGCAAACAAGGCATACCGACGATGGGCGGCGCAATATTCATATTGCCGACTGTTGCGACTGCGTTTTTACTTGGCGGCGGCATGATGACAAATTTTGCCGCGCTGGTCATGCTTAGCTATGGCATAGTGGGTTTTTTAGACGATTTTTTGAAGGTTACGCTGAAACGGAATTTGGGACTACGCGCCTATCAAAAAATAATATCACAGTTTCTTATTGCCGTCATTGCATCATATTTTGCTTATAAAAGTCAATTTATCGGCTCCGAAATTAGGGTGCCGATGCTCAACACCGTAATAAATCTCAAATGGTGGTATCTGCCTTTCAGTATCTTCATTTATATTGCATTGAGCAATTCATGCAACTTGACTGACGGTCTGGATGGGCTTGCAGGCAGTACTTCGTGTATATACTTCATGGTTTTTTTTATCATAACATTTATGCAAATGAGCATGGCGAAGGAGTCGGGACGCACGCTTTATGCCGAAGAGTTGTCATCGTTGCTTGTCTTTATTGCCGCGCTTATCGGCGCTCTTGTGGCTTTTTTGTGGTTTAATTCCTTTAGGGCGAAAATCATTATGGGAGACATGGGCGCTCTGGCTTTGGGGGGCGCGGCGGCAATGGTTGCCATGGTGACAGCCAATCCTTTTTTAATTCTTTTAACAGGCATAATGTTTGTGGTTTCAAGCATATCAGTAATAATACAGGTTGTCGTTTTTAAGGCGACAAAAGGTAAACGAGTCTTTCTTATGGCTCCGCTTCATCACCATTTGGAACTGAAGGGCATAAACGAATCAAAAATAGTGTCGTTCTATATGATAATAACCTTTATCGGCGGAGTAGTAAGTTTAATAATAATGTGAGGTGCTTATGGTTGTGGCTGATAAAAAAGTGCTTGTTGTGGGCATGCGTGCCAGTGGAATATCTGCGTGTAGTTTGTTGAAAGAAAAAAAGGCTGAGGTCTACTGTTATGACGATTACATAAATCCTCTTGAAAATGAATTCAAAAATTTGAAGGGCAGACCCCTTGAAGAAATGTTCGACGGTCTTGGGCTTGTCGTCATAAGTCCGTCTATCCCGAAATCTCACGAAGTGCTGCAATATGCTCGTGAAAAAAAAGTTCAGATTATCAGCGAACTGGAACTGGGTTGCAGTTTTTTGAAAGCGCCGAAAATCGCCGTTACTGGCACAAACGGCAAGACGACGACGGTTTGTATGCTGCAAAAGCTTCTTTCAAGCAGCGGCTTAAATGTCAAGACCATGGGCAACATAGGGTATCCCGTGTCGCAGGTAGTGCTTGATAAGTCGAAAATGGACTATGCCTTGATTGAGGCGTCGGGTTTTCAACTGGAATACATAAAAAACTTCTATCCGAAAATTGCCGTCATAATGAATTTGGCGCCCGACCATATGGAGCGGTACGACAAATTTTCCGATTACATAAACGCAAAGAGAAACATCTTCAAGAACCAAAAGAAAGATGATTATATTTTGTTGAATTTCGACGATAAAAACGTGCGCGCCGCCGCCGAGGGTTGTAAATCGCAAATTATTTGGATAAGCACAAGAAAAAGCCTTTCGCCGGTATGCATAAAGGACAACTATTATTATTTCGAGGATGCACCGCTTTGTCATATCAAGGATAGCAAAGTAAAAGGCGAACACAATCGTTTCAATCTGCTTGTGGCAATAAATATCGGAGCAATCGTCGGTTGCCGCAAAGAGCATATGCTCAACTTGATAAGGGACTATAATCCCTTGCCTCATAGAATCGAATATGTCACCTCTATAAACGGCAAGCATTTTTATAACGACTCAAAAGGCACAAATATTCACGCTTGCAGGTTTGCCATAAACAGTCTTGACGACAGTATCGGGCTGATCATGGGCGGTAGTGACAAGAATGAGGATTATTGTGATTTTTTCGAAAACATTGACGAAAAAGTTAAATATATAGTTGTCACCGGCAATAATGCCGATAAAATATATAATTCCGCATTAAAAATGGGCTATTCGAATATTGAAGTCGTAGATACTTTGAAAATCGGTTTGGATCAGCTTATTGCGCGTGACGACATAAAAAGCGTGCTTTTTTCACCCTCCGCCGCCAGCTTTGACCGTTATACAAACTATGCCGAAAGAGGAGACGCGTTCAAAGGGTTAGTTTATGAAATCAACCTTTAGTATTACCGCATCAACAATACTGTTGTCTCTGCTTGGAATAGTAATGATATATTCTGCAAGTAGCTATTCAACGCTCCGCGAGTTCGGTGACGAGTTTTTTTATGTGAAAAAACAAGCCATAGCTTTTGCTGTCGGACTTGTTATGATGCTTGTCGGCAGTAAAATAAATATTGAAATTCTCAAGAAATTCAAATGGATAATACTCTTTTTGTCGCTTATTCTGCTTGGGCTGGTGTTTATTCCCGGTCTTGGCGTCGAAAGCTACGGTGCAACAAGGTGGTTGAATCTCGGTTTTACGACATTGCAACCGTCGGAATTCGCAAAATTCGGACTGATGATTTTCTTGGCGGGCTATTTGACGGAGAATCCTCCGAAAAATTTTGTATCGCTGATTGTGCCGCTAATATGCGGACTGGGCATTTGCGTACTTATTATGCTTGAACCCAACATGTCTATAACTATGTGCGTGGGGCTGTCGTTGTTGATTATGCTGTTTGTGGCAGGCACTCCGAAAAAATGGTTTATCACTTTGTTTATGTGTGTGGCGATAGCCGTGCCGCTTATGATAATCGTCGAACCGTACAGGATGAAAAGACTTACGGCGTTTATCAATCCATGGGACAACCCTAAAGCAGAGGGGTATCAGCTTATTCAATCATATTTTGCGCTGGGCGGCGGCGGTCTTTTTGGCAGAGGACTTTTTCGCAGTCGTCAAAAGTTCTTATTCTTACCGTTCGCGGAATCGGACTTTATTTTTTCCGTGATAGGAGAGGAACTGGGTCTTTTTGGCTGTCTTTGCGTCATAGCCGTGTTTGCCGTTTTGATTTTTTCCGGCATAAAAACAGCGTTGAGAGCCGACAGCTTTTATAAAACCTTGCTTGCAACCGGCATTATAAGCGTCGTTGCTTTGCAAACCGTAATAAATATGGCGGTGGTAACCGGTGCCATTCCTCCGACAGGTTTGCCCTTGCCGTATATCAGCGCAGGAGGCACAGCGCTTATGACCTATATGTTTTCCTCCGGACTTCTGATTAATATAGCTTCACCATTGCAAAAGACCGACCATAAAATGTAATGTTACATAAAAATCAGGAGATGCAAATGGCAAAATTGGTGATTAACGGCGGCAATCGCCTTTATGGCAGTATGGAAATTCAAGGCGCAAAAAACGCCGTGCTTCCACTATTTGCCGCAACAGTGCTGACAGATGAAAAAGTAATAATAAAAAACGTCCCCGATCTCGTTGACGTACATAATATGGCAAGGATTCTCAATTCATTGGGCGCAGATGTCGTCAGAAGAGGAAATACCACAGAAATAACAGCCAAAGATTTGAAATCTTCGGAAATCACTCACGTTTTGGCAAAAGAACTTCGAAGTTCAATTTTTATTTTAGGTCCTGTTTTAGGCAGACTGCGACAAGCCAAAGTAGCTTATCCCGGCGGTTGCGATATAGGATTGCGACCGATAGACATACATTTGAAAGCGTTGCGTGAAATGAACGTAAGAATAATAGAGCGTTCAGGCTATATTTATTGCGATGCATCGAATATCATGTCCAATGAGCTTATGTTGGATTACCCAAGTGTCGGCGCTACGGAAAATGTCATGCTTGCGGCAGTAACGACCAAGGGAAAAACTACCATTATGAACGCCGCGCGCGAGCCGGAAATAATCGACCTACAGAACTTATTGAATGCTATGGGCGGCAGAATAAAAGGCGCAGGTACCTCGTTCGTAGAAATCGAAGGCGTCGACAAACTGCACGGCGCGACATATACGGCGATGAGCGACCGCATTGCCGCAGGAACATTTGCGATAGCTGTGGCGATATGCGGAGGAGAAGTCACTCTGAAGAACTGCAAAGCCGATCATATACAGGCGCTACTGTCTAAAATGGCAAAAACCTCTTGCAATATTACGCAATTTGATGATAATATAGAAATAGTGTCTAAAGGAAACAGAGAAGCCATCGAGTTTATCGAGACGCAACCCTATCCCGGTTTCCCCACAGACCTTCAAGCGCCGGTTATGGCGCTCCAAACAGTGTCAAGCGGTGTGTCCATAATTACCGAGAACATTTTTGAAAGCAGATACAAGCACGTGTGCGAGTTGATAAAAATGGGCGCCAACATAAAAATAAAAGGCAGAACAGCAATCATCAAAGGCATTGAAAGACTCTCCGGAGCCGAGGTGCTGGCGCAAGACCTTCGAGGAGGAGCGGCGCTGGTGCTGGCAGGACTAAACGCCATAGGAACAACGGTAGTTAGCGACATATACCACATAGACAGAGGATACGAAAGCATCGAAAATTCCTTAAAATTGCTTGGAGCCGACATCAGAAGAATATGAAAAGCAAGTACATAGCCATAACGATAGGGATACTTATCGTCATAATGATTGTTGTTTTCGGCAACGTTTTTTTAATCAAGTCTATTGACGTGGTTTTCACGCGGAATCCTGTCGATATCGACGAGGCATCTGTCATTTCTTCATCAAAAATCGTTCTTGGAAGCAACATATTTTCTGTTGACGAGAAAGATGCGGCGAAGGCTATTTCTTCACATTATCCAAACAACACCTTAGCAGTGCTAGATATCGAAAGAGTATTTCCCAACAAAGTTATTATTCGAGTCAAGGAGCGTACGCCGCTGCTTGTCGTACCTTATGGAGATGAAGGTACCGAATTCGTGCCTACCGACATAGATTTTCAAATGACGGCAAAAGTCAGTGCCGAAAACATTGACTTTGATGCCATAACAGTCAACGGCGCTTCGGTGACGCATACGTTCAACACCTTGGCTTTCAAAAGAATAAGAGAAACACTTTTGGCTTTTGTCGAACTTGGTTTCACAGAAGAGGGCATGATAGCTTTTGTCGAAAGTATAAGCCTGTCGGCAGAAAAGTTGAGAATAGAGTTGCGCCGCAGTAATACTGTTTTTGACCTTTCACTTTCTTCGGACAAGCCTCTGTTTGCTCAAGTGAATGAAGCATATACGCAGTTCCTCGACTTGCCATATGATCAGCGTGCGGCGGCTAATATTTCAATAGAATAATCCATATTGTTTTTTTGTTAAAAATGTTGAGTAATACGCCCTAAAAAAGGTTTTTTTACAATGTTTATTGACATTATTATTATATTATTATATA
>CAYJBS010000052.1:9913-12034 GCA_964368435.1 uncultured Christensenella sp. | reverse complement strand
GCTGTGTCACTGTCCGTAGCCAAAGCAATGAAAATTATCCTCAACCGTTGAGCATTATCTGTTCAAGCTTCAACGGCTCGATATACTCTGCGCCGCGGTATGCTCTCATATTGCCGCCGGAAATCTCGTCAATAAGCGCAATATGGCGATCTGCGCCTACTCTGCCGAACTCAAATTTTATGTCATAAAGTTCCAGTTGCTTCTTTTGCATTTCGTTCTTGACTATGCCGCCGATTTTTCTTGTCAACTCGGCAAGCGTGGCATATTCAGCCTTTGTCATAATCCCCAACATTTCCAGGGCCTCGCTGTTTATCAGCGGATCGTTTCTGTCGTCATCCTTCAATGTCACTTCGACATACGCGTCGAGTTTGTCGCCGTTTTTGCAATACTTGCCGTATCTTCTGAAGAAGCTGCCCACCGCTCTATAGCGCAAAATGACTTCGATGCCCTTGCCGAAAACCTCCGCAGGCAACACCGTCATGGTGTTGTTCTCTATGTCTGCGTCTACGAAGTGAGTGGGAATACCTGCGTTGTTGATTTTGTCGAAAAAGAATTTTGTCAATTTCAGTCCGGCTTTTCCTGCTCCTTCAATGGACAATCCAACTGTATTTGCACCGGGATCAAAAACCCCGTCCGCGCCCGTAACATCGTCCTTGAATTTCAACAGATAGTTGCCGCCGCCAATATCATAAACATCTTTTGTCTTACCTTTATAAACCAAATTCATTTGTCCTCACTCCTTGTGTTTTTTTCATTATACATCAATCATAGTTGAGCTTCAAAACAAAGTTCTACAATTCTATTGTAATAATTTCATAATTGTTGTAAGCTTAGTGTATATTAAGATTGCGCAGGCGGAGGGCGAATGGAAAAAATAAAGAGCGTCGATTGCTCCAGAACAGAACATACACAAATTGTTTTTTCGGAATATATAAACGGTGTAGGCAGACTTTTTGGCGGAAAACTTGTCGAATGGATGGACATAGTAGCCGCCGTGGTGGCGCGCCGCCATTCGGAATGCGAGGTGACGACTGTTTCCATCGATAGGATGGACTTTGCCGCTCCGGCGAAACTCAATGACACCGTCATTATTCTCGGCAAAATGTTGTCGGTAGGCAACACTTCGATGACGGTACAAGTCAAGGCATATGTCGAAAAGCTCAGCGGCGAAAGAATAACCATAAACAGAGCCAACTTTATTATGGTTGCGCTCGATGAAAACGACAAACCCACTCGTGTGCATAGATTGCAGAGCGAAGAATAAATAAAATATAATCGATCATTTTACAAATAATAATGCTCAGGAGAAAATTATGAAAAAACGTTCACTTTTCACTATGATACTTCTTACCTTGGTCACGTTGGGTATATACGCACTATACTGGTATTGTGACTTTCAGGCGCAACTCAAACAAAAAACCAACGAAGGTTTCGGCGGCTTTGCACACTTGCTGGCGTCGCTTTTCACTTTCGGTATTTACTATATCTATTGGCAATATGCCGCAGGCAAAAGACTGGCAAAACTCGGCGCAAGCGACAATTCGGTGTTGTATCTCGTTCTCGGTCTGTTGTCTCTTGGATGGCTCAATGCCTTGCTTATGCAAGACCAAGCCAACAAGCTGACAGAAAACGCCTAACCCCAAAAATTAGTCCTTCTATTCTTTATTCCTCAGCCGAGAGCCGCCTTTCGGCAAGTTGTCGCGCCATGTTTTCTTTTTCTTTGCCTACCAGTTTGTATGAAAGTATCGGCAGCATGCTTAGCAAACAGCTCAACCCCGGCACAAGCACATATGCCATATAAATAATATTTTTTGTTTTCACCGAGAATTCCGTAGCGTTGGCGTTATAGCCCGAGAGGCTGACAAAAATTAGTCCCACCGCAACGCTCATCGCCATAGTGACTTTTATGGAGAAGGTCAGTACTGCGAAATGCACTCCCTCCGTGCGCTTGCCTGTTTTCAATTCATAATAATCGACGCAATCAGAAACCATTACTATGGGCAGGAAGGTATGCGAGCCGTACATCAGTCCGACAAAGAACAGCATAATGACAATGGAAAGTATCGAAGTTATGCCCAACGCATAAACCGCATATGCAATACTTGCCACTATTGCGCCATA
>CAYJBS010000052.1:0-9813 GCA_964368435.1 uncultured Christensenella sp. | reverse complement strand
TTGTCCTTTATCATAAAAAACATTTCTTTAATCGTAGCGGAACTTTGTTTGTATGGCACCCTCTCTTTGTTGAAAAAATAAATCAGCGAAAGCAATACGCTGCCCAGCACCGCAATAAATATTGCGCTGATTATGTATTCTTTAGCGCCGATTGCGCCATTTTCGGATGCTGTCAAAATACATACTATCGGCACGATGACGAACGAGGCGCTAAGTCCGACATTTTTGACGAAGTTCGACACCCCGGCAACCTTGTTGCGTTCGACAGGGTCGGGCGTCAACATGGCAAGCATGCCTTGTGACGGAATATCGGCGAAACTCATACTTATGCACCACAAAGTATAAGTTATGAACATATATACATATAATCCGACTCCCCTGAAAGGCACGGTAATGAAGATTACTATCGTAAACAGAAGAAAAGGAATGCTAGAAATCAAAATGAAGGGACGCAGTTTTCCGCCTTTGAAGTGGCTTTTGTCCATCAGATTGCCGATAAAAGGGTCGGCAAAGGAGCTGATAAGTCTTGCGACCAGCATAATGATGCCGACTACCGCCAAATCTGCCGCCATAGTCTTGTTGTAGAACTGCGCTTGATATCCGTTCAAATACCCGAATATAGCCTGCACTCCGAACAATCCGAAGGAATAAAATAGAATCTCGGACATGGTCAGCTTTTTGTTTTTCATATTGCCTCACTATCTTTTATGAATAATAATTTTATTGTTTTTATGTTTCGTAGGTTTTCAGTATACCCTCTGCAACCGAGGTTTTGCTGATTCGCATATCCATCGCCTGTTTCTCTATAAATCTATGCGCCTGCGGCTCGGTCATCGACAGACATTGAATGAGCAGACATTTGGCGCGGTCGATAACTTTCATTTCTTCAAGTTTTCTTTGTAGTTTCAGATTTTCGTTTTTTACGCCCATTATTCTTCTGTGCGTAGAAAGAGCCAGTCGCACGGATTGCAGCAGCGCAGTTTTTTGCAGGGGCTTTGACACGACAATGACGCCCTCGTCTTCAACTTTGCCGGCTATCTCTTCGGCAAGCTCCGCGCGCACCAACATTACTATTCCGGCGTTTGTTCTTGTGGCATAGAGCGCAAAGCCCACGCCGAACTCATCTGCAAGCGGCGTGTTGATGATTATTACCGATTTTTCGCCGCTCACCAGCGCTCTGCGCGCCTCGGCGCAGTTGTTGATTATGCTTATTTGGGTTATGCCGCAGGATTTCAATATGCTGCAAAGCTCTTCCAAACTCTTCTCGGAGCCGGATACTATCATAGCCCTATCCATATCAGCCATAACCTCCTTCTATATTTCGGCACTTTTTTATTAAACTCTGTTGAAATAAAAATCCATCTCGGCGCCGTGCCTGTCGGCGCTTTCAAAAAATCTTTCGCTCTCCTCTCTCTTGTATTTAAGAAATTTCGACAATGTGGCAGCAGGCAAATGCTCTTTTATGAATTGGCTTGAAGCTGCCTTTTTTATTGCCTCATCAAGAGTTGAGGGCAGTTTTTTCAGAGTCTTTGTTTCCTTGACGCTTTTGAAAAGGTTTATGTTCATAGGCGACGCCAATTCAGCCTTGCGGTCTATGCCCTCGATGCCGGCGTATATGAGCAGCGCCAACGCGATATAAGGAGAACAAGAGGGATCGGGACTGCGCAATTCCATTCTGCGAAGATTGCCTTCAGCCGCAGGAATTCGCACCAACTGAGAACGGTTGCCACGTGACCACGAAATATATTTGGGCGCTTCGTATTCGCCGAGTCTTGCGTAAGAATTGTTTATCGGGTTAGTAAATAGACTTATTTCTTCGATGCGGTCCATAATACCGGCAACAAAACTTTCGGAAATGACTCTTGTCTGCCCTTTCAAATCAAAGACGTTCTTGTGCTCGCGGAACAGCGAAAGATTGATATGCAAACCGCTGCCGCTTGAACCAATCAGAGGTTTTGGCATAAAACTGGCATGCAAACCGTTCCTTGCGGCAATGACTTTTACGACAGATTTGAAGGTGACGAGGTTGTCGGCAGCCTTCAGCGCCTCGCTATATTTGAAGACGATTTCGTGTTGTCCTCTGCCTTGTTCATGATGCGACATTTCGGGGGATATCCCCATCTCCTCAAGCGTCAAACAAATCTCTCTCCTGACGTTTTCGCCCTTGTCAAGGGGCGCAATATCGCAATAGCCGCAATCGTCGTGAGGTTTCTTGGTCGGTTTGCCCTGTTCGTCAAGTTCAAATAAATAGAATTCGCATTCTGTGCCTACCTTTATGGTATAATCCTTCGAAGCAGCATAGCTCACTGCTTGATTGAGCAGATTTCTGCCGTCCCCCTCAAAAGGCTTGCCGTCGGGCATGCGTATATTGCAGAAAAACCGCACCACTGCGCCTTGTGACGGCCGCCACGGCAAAATAGACATCGTCGATGAATCCGGCACAAGAAACAAGTCCGATTCTTCAATGTTCATAAAGCCCTTTATTGCCGAAGCGTCGAAAGGAATGCCTGTCTCAAAAGCCTTGGCAAGCTCTGACGGCATTATCGAAATGTTCTTTAGTTCTCCGAAAACATCGCAGAACGCCAGACGAATAAACTTGACATCGTTGTCACGAACGAATTTTATGACCTCAGCAACAGAAAAATTATTCATATGCCCTCCGTAAAAATCTATATGATTATCATAACCTTTTTGCAAATAATTGTAAACAAAGATAATAAGAAAAGACTGTAAACCCTGCTTTTCGTATTTTAATTATACGTATATAACCGCTTATAGGGATTGCTTGTGTTTGGCAATATCATATAATAATCATCTGAAAGGATGCTTTTATCGATGTTCAACAGTGAGCAATATTCTTCAAGATAAGGCAGTATTTCTTCAAAATCGGTATGTTCGGCTTTTTTTGTGATAAGCGTCGGACTTTTCATTTCAAGCGGCAAGCCGGAACGAAAAAATATCTTTCCGCCATGCATACCGGTGGCGCAAAAGTTCCCTGCCAAATCGCCTGCCGTTTCCGAAAGATTCAGCACAATTATATGCCCTCCTGCCTGATACTCGCCGAGAAAACTTCCGCTTTTTTCTCCGATAATCAACACAGGTCTTTTATCCTCATAGGCTTTCATGTGGATGCCTGCTCGGTAACCGACGCTGCCTTTTACGTATATCTTGCCGCCCCTTGCGCCGTAGCCTATGGCATCGCCGGCATTGCCGTCAATTACTATCTTGCCTTCGTTCATAGTATCTCCGACGGCGTCCTGCGCATTGCCTTTTATGAAAATATCCGTGCCGTTGAGATATGCGCCCGTAGCATTGCCTGCAGTGCCCTCAATATATATTTCCTTGTCCTCTGCGCCCGTTCCGATATAGCGTTGACCGCAACAATTTTTTATGATTATTTCTCGGTCGGGACTGCGTCGAATGGCTTCGTTCAACTTGTCAAAAGACATATTCTTGGCATCTATGATCATATGTGCCTCCTTATTTTTTTGCATAAAAGTTCTTTTTTCATTGTCTTTATTCTCCCGCATGCTTGATGCCGAGTATATCCAGCTCCTTTTGATTTAAGCCGATACCTCGCAACATAAATCTATTGCCGCGCAATGCCTCTATTGAATTTATGCCCATGCCGCCCATCATCTCCTCTATTTCATGTTTCCATGCCGTAATAAGATTAATTAGCCGTTTGTAGCCGACATCGGGATTCAGCCTTTTGACAAGTTCGGCGTCTTGGGTGGCTATTCCCCAGTTGCACTTGCCCCTTTGGCAGTTTCTGCACAAGTGACAGCCGAGGGCTATCAAAGCGCTTGTCGCAATATATACGGCATCGGCTCCCAGCGCCACTGCCTTGACGATATCGGCGCTGTTTCTTATGCTGCCACCGACGACTATCGACACCTCTTCACGAATACCTTCTTGTCTCAGCCTTTCGTCAACACCGGCAAGCGCAAGCTCGATGGGTATTCCTACATTGTCTCTTATTCTTGTGGGCGCCGCGCCTGTACCGCCGCGGTAGCCGTCTATGGCTATTATGTCGGCGCCGCTCCTTGCCACGCCGCTTGCAATCGCCGCAACGTTATGAACGGCGGCAATCTTGACGATTATGGGTTTTTTGTAATTTGTCGCCTCTTTAAGCGAATATACCAACTGCCGCAAATCCTCTATAGAATAAATGTCGTGATGCGGCGCAGGCGATATGGCGTCGCTGCCTTCGGGAATCATTCTGGTTTCGGAAATGTCCTTGATGATTTTTGCGCCGGGAAGATGTCCGCCGATACCCGGCTTTGCGCCCTGTCCCATTTTTATTTCTATTGCGGCGCTTGCTTCAAGGTATTCCTTATGTACGCCGAATCTGCCCGATGCCACCTGTACTATTGTGTTGTCGCCGTAGCGGTAAAAATCCTTATGCAGTCCACCCTCTCCGGTATTATAAAAAATGCCCAAATCTCTGCTTGCCCTCGCAAGACATTCGTGCGCGTTGTAGCTGATCGAACCGTACGACATTGCCGAAAACATAATCGGCATCGAAAGTTCCAGACTCGGTTTGCTCTTAAAGACTATTTTCCCTTGACTGTCGCGGACAATGTCGGTGATTTTTTTGCCGAGAAAAGTCTTTGTTTCCATCGGCTCGCGCAAAGGGTCGATAGAAGGGTTGGTCACTTGTGAAGCGTTTATTAACATTCTGTCAAAATAGCCGGGATAATCCTTGGGATTGCCCATGCTTGACAAAAGCACTCCGCCCGTCGCCGCCTGTTTATAAATCTCTCTGATATTGTCTCCGGACCAATTGGCGTTTTCTCTAAAAGTATGGCCGTTCTTTACGATTTTTAAGGCGCCGAGTGGACAAAAGCTGACACATCTGTGACAATTTACACATTTTGAGTTGTCTGCCTCCATTCTTTTTGTCATTTCGTTGAGTTGATGTACACCGTTGGCGCACTGTTTGACGCACACTCCGCATCTTGTGCAACGATAATCGTCTCTTTCAACTTCGTATTCGTTAAATAAATATTCCATATTACTCCTCAAGCCCGAAAACAACGGACTCTCCTCCTCTGGGCGCATAAAGCTTGTCTATCTTTGGTTCAAGTATTCTTATGGCGCATTCCTCGCTTGCCACATAAGCCATCTCGTCATTCTCCGCGACAATCATGGATCGCAGTTTCAGCCTGTCGTTGAGAGCCATCAGTTTGCCTTCGCTGCCTACCAAAATCGAGAATGGTCCCGTAATGAGCAAGTCGGCATAATTGTTGCGAAAATATATAAGTTTTTGCTGAAGTTCTTCATCAAGTTGCGCTATCGTCGACCAAAACGGCGCGGCAATTATGCTGGCAATGTCCTGAAAACTCAACTGCTGTCGGCGGTTGAGAAAATCTATAATATAGCTGATAACCTCAGTGTCGGTCAGCAGATTGCACTTGTAGCCATAGCTTTCTATATACCTTCTGTTGGCGTCATATGAGCTTATTTCGCCGTTATGCACTACGGAATAATCCAAAATGCCGAAGGGGTGCGCGCCGCCCCACCAACCGGGAGTATTCGTCGGATATCTGCCGTGCGCCGTCCAGCAATAGCCCTCATAATTATCCAACATATAAAATTCTCCGACATCCTCGGGGAAACCCACCGCTTTAAAAATTCCCATATTCTTGCCGCTGGAAAAAATGTACGCTCCGTCAACTTTGCTGTTGACATTTATGACGCATTGCGCCACATATTCCCTTTCGTCAAGCTGTCGACGGGCAAGTTTCGTCGGCAACGGCGCGACAAAATAACGCCAAATAAGCGGCTCGTTCCTTATTTTATCAATTTTTTTCGTGGGAATACGCGACAAGTTGACGATGTCAAAATGGTTTTCGAGAAAAAGTTCGCACACATCTTTTGCCGCCTTGTCGTCATAAAATACATGAAAGGCATAATAATTTTTGTATTCAGGATAAATTCCATACCCTGCGAAACCTCCGCCCAAACCGTTTGATCTGTCGTGCATAACGGATATGGATTTTATTATTTCCCTGCCGCATATATTTCCGCCTTTCTTATGGAATATGCCTGCTACGGCGCACCCCGACGGTATTCTGACCTCTCCTTCTTTAAGCATATCTTTTGCGCTCCTTCTTTTGCTAAAATAGAAAAAAGGCGCTCATCAATGCAGAAAAGTCCCTATTCTCAGGTTTTTCTATATTGATGAACACCTTTGTCCGATTAGTTTATTTTACATTACCATATATATGATGTCAAATGTTTCGTTGTACATTTTTCAGCTAAAACGGTATAAAAACGCAACAGAAAAAATTTCGTATGATTTTTTTTATCAAAACACTTGACTGTCGATTGAAGCGTATAATATACTATTGCAAACAGCAATGGCGCTGTAGGTTATTGTACCTACGGCGCTTTTTTTATAACACAAGGAGGTTTTGATGAAAAACGTAAGTGAGATTTTCGGTTCGTTGGTCTTTAATGACAAGGTGATGCGCGACAGACTGCCGCACGAAACCTACAAAGCGCTGAAAAAAACCATCTTCAACAGTGAGCCTTTATCTCCGGATATTGCCGACACCGTTGCCGGCGCAATGAAGGACTGGGCAGTCGAACAAGGAGTGACACACTACACCCATTGGTTCCAACCGATGACGGGTATCACTGCAGAGAAGCACGACAGTTTTATCACCCCGACGAGAGATGGCAGAGTCCTTATGGAATTCTCCGGCAAAGCGTTGATAAAGGGCGAACCCGATGCATCCAGCTTTCCTTCGGGAGGCTTGCGCGCAACTTTCGAAGCGCGAGGATACACCGCTTGGGACCCCACCTCTTATGCCTTCATAAAAGACGGTACTTTGTGTATACCTACTGCTTTCTGTTCCTATGGCGGCGAAGTACTCGACAAAAAAACGCCTCTTTTGCGCTCTATGCAAGTCATTGCAAAGCAAGCAAAAAGAATATTGAAGCTATTCGGGCATGAGGACACCGTATCGGTTACGACAACAGTCGGTCCCGAACAGGAATATTTCCTTATTGACCGCTCAATGCTCAACAGGCGCCCCGACCTCATGTATTGCGGAAGAACACTGTTGGGCGCCAGACCGTCGAAAGGTCAAGACCTTGAAGACCACTATTTCGGCGCCATAAAACCCAGAGTGGCGGCTTTCATGTCGGAGCTTGATGAACAGCTTTGGAAAATGGGCGTACTTGCAAAGACCAAACACAATGAAGTTGCTCCTGCTCAGCATGAGTTGGCTCCGATTTTTTCGACAACAAACATCGCCACAGACCACAACCAAATAACAATGGAAACGCTGAAAACCTTGGCGAACAAACACGGTATGGCCTGCTTGCTTCACGAAAAGCCCTTCACAGGCATAAACGGCAGCGGCAAGCACAACAACTGGTCAATGTCCACAAACAAGGGCATCAACCTGCTTGAGCCGGGAGATACTCCCTGCGACAATGCGCAGTTCCTGCTGTTTCTGACTGCCATAATCAAGGCGGTAGACGATTATCAAGATCTTCTCCGCATGAGCGTTGCCAGCGCAGGAAATGATCATAGACTGGGCGCCAACGAGGCTCCCCCTGCCATTATTTCGATTTTTCTCGGCGACGAGTTGACCTCAATTCTTGAGTCTCTTGAAAACAAAAAGAAATACAATGCGAAAGCCATTTCCCGCTTGGAAATAGGCGTCGACACCCTTCCGTATTTTCCGAAGGACACCACCGACCGCAACAGAACCAGTCCTTTTGCTTTCACAGGAAACAAGTTTGAATTCAGAATGCCCGGCTCGTCAAGCAGCATCTCCGGCGCAAATATCGTCATAAACACAATAGTTGCCGATGCGCTGAAAGAATTTGCCGACATATTGGAAAAAGCCGAGGATTTCAACGCAGAGCTGAATTCACTGATAGGCACCACCATAAAAAATCACAAAAGAATAATCTTCAACGGCAACAATTATTCCGATGAATGGACTCAGGAAGCAAAGAGGAGAGGGCTTTCAAATATGAAATCCACCGTTGAGGCGTTGCCCTGCTTCACGCTCAAAAAGAATGTCGACTTGTTTTCACGGCACGGCATCTTCACCGAAAACGAAGTGCATTCCCGTCAAGAAATCATGTACGAAAACTATTGCAAAATCATCCATATCGAGGCTCTGACGGTTCTTGATATGGTAAAGAGAGATA
Source organism: uncultured Christensenella sp. (assembly GCA_964368435.1). GTDB lineage: Bacteria > Bacillota > Clostridia > Christensenellales > DTU072 > DTU072. The sequence continues at coordinate 1,635 of CAYJBS010000052.1, read as the reverse complement.
TTATTCCTGCCGTTGTCACCTTCTCAAAGGAGCTTGCAGAATTGTTTAACAGCAAAAAATCCTTGGCAATGGATTTGGACTGTTCTCTTGAAGAAGGCTTGCTTTCGAAGGTGTCGTCCCTTTCGGCATCAATGTACAGCAAAATAAACACTCTCGAAATAGCCGTACTTGACGCAAACAAGGAAAAATACAGCCGAGACACCGCAATGCATTATCATGACGATGTATTCCTTTCAATGCAAACGCTCCGCAGCGTAGTAGACGAGTTGGAGACACTTGTCGCAAAGAAATACTGGCCGTATCCTTCATATGGAGAGATATTGTATAGCGTAAACTAATTTCGCCTTACAAGACTGCGACTAAATTTAAACTAAAAAACGGACTGCTATCCTAGTTTGGAGGCAGTCCGTTTTGTTTTTTGCCAAAACATTTTTATTATTTTAGTCGAACAACGGCTTTTATGGGGAAATGGTCGGAGGGATACGTACCTTTGGGGTTGCGTGTGCGGATTATGTTATACAAATCCACATCAAAATGACCTTCGGTAACCATTATATAATCTATCGGTGAAGAGCCATAATTTTCTTTGAAACCATTGAAGGTGCCCCCCGTGTCGGAATCGGCGGCAAGGTATTTTGTATCGGCAAGGCTGTCCGCAGTCAACCAGTCATAGTGAGGAGAATTCTCATTGAAATTAAAATCGCCTGTCAACATCGCAGGACAATTCATGGCGTTGATGCGACGGTTTAGAAGCATTACGCTTTCGTGACGAGCAACATCCCCCTTATGGTCAAGATGTGTGTTGATAAAAGCAAACTCCTTGCCGGTCCGTCTGTCCTTGAACTTCAGTTGCGTCCAGATTCTGTTTGTGCTGGCATCCCAGCCAACGCTCATTTTTTCAGGAGTTTCGGACAACCAATAGGTGTTTTTTTCCAGAACTTTGAAGCGTTTTCTTTTATAAAAAACCGCCGTTGATTCTGAAAAATAAGGAACATCATCACGGAAAGTGCCATAAAAGTCGTACTCTTTTGCGAGTTGCTCCTTCATAAAATCAAATTGCGCCTGCTTAAGTTCTTGAAAGCCGATTATGTCGGGGTCGTTTTCGGCTATGACGGACAACACCGACTCCTGGCGGTTTCCCCACATATTGACAGCGTTTGTTTCAATAGAAAATGTGCGAATATTAAAGCTCATAATGGTGAGCTTGGCATCACCGCCCTGATAATCTATTGCCGTTGCGGCAACTATAAAGAGCGCTGAAAGCAAAACTATTAATACAACTATCGCTAAAAATTTTTTCATCTATTCACCTGTAAAAACAATACCACAATTTAGTCTTTTTGGCAATACTATACTAATAAAAGAATATTGGTATAATTTGTTTCACCGATTGCCGCTGATATGGTATATTTAACATAAAAGGATTGATATGAAAAGAATTATTGAATTGAAATTATCTCCCGACGACGACGGCAGACTTGCCGAAGCGGCGGCAAAAGCCGCAGGGCTTGCCATGTCGGAGATTGCCGAGATGGAAATAATCAAAAAATCTGTCGACGCGCGCAACAAAAACGACATAAAACTCATTTATACCGTAGATTTGTCGAGCGCAAAAATTATAAAACAGCCTTTGGT
>CAYJBS010000051.1:0-12335 GCA_964368435.1 uncultured Christensenella sp. | reverse complement strand
ATACATAAGTATACGATTCAATTTCTCTGAAATCCAAATGCAATTCTACGAAAAAGAAAATTTTCCTCAGTTCGGAGAATATGAAGGAAATATGTTTTTTGAAATAAAAGAAAAACAACTAAAAGAACTGATAGACAGAGCATTATTTTGTGTTTCGATGAATAACAACAGAGTCATGCTGAAAAGCTGCAGTTTTAGCGTAAAAGGAAAAGAAGTTGAAGCAGTTTGCCTTGACGGATTCAGAATAGCCATAAGCAAAAAGAGCATCGAAAAGCAGAGCGGAGACATAAGCTTTATTATATTCGGAAAAATAGTAACAGACATAATAAAGACGCTTGATGACAGCGATGACATCGTAAAAGTAAGTAAAGAAGGCAACATGGTGCTTTTTGATAAAGGACACACTAAAATAAAAGTAAACACCATCGACGGCGAGTACTACAACTACAAACTCAACCTTCCAGCCGAAGCCCGCAACGAAATAATCGTAAACAAAAACGAAATGGACGAATGCCTTCAAAGAGCATCAGTAATTTGCAGAGATGCGGCATATAATAAAATAGTTCTTTCCATAGAAGAAGGCGCCATAAACATAAAAACAGAATCCGAAAAAGGAAAGATAAACGAAAACATAAACTGCAAGAACAGCGGCGATCCTCTAAAAATAGGACTAAATTGCCGTTATATGCAGGAAGCAATCTCAAAGATAAAAGAAGATTTTATGAAGATTATCATAGAAAGACCATCAAAACCGATACTGATTAAACAAATAGAGGAAGACGAATACAAGTGTATAGTATTACCGTTGAGATTAATAGGGTAAAGGAGGAAAAATGGAGACAAAAAAAGAAGTTTGCCTTTGTGATAAGGCAGATGACGTAAGAAAAATTCTTGTCGAAATGATCGGCAGGTTGGGAGTAGGACATATCGGAGGAGCTTTGTCGATTATCGACGTTCTGACGGTTCTTTATTACGGAGAAATGAATATTGATCCAAAGAACCCGCAAAAACCCGACAGAGACAGGCTTGTCCTCAGCAAAGGTCATGCAGGACCGGCACTATATGCCGTTCTCGCCGACAAAGGATATTTTCCGCTGGAAGAAATAAAAACGCTCAATCAGCCGGAAACAAGACTGCCTTCTCACTGTGACATGAACAAAACCCCGGGAATAGACATGACCGCCGGTTCTTTGGGACAAGGCTTGTCGGCTGCCGTGGGAATGGCGCTGGCATCAAAGCTTGACAAAATCAACAATTATGTCTATGCCATCATAGGAGACGGAGAATCGCAGGAAGGACAGATTTATGAAGCGTTGATGTATGCAGGCAACAAGAAACTTGACAATTTGATAGTTTTCCAAGACAACAACAAGATGCAAATTGACGGAATGACGGCAGACATAAACAATATCGAGCCTTTTGACAAAAAAGGAGAGGCATTTAATTTGTTTACGCAAAGAGTTGACGGACACGATCATGCCGCCATAAAAGAAGCCATCAAAAAAGCCAAAGCACAAAAAAAGCAGGCGAGCCTCATAATCCTTGACACAAAAAAAGGCAAGGGATTTGATGTTGCCGAAGAAAAAGGCATAGGCTGTCACAATATGTCGTATGACGAAAAGACGTGGCGCTCATATTGCAACAAATGGGAGGACTAAAAAATGTTAGACAATAGAGAGATGAGGCAAGTATATTGCGACAAACTGCTCGAAATGGCAGAAAAGAACCCGAATATTGTTGTTTTTGAAGCCGACCTGATGAAAGGAAGCGGAACAGAAAGGTTCTTTAAAGCATACCCCGAAAGGGCTTTTGATGTAGGCGTAGCCGAAGCCAATATGGTGACGTTAGCCGCGGGAATGTCAACTTATGGAAAGATTCCCTTTTGCACAACGTTTGCACCTTTCGCAACAAGACGTTGCTATGACCAAGTATTTATTTCGGTAGCATATTCACAAAGAAACGTCAAAATCACCGGTACAGATCCCGGCATTTCGGCAGAAATAAACGGCGGCACGCATATGCCCTTTGAAGACATGGGAATAATGAGAAACATTCCGACAATGGTATGCGTAGAGCCGACGGACGAAGCAATGCTTGATAGTCTTATGACACAGATAGCCGAGTATGAGGGTCCTGTTTATATAAGGTTGTTTAGAAAGAAAGTAGAAAAAATATACGAATTGGGCGACAAGTTCGACCTTTTTAAAGCAAAAACCATCAAAAAAGGAAAAGACTGCACAATTATATGTTCCGGCATCATGGTAAGCAAGGCAATAGCCGCCGAAAAGCAACTAAAACAAAAAGGATACGATGTAGGCATCTTAAATACCGCCACATGGAAACCTCTTGACAAAGAGGCGGTGCTTGCCTGCGCCAAAGAGTCCGGCTGCCTCGTAACAGCAGAGAACCACAGCATCATAAACGGATTGGGCAGCGCAGTAGCAGAACTTGTTTCCGAAGAATACCCCGTTCCGTTGAAAAGAATAGGAATAAGAGATGTTTTCGGTGAGGTAGGAAAAATGGATTTCCTGGAAAAGAAACTGCAAATTAGCGCAGAAGACATCGAAAAAGCCGTAATTAACGCAATTGCAGCAAAAAATGGCTAAGCTCTTCCGTAAAAAAAGAAATAGAGAAACGGCGGCTCCGAAAGAAGAGGTCGTTTCTCAAAAAAAAAGCGCGCTTGTTCTGGTAAAAACACCATCTGGGACAAGTGTTTTTTTTCATGGAAAAGAAATAATTTGTCACAGAGACAAAAAACCCTTTGCCGAAATAGTTATATCGGAAAAGGCATCAGGTAAAAAAGAAAAAACAGTACAAAAAACCCTGCCGCTAAACTGCGAAAGGGCAGAAAAGAACACCAACGGCATAGAAATGCTTTTTTTATCGAAAGGGCACAGCGTGCGATTGGACATAAAAGAGGAAGAAAAACAGTTACATATTAAAATCAATAAAGAAGGCGGACTGACGGCGAAACTATATTTTCCACGTGGAACAAAAGAAAAACCAAGTTGTTTTTTAGATGTAAAATGTGAGAAAACTAAAGAAAACCCTATTTTTTATACCAAAACTCCCAACGTTGCAACAACAGACGGATTTTTTTATAATCTTAAAACTGCAAAGCAATGGGACGCCGAAGTTACAGATAGGGATATTGTTTATAAAATACAGGGAGAGAAAGCAAAGGTCTTTGTTGTCAAAACAGAAAGCGCCGAAGAAAATATAAATTTTTATTTCAGTCAAGACAATATTCCGCAAAAGCATCTTTTGGAAAAAGGGATATATTTCACCGTCGACGCAGAAAAGGCCGCCGAGAAGGTGGAGTCGCTGATAAAAAGCAAATTAAATTTTGACGGAGTTGTCTTTCCTTTTGACGCGGCAAGGCTTGACGAATACACCGGGCTGTCTCGTCAAATAAAAAGAAAGGGAAAAGAAATTGTGTTGAAACTCAAGCCCTATCTTCCGGTTAAAAAAAGGGCCGAAATAAATGCCGCTTTTCTTGTGCAGGACAAAGCCGGACAATTGCTTGAAGAAGAAATAGACGGTCAAAAATATTTTGCCATAAACTTGGCATGCAAAGAAGCTCGGCGTTGGCTGCAGAATCAAATCAGGAATTATCTCGATCTTGGAGCAAAAGGAATAATAGCGGAGTGTGGAAAAATTGACGGGGAAAGAGCTCTCCTTCCCGACGAAGAATCTTTCAGCTATGCGGAAACGTGGTACATACTTTGGCAGAGGTTGGTAAAAGAAGTTGTCGAGGAATACCCTAACAGATTTTTGTTACTGCGTCACAACGGAGCAAAGTCGCCGAAGTACGGAGCCTTGATGACCGACGAGAAAAGTTGGAGCGACATAGAAAAGGACGGCATTAAAAAATCAATTCAAAGCCTTACACTATGCGGCATGGGTGAGGACATTTTTACCGAACTGGGCGGACTGCTCAATGACAATGAGAAGTCATATAACAACGCAGAAAACTGGTTTTTTCTGTGCAGAAAAATGCCGCTGATTATTTTTGGACGTGTTCCGGAAAAAGTGGTCAAGAGATATTATTATTTGTTAGAACAAAAATAAGCTCGTTTCTTAACGTATCGGCGCATATATTCTAGAAAATCGACAACAACACACTGCCTTAAATCAATTAATATTTCAAGATGGAGAGACTTTTTGTTCCACGTGGAACATATTTAAACGCAAACCTTATAATAAAATAAACCCAAGCCATAGCGTAATAGATATTATTTCCTTGACATTGCGTCGAGGCTTATTGTATAATTCTATAGCTTATGTAAAAAAAGAGTATTATATATAGAGAGGAGAATATCAACATGAAAAGAACATATCAACCGAAGAAAAGACAGGCGAGCAAAGTACACGGCTTCAGGCAGAGAATGAAGTCAAAGGGCGGTCGTAACGTGCTGTCAAGAAGAAGAAACAAGGGCAGAGCCAAGCTTTCTGCATAAAGAATGCAAAAAATATATCGCCTGATTCACAATAGCAGTTTTCAATACGTTTTTAAAAACGGGCAGCGGTTTCATTGCGATATTCTTGTTTTGTATGCCGCAAAGGCGGCGAACATAAAGCTCGGCGTCAGCGTCAGCAAAAAGGTTGGCAACAGCGTTGTGCGAAGCAAGACAAAAAGACGCATAAAAGAAGCCTTTCGTCAGCTTATTCCACAGATACAAAAACCAAACAACTTTGTCATCGTGGCAAAAGAACAAATCACCGCCGTCGGCTTTGCCGAAACATCTCAAGCCATTGAGAAACTTTTGACCAAGGCGGGTTTGCTAAAAGAGGAACAATGAAATACCTTTGTGAAAAGCTGATTTTATTTTACAAAAGGTTTATATCTCCTTCTTTGGGCGCAAAATGTATATATACTCCCACATGTTCCATGTATACTCTTGACGCCATAAAAAAATACGGCGCCATAAGAGGCTGCTGGATGGGGATGCTCAGAATTTTGCGATGCAACCCATTTCAAAAGGGCGGGTTTGATCCCGTCAGAGAAAATCTAAAAGGAAGTGCAAAATGGACATTATAGGGCTTATGGCTACTGAATTGAACCTTATTGGCAAACTAATCTACAATGTTTTGTACAAATGGGTAGAAAACTGGGCAGGAGGCACCTTGTTCGGAGCGTTCAGCATAACAGTTATTCTGTTTACGCTATTTTTGAAGACCGCGACCTCCCCGTTTGACGTTTGGCAAAAAGTCATTACTCGCAAAAATGCCAAAATCATGGACGTTATGAAGCCGCAACTCGACAAAATAACCAAGCAATGCGGCAACAACAGAGAGCTTTTGATGCAAAAACAGCGCGCTCTCTACAAACAACACAAATATAGCACCTTTGCAAGCTGTTTGCCGATGCTCATCACGCTGGCAATCTTCATTACGGTTTTTTCCGGCTTCAACAGCGCCGTAAAATTCCACAATGCCAAGAACTTTGACAATTTGAGTGAGGCATATTCGACGGCTTTTCAAGCAAAAACACAAGAATTTATTGATGACGGCAGAGCCGAATACCAAGACGGCAAAATAGTTGCCACCGAGGGCAACACTGACGCTATGCTCAAGCAGGAACAAATAACCGCCGCCGAGAGCGCCGTACTCGTGGCATACAAGCCCGAAAGTTTCCTACTCACAAAGAATATTTTTATGCCCGACACCTGGTCAAGCCCTGTGCCTTCCGCCGATGTTTTTAGCAACACCGGAATAGGAAAATTGGGAATTCAAGATGTCGACGCCAATGAATACAACAAAGTTATGAAGCCATTGTACGAAAAATACAATGTCAGCGAAAATGGCAAAAAAACCTGGAACGGCTACTTGATTTTGCCGATTTTGGCATTTGTCTTGAACTTATTAAGCACAAAGCTCAACAAACCGCCGGAGCAACCGCAAATGATCGGACAGACCGACGAACAGAAAAAAGCGCAGGCGGCGCAAACAAAAATGTTGACCTATCTTATGCCTATTATGATGACGGTATTCACCTTCCTCTATTCGACGGCATTTGCGCTGTATATGTTTATGAATTCGCTTATCACAACGCTGTTCAACCTTATCTATAACATCCTCGCAAAAAGAAAGGATGCCAAGGAGAGAGATTTTATTTTATCGACGACAATCAAAAAATAATAGGAGAAATGATGAACAAGAAGTACGAGTTTAAGGCGTCAAGCGTAGATGCCGCAATAGATGCAGGACTCAAGGAACTGAAATTGAGCCGCGAAGAAGCCGAGATAGAGATTATCTCCACAGGAGGCTTTCTGAAAAAAGCCACAGTTGCTATTTGCAAGAAAGAAGAAGTCGAGAGCGCTGCCGAGGCGGTGACGGAAGAAAGCATCGAAACAAAAAAAGAACCCAGACGTCAACGCAGAGAGAGAGTTCAAGAAGACGCTGCTGACAACGATCAAGATGCGCCGCAACAAAGAGAGGACAGCCAAGCCAAGCTATTCGTAAAGAAAGTACTTGAACTTATGAAAATAGACTGTTCTGTTGACGAGAGAATAAAGGGCTCCGAAATAGCCTTCTACATCAAGGGAGAGGATGCGCACAAAATTATCGGATACAGAGGTGAGACTCTTGATGCGCTTCAACACCTTGTCACCTGCCAAATAAACAAGGACGAAAAGAAGTATGAACGCATTGTTGTAGATGCAGATTTTTATCGCCAAAAGAGAGAACAAACGCTTATTAACCTTGCAAGAAGGTTGGCAAAACAAGCCGCGGCAAGCAGTTCGGCTGTTGAGCTCGAGCCGATGAACGCCTTTGAACGAAGAATAATCCATTCGGCGCTACAGGACAGCAAGATTGCTTCGACACGTTCCGACGGAGAGGGCAAAGACAGACATATCATAATCACTCCTCTTGACGGAGTAGTCGAAAGCAGTGTACAATATGGCGCCACCAACTTCAAAAAGACCGGACCTGTGAGAACCAAGGGTTACGGCTACAGCCGCAAGAGATTCTAAAGAATGGAAACTATCGTCGCCATCGCCACTTCGACGGCAACCAAAGCCGGCATAAACATAATACGGCTTTCGGGAGATGATGTGGTCCGGATATCCTCAAAGATATTTCGAAGCGAGAGCATAAAAACCAAAGATATGGAACCCAACAGAATGTATTTGGGAACCGTAATCGGCAATAATTTTTCAGAGAAGGCATTTTGTGTTTATTACAAGATGCCTAAATCATATACGGGAGAAGATGTCATAGAAATCCATTGCCATGGCGGACAGGGAATAGCCAACGCTGTGTTGCGGCTGTGTATCGAAATGGGGTGCAGACCTGCTTTACCCGGAGAATTCACGAAGAGAGCATTTTTAAACGGCAAAATAAACCTTGCGGAAGCGGAAGGTATTGCCGAAATGATAAACGCTCAAAGTCAGAGCGAGATACTCCAAAGCTACAAGCTTTTATCGGGCGAGGTGTCGCGAGGCATTTATGCCATGGAGGACAAGCTGCTGAAGGTGCTTGCTTCTCTCGAGGTGCGACTGGACTATCCGGAAGAAACAGAAGATGAGCCGACGGCTCCCAACAAAGAAATAATAAAAGAGGTGTTGAAGGAGATCGAAAGATTGCTCGACGGCGCAAGACTGTCTAAGACTGTCACCGACGGCATAAATGTCGCTATAGTCGGACTGCCGAATGTCGGCAAGTCATCTTTACTCAATGCGCTGGTTATGGCGGATCGAGCAATTGTCACGGAATATGCCGGAACGACAAGAGATATCCTCACCGAAACGATAGAAATTGAGGGAATAAGACTAAACATCTTGGACACGGCGGGCATAAGGGAAAGCGACAACGAAATCGAAAAGCTGGGGATTGAACGCACGAAAGCCGCCATAAAAGCCGCTGACATTGTGCTGTATATTATGGATATGTCACAACCCGAAACAGACGAAGAAAAACAACTGGAAGGGCTGTTGAAAGACAAAAAAACCATACGGGTATCCAACAAAAGCGACATAGGCAAGCACAAAAGGAAGCAAAGCGTTGTCATAAAAGCCAAACCACCCGGTGACATTGAAGAACTAAAAAAAGAACTGTTGCGGCTTGCCGAACGGGATAAGATATTTTCGGGTAGCATACTCACCAGAGAAAGACATATTTTTTGCCTTAAAGAAGCAAAAAAACACATTGAAGAGGCGCTGGCGGACTTTGATTATCAGCCTGCCGAAATCAGCCTTGTCGCAGTCAGAGCGGCATATTCGGAACTGGCAAAAATAACCGGCAACGACATAAGCGAAAGCATAATAGAGGAGGTTTTTTCCACATTTTGTGTGGGAAAATAACAATGAGAGCCATCGTACAAAGGACAACTTCGGCGGCAGTCGAAGTGATAGGAAAATATAAAGCAGAGATCGGAAGAGGCATACTTGTGCTGTGCGCATTCTCGGCGGCAGACACCGAAAAAACCGTCAAATGGGCGGCAGGCAGAATTTCAAAATTAAGGATTTTTTCTGACGAAAACGGCAAACTCAATCGCTCGGTCTTAGACGAAAACGGCGAAGCGCTGGTTGTTTCGAATTTCACGCTGTACGGCAACTGTATTCACGGCACACGACCGGATTTTTCCCGTTCTGCGCCTTCGGCAGTATCCCGTCCGCTATATGATACTTTTGTTGAAGAACTCTCAAAACTTCTTCCCGTCAAGACGGGCGAATTCGGAGGAAAAATGGTGCTTTCCATAATAGCAGACGGACCTTCGACCGTAGTGTTGGACAACTGAAAATGACAAAGAATTTTGATATTATAATAATAGGGGCAGGACATGCCGGAATCGAGGCGGCTTTTGCCGCGGCAAGAAAGGGACATACGGCGCTTTTGGTGACGCTAAGTCTCAATGCTATCGGTTTCATGGCATGCAATCCTAATATTGGCGGTACGGCGAAAGGCACGCTAGTCAAAGAAATTGATGCGTTGGGCGGCATTATGGGCGAAATAGCCGATATTGCAACAATCCAAACGAGGATGCTCAACCGTGGAAACGGTCCTGCCGTGCACAGCTTGCGCGCGCAAGTGGACAAAGCAAAGTATCACAGATTGATGAAGTTGCGCATCGAAAGAGAGCCACTGATAACATTGCTTGAAAGCGAAGTGACGGAACTTATCGTCGAAGAAGACCGAGCGCGCGGCATAAAAACAGCGCTGGGAGACAGATATTTTTGTTCGGCAGTAATCTTGACTACCGGCGTATATTTGCAATCAAAAGTAATTATCGGAGAGTATGCGCAAGCGTCGGGACCGCAGGGCTTTTTGCGCGCAGAAATGTTGACCGCCAGCCTAAAAAAACTTGGATTGCCGCTACGCAGATTCAAGACAGGCACACCGCCGAGGGTGTTGGCAAAAAGCGTTAATTTTTCGAAAATGGAAGCCCAAAGCGGAGAAGCAGGCATCCCAAAGTTTTCGATTATCAGCAACTTTGATGTCGACAATTCGCATAAATGTTATTTGACTTATACCAATCCCGAAACACACAAAATTATTCTTGACAACCTTTCGAGAGCGCCTCTTTATAACGGCAGTATAGAAGGCGTCGGACCGAGGTATTGTCCTTCCGTAGAAGACAAAATTGTTCGCTTCAAAGACAAAGAGAGGCACCAAATTTTCATTGAACCGGAGGGAGCGGAAACCGAAGAATTATATGTTCAGGGACTTTCTACCTCAATGCCGTTCGACGTACAGGAAAAAATGGTGCATTCAGTCAAAGGACTGGAAAATGCCGTCATAGCAAGATACGGCTATGCCATAGAATACGACTGTATCGATCCGCAACGGTTGCTACCTACGCTCGCCGTAAAAGGCATTGAGGGTTTGTTTGCCGCAGGACAAATAAACGGCACCAGCGGTTACGAAGAGGCGGCGGCGCAAGGCTTGGTAGCCGCAACCAACGCCGCATTGTTTATTGAAAAGAAACCGCCTTTTGTATTGAAAAGAAACGAGGCATATATTGGCGTACTTATCGACGATCTAGTCACCAAAGGCACCAACGAGCCTTACAGGATGATGACCTCGCGCGCCGAACACCGATTGTACCTGAGGCAGGACAACGCCGATTTGCGGCTGACGCAAAAGGGCTATGATATAGGCATAGTAGACGAAGAAAGATATATTCGCTTGAAAAACAAAATAAAAACCATGCAAGAAATAAAAGAGCGGCTAAACAAAAGCTATTCGCCGAAAGCGGTGGAGAAGGTCTTTGCTGAAAAAAACGAGCCGAGACCCAAAGGCGGCATAAAAGGACGGGAGATACTCAAAAGAAGCGTTCTCAACCGTGATGACTTGCTTGCAATCGACGAAAGCTTGAAAGAACTTGATTACGAGTTGCTTTCACAGATAGAAACGGAAATAAAATACGAAGGATATCTGCAAAAACAAGAGGCATCCATAAGAGAAACGCAGCGAATGGAAGAGAAGCAACTTTCGCCCGATATAGATTATGCCGAAATCGACGGATTGCGCAACGAGGCGAAGCAAAAACTTGACAAGATCAAGCCGCTGAGCTTGGCGCAAGCCTCAAGAATTTCCGGCGTCAATCCTGCGGACATAGTCGTGCTGATGATATGGCTGAACAAAAACGGGAGATAAGATGGAACGGCTTGCAGAAATTATGAAAATAGAGGGTTTTGACATAAGCCCGAAACAAGAAAACCTATTGCAAGAATTTACGAAGTTGTTGCTTTTTTATAATACGCAGTTTAATTTGACGGCGATTACCGACGAAGAAGAAATCATACACAAGCACTTTATCGATAGCCTTGCCGGACTGGATTATATTCAAAAGGGCGACAAAATTATAGATATCGGCAGCGGAGCCGGCTTTCCGTCTCTGCCGCTGAAGATATTTTTGCCGAGCAATGAATTTGTGCTTTTGGACTCCCTAAACAAGCGAGTAGGTTTCCTGAATGAAGCAATTAAGGCATTAAAACTTTCAGAGATTTCTGCAATTCACAGCAGAATAGAGGATGCGGCGCAGGCAAAAGAACACCGCGAAAAGTACGACTGCGTTTTGGCGCGAGCGGTGGCTCCGCTGAACACACTTGTAGAGTATGCCCTTCCGTTTTTGAAAGTAGGCGGCAGGCTGATAGCATACAAAGGCGATAAGGTTCAAGAAGAACTGGACGGCGCAAAAAATGCGCTGACAAAACTTCGGGGAAGAGTCATCGAAAACAGAGAATACAAGCTTATGGGCACCTTTACAAGGCATTTGGTTATCGTCGAAAAAACCGCTCAAACTCCCGAAATATACCCCAGAGGTCAGAACAAACCGAAAAAATCACCTTTGTAATTTACAAGAATATAAAAAGGTGCTATCATATAATCAAAAGCGGAGGCAAGCATGGCAAAGAAACTGGGAAAAGGAATAAGCCAACTGTTGGCAAATGTTGAGGACGAGAGAATCGGCGCCGCCAAAAGCGACAAGATACTTTTTATTCCACTTGACAACATAAAGCCCAATCCGGGACAGCCCAGAAAGAGCTTTAATGAAGAGGGAATTGCCGAACTTGCCGACTCCATCAGAGAATACGGCATACTGCAACCGCTTGTTCTGAAAAAGGAAGGCAGCTTTTACATAATCGTAGCCGGAGAGCGCCGCTTCCGCGCCGCCAAAAGGGCAGGAATACACGAAGTGCCGGCTATCGTAAAGGAACTCACCGACCAAAAGACCCGCGAAATAAGCCTCATTGAGAACCTCCAAAGAGAGGATCTGAACGCCATTGAAGCCGCCGAAGCATTGAAAGAGCTTATGGACGGATATGATTTGACGCAGGAAGAGGTAGCAAAAAGAATAGGCAAAGCCCGTCCGAGCATCGCAAACACCTTGAGACTGTTGACGCTTGACAAAAGAGTGCAACAAATGGTGAGAGAAGATCGGCTCAGCGCAGGACACGCCAGAACGCTTATTCCCGTCATCGATTCGGGAGAACAGCTACGGATGGCAAAATTGTCGGAAAACGGACAGCTGTCGGTGCGCGAACTGGAAAAGATGGTGCGCTATTATCTCCACCCCGAGAAACAACCGAAGAAGATGAGCGAAGAACAAAAAGCCAAGATGAGCGCCGAAATGAGGGACTTCGCCAACAATTTGAACAGAGTTTTTATGACCAAAGTAAAACTCATCGGCAATGAGCAGAAGGGGCGCATTACGATAGATTATTTTTCGAAAGACGACCTTCAGCGCATATACGAGTTGATCGAGAAGCTTTCAAAATAATTCGACACAAATTCTGAATTTTCAACAAAAGGGCGACAGTAGGTCGTGCCCTTTTTTTCTTTACAATATTATTAAATACTGTTATAATATATATATTATATATAAT
>CAYJBS010000050.1:0-12527 GCA_964368435.1 uncultured Christensenella sp. | reverse complement strand
GAAAAGTACTCCGAGAAACGCATCTTTCACACTGCGGCAAACCCCGAAGGCTTGCTTGCTCTCATGAAGAAAAAGATTGAAGAGGGACATTTCTCGGTAGTAGCAAAACCCTTCTATCTGAAAAAATCTTCAGCCGAAATAGAAAAGGGACTTTAGGTCACATAATTTATGAAAACAGATACCCAAAACATAATTTATACCGCAATGCAAACGCAACACATTTCAGGTGTGGCGCAACTTGACATACTTTGTTTTGACGACGAAGCATGGAGTTTGTCATTGTTTGCAAACGAGTTGAAAGACCAAAGCAAGCGTTATGTTGTCGCCGTCAAAGAGAATAATGTAATAGCTTACGGCGGCTATGCACACATAATAGATGAGGCGCATATAATGAATATAGCCGTTGCGCCGACGTACAGAAAAAGCGGTATCGGACAAAGTATTGTCGAATATCTTATTAGCGACGCAAAATCGCGCGGCATCGTGGCAATGACGCTGGAAGTAAAAAGCCACAACGATGCGGCGAAGGCTTTGTATGAAAAGCTAGGATTTGTTCTCAGCGGCGCCAGAAAAAAATATTATAAAAACACCCAAGATGCTTTGATATATTGGAAACAATTATAGGAGGGGTGTATCTTAATAAATCATATCCAGTTCGGCGAAGGCGAGGATATTATTTTTCTGCACGGCTGGGGCGGAAGCGTTGTCAGTTTTATGGGATTAGCCAAACAACTTTGCTCCGAGTACCGAGTTACGCTGCTGGATTTTTATGGTTTTGGCGAGACGCCTCATCCTGATTTTGCACTTACTCTTGACGATTTTGTTCAGTCGGTTATCGACATTATTCAACATTATAAAATGAAAAGCGTTATACTTGTCGCTCATTCTTTTGGGGGACGGGTTGCCATAAAAATTGCGGCAAAATACGGATATCTGTTGGAAAAGATGACGCTCATTGATGCTGCAGGACTGCGCCCTCGCAGAGGTGTCGGTTATTATTTCAAAGTTTTTCGCCACAAATTATTAAAATTTCTCAACATTCAACACAAGGCAGGTTCTTCCGATTATCGGCAGTTGCCGGACATTAAGAAAAAAACCTTTGTCAATATTGTTAACGAAAATTTGGTCGGATTGCTACCAAATATTACACTACCGACTCTTATTGTTTGGGGGAACAACGACAAAGAAACTCCCATATATATGGCAAGAAAGCTGAATAAAGGCATCATTGGCAGCGGACTTGTTGTTTTGAAAGGCGCCGGACACCATTCATACCTTGACCGTCCTTTTGAGGTTTTATTAATACTCAAGAGCTTTCTTGCTGAGGGATAAAAATGAGATACGCTACAACTGCGCTGTTTTATGCGCTCATGTGTATATACGCGCTGCATTATTACACAATGCTGCAGCTGAATAATTATAAAATCAAACAAAGTTATAGCAACGAACAATTTTTTTTGTTCAACACCTTGGGGTTGTTGGTGTGTTCCATAGTATTTGTACTGCTTGCAGGCATTTTAGATACGCTGATAAACGATATAATCACGGCGGTGTTTTTTGCATTGTTGATCGTTTTGTACGTACTGCTTTATATTAGGAAAAAAAGTAAATTTGTTTTTACCGCAAGAGCAAAGAGGCTTTGTGTAGCATACGCTTTGCTTTGCGCGCCGTTTTGGGCGGCTATACTTTTCAAGGACCGATATGTTTACACCGCTATTGTGTGGCTGGCGCTGATATTCTGCCCGTTTTTTTGTTATGCGGCATTTATGATTTTGAAACCATTCGAAACACTCAACAACAGAAAATATGTCGAGATAGCCCGTCATAAGTTGCTACGCAACAAAACTTTGATAAAAATCGGCATAACGGGCAGTTTTGGCAAGACCAGTTGCAAAAACATTCTCGATGAAATGCTGTCGAAGGTCTACAATGTCAACGCCACAAAGGCGAGCTATAACACTCCGCTGGGAATAGCAAAAGCCGTAAATGACATAAACGATGCGACGGATATTTTTATTGCCGAGATGGGCGCAAGAAAGACAGGCGACATTCGGGAACTTGCAGATATTGTCAAACCGACCTATGCCGTAATAACCGGCGTCACCCGTCAGCATATGGAGACCTTCAAGACACTCGAAAACATCTATCGTGAAAAACAGCAGCTTGTCAACGCTCTGCCTGAGAACGGTTATTGTGTTTTTAACGGAGAAAATTGCTACGCAAAACATATGTATTACAAATGTCGGGTAAAAAAGAGCATAGTAGGCTTTGATGCGTCGTATGATATTTTTGCAGACAATATAAAAACCGACAGTAACGGCAGTAAATTTGAAATCGTTTATCAAGGCAAAAGACTGCCGTGCGCAACAAGGTTGCTCGGAAAGCATAACATCATAAACATACTGTTGGCATTCGTCGTTGCAAAACAGTTCCAAGTAACCGACGAAACGTTGCTTTCTGTGATAGCCTCTCTGAAACCCGTCAGCCACAGAATGGAGATTATCGAAGCCAACGGTATCACGATTATTGACGACAGCTATAACTGCAACATTGAAGGCGCGTCGGCGGCACTCGAAGCAATGAGGGACTTTGAGGGCAGGAAGGTGGTATTCTCGCAAGGCATAGTCGAAACGGGGGAAAGAACTGACATAAACATCTTTCTCGGTCGACTTATATCCAAGATTGCCGATATCGTCATACTCTGCGGCAGTAACAAACAAGCCATAAAGAGCGGACTTGTCGGCGGAGGCTTCGGCGGAGAAATCCACACCTTCAAAGACTTGCGCGAGGCGCAAAAAAACTTCCGTAGAATCTTGCGTGGCGGAGATGTGCTACTGATACAAAACGATTTGCCTGACGGATATTAAGGAGAGAGATGAAGGAACTGGTAATTATTTTCGGCGGAAAGAGCTGTGAACACGACATTTCAATAATTACAGCCGCATACGCCTATCATGCAATAAATCTCAAAGAGTACCGCAAAACACAGGTGTACCTCTATCAAGGTTTGTTCTATATCGGCAAAGGTCTGGAAAGCCTCGACAGTTTCATAAAGTTTGACAAAAAGAAGTTTACGCAGGTGATTTTTTCCGACGGATATATGTATGCCGCAGGTAAGAAACTCAAAAAACTTTTTAAAGTTGATTGCGCTTTGCTTTGCACACACGGAGGAGAGGGAGAGGACGGCGCATTGCAGGGATATTTTGAAATCAACAAAATACCTTACTCCTCAAGCGGGGTGGCGGCTAGCGCCGTGACTATGGACAAGGTTTTGACAAAGAAACTGCTTGAGTCATATGGCTATGATGTTTTGCCGTATGCCGTGCTTGCGCCGCAGGAAGATGAGAAAACAGTAAAAGAAAAAATTTCATATCCCGTCATTGTCAAGCCGGCTCGGCTTGGTTCAAGTATCGGAATATCAAAAGCAAAAAACTTTGCGGAGCTTGTCGAAGCGGTGGAACTGGGCAGAAAATACGATGATTTTTTGCTGGTGGAAAGCTGTCTGGAAGAATTCATAGAACTCAATTGCGCCGCAGTAAAGAACGGTGAAGAAATATTAGTCAGCGGTATCGAAAGACCTTATGTAGAGGGCGGTTTTTTGTCATATAACGACAAATACATATGCGGAGCAAAAGCGCCGCAAAAGAAGGAATTTCCCGCAAAAATCGATGAGAAACTTGCTCAGCGTGTTGCCGATTTGACAAAGAGCGTTTATAAGGATTTCCGATTGACGGGAGTTGTGCGCGTGGACTACTTGGCGCAGGGCGAGAGGCTGTTTGTCAACGAAATAAATTCCATTCCCGGCTCTTTAGGTCATTATTTGTTTGCAAAGACTGTCGGACTGTCGGGCATAGTAAAAATTATGGCAGATGAGGCGGCGCGCCGCTACGAAAAAGAAAAAAACCTTATCACCTCGTTTTATTCCAATGTGCTGACGCACTACAAAGGCTCAAAGGCTTTCAACTCGATTAAAAAATAATTACATTGCCTGTTCTCGTTCAAGCTTGATTTTTTGGTGTTCAATAAGCGTCACAAGGTCGTCAAGTACCTTTTTCCTTGATTGCCACCAGTCTCTCGACCATACTCGGACTATTTTCCAACCTCTGCTTTCAAGGAATTTTATGCGGTAGACATCACGTTCAAGCACGCTTTCTCCTGAGTTGTGCGCTTGATAGTCGCATTCAACGCCCAGAACATACATATTCAGTTTATCGTCATAAATACCCAGCGATAATTTGTAGTTGGTGTTGCCCAGGTTGGTGTCGACTTTGTAGCCGAGTTTCTCCAGTTCCTCTTTTATTTGTTCCTCATATGCTCCGATCTTCGACGGCATTTTTGGTTTGGTGTCAAATGTCGACAGCAGATGTTTGATATCTTTTTCTTTCGTTTCGCTGACGGCGCGCGCATATTGCAAATATTTTTTGAGCAGTTTCGGACCGTTGTTTTTTGTCGATTCTACGGTGTCTAATTCCTCGGGCTCGATGCTTGTGACTAGATATACTTTTTGTTTGGCTCTGGTGATAGCCACATTCAGACGGTTTTCGCCGCCTTCCATCGAGAGGGAGCCGAACTGCGCCACGACCTTGTCGAAATCGTTGCGCGCATAGCCGATGCTGAAAATAATAATATCTCGCTCGTCACCCTGAACATTCTCTAGGTTCTTTACGAATATCCCGAAATTTTCGCCGTCAATTATGCGGTGTTGCTCACGCGCGTATTCTCTGCGGAAAACAGAGTTCTTGTCGGCTTCGGCATCAAGCATATCCTCGATATATTCCTTTTGTTCAATATTGAAGGTGACAATGCCTATTGATTCATTGTTCTTTCGCTCTTTCAATAGCGTTTTTACAAGTTTTGTTACAGCCAGCGCTTCCTCGTGATTGTGTCTGTTTTTCCAGGAGCCTTTGACCTTTATGCGTTCAATAGGGGGATTCTCGGTATTTTTTGTGATGTTGGGCGCAATTTGCAGACGGTTCTCATAAAAAGCCATATTTGAGAAATCTATCAGTTCCGCGCTGTTGCTGCGATAGTGGTACGAAAGGTTGACGGGTTGATATTTCGCCGTCGCAAGATCAAGCAGAGATTCCACTTCCAAAGCCGCTTGCGTCGATAAATCCATGTTATAGTCGAAACTGTCATCGCCCAGATACCGCCTGACAAAACCCGATGTGGGGCGCAGCTGTTTGTTGTCGCCTGCAACGACTATTCTGGTGCCGCGATAAATCGAGGGCAGGGCGGCTTCAATAAAAATTTGTGACGCCTCATCAAAAACCACAAGGTCGAACATATCTCTTCTTAGCGGCAAAATAGTGCTTACGGCTTGCGGTGAAAGCAGCCAGCAGGGAAAAAGCCGAAAGAGGTATGCATCAAAATATTCTATCATGCGGCGAACGGGCCAAAGCGCCCTTTGTTTTTGTATTTGGTATAAATAATCCTTTGAGCCCTCGGAATTTTTGAAGAAGTCGGTATAATCAAAGGAGAATCTGTCCATTGCAAGCACTTTGGACAGCTCTCGCTGATCGGCTTTCAGACTCAAAACACGGTCTCGGAAAGAGTCGAACATAACTGTTTTTGACAGCCGTTCTTCGATATATTCACTGTGCTCTACAATCTCATGATAAATACGTAGCGGCAAAATCTTGTCGACGGCGGCATTAAAAGAGGGCAAATCCTTTTCGCAACGGGAATATGCGAAGGTCAAAAGTTCGGCAACGCCGGGAGAAAGCGCCGACAGCTCCTTGTTCATATCTCTGATGGTGACATAGTTTTGCAGAGCCACAAGCAGATTCTTCAAAAATTCGGCATTGCCGTTTATCAGTCCGCCAATAGCAAGCGCAAAGCCTTCTTTGTCGAGAACATTTTTTAGCGGAGTAAACTGGCTTGCAAACAGCTCCAAAGCGTGGGCGGCGATATTGAGATCAATCATAATATCTTCGCTAAGTTTGTTGAATTTCATTCTGACAACGGGATAAAAAAGCCACAATACCGGGAAAGTGGAATAAGACAGCCATTTTGCTAGCGCCGGATGTTCTATTCGTGTGATGATCTCGGCGACATTGCGAATGGATTTCCTGTTTGAGGCGGCGTCTTCGAGATAAAATGTCGTCAAATATCTGCTATATGGATATTTTGTAGAATCGAAAGGCACCAACGGCGCCGAAAGCGTTTTTGTTATGAATGAATGAGCCTCTTTTAGTTTGTGCATATCGAGATCAATGCGAATATGCTCGACCATGGGGTTTTGTTTGACAAGTTCCAGTTTGTCGATGAAGAGCCTCGGCAGATTTTTGTCTTTTATGAACTTCAAATCCTCGGCAAGCTCGACATAATTTTTATGAATAATATTCGTCGACAGCAAAGCTTTGTAGAACAAATAATCTTTGGTGTCCTTGCCGATGTTGTAGCTCTCCGAATACATTTCTTGAAGGCTGAGTCCGAAAGGCGTTTTTGTGAAAAGTGTGTCGTCAATGTCTTTCAGTGTCTCGAGTTCTTTTTTTATGTTAAGATCGTTGCGGTTGTATTTTTTCAGATTGTCGGCATAGTCGTTTGAAAGCGTCTGCGTGTGCATCTGCTTCAAACGGTCGAAGAAATATATTTTGTCCTTTTCGGGGTCGGGCATCAGCATGGCTTTTGAGTTTAGTTTTCCCAGTCGGGAGAACACCACATCAAGAGCCGCTCTTTTTTGGCTGACTACCAGTATTTTTTTGTTTTTGCAAAGAGCATCGCTGATGATATTTACGATGGTTTGGCTTTTGCCTGTGCCGGGGGGACCGTAGATTACGATGTTGTCATGACGGTTTATTTCTTCGATGGCGTTTTCTTGCGCATAATCCAAATCGTTTATGGCGTAAGGCGGCAGATAAACAGGTTTTTTCTTGCGCTTCATAATGCGCGTGGAGGGAGATTTGCCCTTCAACAGCATATCTATGGACGGTGTCGACAGGTTGCCTTTTTCGAGAAGTAAATAGTCGTTATAAATCGAGTCGGCAAGAGGGAAGCGCCCCAGCACTGCCATATTCTTTATTTCCGGACCCTCACTTTTTTGTTCCTTGTCATCGAAGGGCAGAAAGCCTTTTCGTTTCAGATATTTCATTTTGAAACCGAGTTTTATGAGATATTCGATGACATCGTAAGGGTTGTGAAAATTGTTTTCGTTCTGCGGGTCAAACTCCTGAATTAGGTTCTCGGTTTTGATGTTGTGTTCCTTCGAGTAGGCAAGTAAAAAGCTCTTGTTGAGCGATACCGGCTGATTGGGAATGAGATTGAGTTTGACGGTGTCACGGTCGATTTCAATTTCTGCGGGGAAAAGCAGCAACGGCGCGCGCACACTTATTTCCGGAGTAATGGCTCCGATAACAAAGGGATAGCCGATAAAAAGTTCGTATCTGCCCGTTTCTTTCTCTAACTCCTCAGTTTCTCTTTTCAGATATTTCAAATCGGCGATGTTGCGTGACAATGTGGCTTTTTCGAGCAGTGCTTTTTCGTCCAAGCCTTCGATTTCCGCTTGTTTGCAGAGCTTTTTTGTTATTTTTTCGTTCAACAGGGTATAAGACCTTTTGGCTTGCCAAAGAAAATCGGTAAACAAATCGTTGTCATTGTTTTTTTCGAGAATTGCGCCTATGTCATAGCTGTATTTTTTTACGATACGGCGCAAAAAAAGGCTGCGATTTCTGCCGCTTATTTCTATCAGTCGTTCCTTGTACTTGTTGTAAATCGTGCGCATTATAAAAAATCCTTAATAAATATCCCCGAGTGTTTTTAATAATTATAACACATTGATGATGAAAGTAAAATGCGTGAATTGCAATTCTTTGACGAATGACCGAAACCTTGTCTTGCACGGCACCTTTAAGTGTGGTTTACTTGACAAATGTCATAAAAAATGTAAAACTAATACTAATTGTCTTTTTAGGAGAAAGAGTATGAGTCTTGCCGACAAAGTATTTATTAAAAATTGCAAAGATATTTTGAACAACGGGTTTTGGGATACGTCGCTTGATGTTCGACCGAAATGGGAGGACGGCACGCCTGCCCACACCATAAAGAAGTTCGGTTTGGTCACTCGCTACGATTTGAAAGGCGAATTTCCTATTTTGACTATCAGAAAAACAAATTTTGAAGCCGCCATTGACGAGATTCTTTGGATTTGGCAAAAAAAGTCCAGCAATGTCAATGATTTGAATAGCAAAATTTGGGACTCTTGGGCTGACGAGACAGGTTCGATAGGCAAGGCATACGGCTATCAGTTGGCGCAGAAGCATATCTACAAAGAGGGCGAATTCGATCAGGTAGACAGGCTGCTTTTTGATTTGCGCAACAATCCGCAGAGCCGCAGAATAATCGCAAACATGTACAATCATACAGACCTTCACGAAATGCATCTTTATCCTTGCGCATACTCGCTGACTTTGAACACATCGGGAAACACGCTCAATGCCATTCTCAATCAGCGTTCGCAAGATATGGTAGTCGCCAACAATTGGAACGTGGTGCAATACAGCATACTCGTCAAGATGCTTGCCGCCGCAAGCGGACTGGTTGCAGGCGAACTTGTGCATGTAGTTGCCGACGCGCATATTTATGACAGACACATTCCGATACTTGAAGAGATCATAAAAAGACCGCAATATGACGCGCCAAAACTCATAATGAACGAAAAAGAAGATTTTTACAGCTATAAAGTAGAGGACTTTGCTCTGGAGAACTACAAATTTTCTCTTCTGGGCACAAGACTGCCGGTGGCGATATGAAAACAATAGTTGCAGTAGACAAGAACTGGGGCATCGGCAAAAACAACGGGCTGCTGTTCGATTTGAAAAAAGATATGGAATATTTCCGCGAAAAGACTCTCGACAAGGTCATCGTAATGGGTAGCAACACTTTGTTGTCCTTTCCCGGCGGCAAACCGCTGAAGAGAAGAACAAACATTGTGCTTTTCCCGGGGGGACAGCGTGATGATTGCATCGTGGCGCAAAGCCTTGAACAGCTGTCGGAAATCTTGAAAGATTTTGACACCGACGAAGTGTTCATTGTCGGCGGCGCAATGTTCTATAAAACTATGTTGCCGTATTGTGACACGGCTTATATCACAAAGGTTGACGCAGACGGCGAAGCGGCGGTGTTTTTCGAAAACCTCGACGAGCTGGATGGCTGGCAATGCGTTGAACAAAGCCCAAAGGTCGAAGACAACGGCGCCGATATCAGCTTCTGTGTATACAAAAACAAAAATGTAAAAGAATTCTAACTTACGGAGGACCAATGAAAATAACCATGAAAACGCCGATTGTTGAAATGGACGGCGACGAGATGACAAGAATTATTTGGCAAAAAATAAAAGACAAATTGCTTTTGCCGTTTATCGATCTGAAAACAGAATATTATGACCTCGGACTTGAAGAAAGAGAAAAGACTCTCGACAAAGTTACTGTCGATGCGGCGAATGCCATAAAGAAATACGGTGTAGGCGTCAAGTGCGCTACTATCACTCCCAATGCCCAAAGAGTAGAGGAATACAAACTATCAAAAATGTGGAAGTCCCCCAACGGCACCATAAGAGCGTTGCTGGACGGTACGGTATTCCGCACGCCTATCATGGCGAAGGGTGTGCAGGTGTTGTTGCCGGCTTGGACAAATCCCATTACTATTGCCCGTCACGCATATGGCGATGTATATAGCGGAGTAGAGGCATATACAGCAACAGAGGGCAAGGCGGAACTGGTCATGCCAAATGGCGAAAGAAAGGTTATTTTTGATTTTGTCGGCGGCGGTATTGTACAAACAATGCATAATACAGACAAGAGCATACGCTCTTTCGCAAAAAGCTGTATGAATTACGCTTTGGACACAAAGACCGACTTATGGTTCGCAACGAAGGACACTATCAGCAAAATATACGATCACCGTTTCAAGGACATTTTCGCAGAAGTCTATGAGAATGAATATGCCAAAAAGTTCGAAGAAGCGGGAATAGAATATTTCTATACACTAATAGACGATGCCGTAGCCAGAGTAGTCCGCTCAAACGGCGGAATGATATGGGCATGCAAGAATTATGACGGCGACGTTATGAGCGACATGGTCGCCACTGCGTTCGGCTCTCTTGCCATGATGACTTCTGTTTTGGTGTCGCCTGAAGGCAACTACGAATACGAAGCGGCGCACGGCACGGTCACAAGACATTACTACAAACATTTGAAAGGCGAATCCACCTCCACAAACCCCATGGCTACTATTTTTGCTTGGACAGGCGCGCTACGAAAGAGGGGACAGCTTGACAACTTGCCCGAACTTTCGGACTTTGCCGACAAACTCGAGAAGGCGTCCACTGAAACGATAGAGAAAGGCACAATGACTAAGGACTTGTCCGGTATTTTCGCAAGTGACGGGGTGGCGGCAAAGGGCGTCAGCACAGACGAGTTCCTCGATGCAATCGCCGCGGCTCTATGACAAAAATCAAACGTTTTGCCGTAGGATATTTACAGACCAATTGTTATGTAATTACTTCCGCAGGGCAAAAAGAAGCGGCAATAATAGACCCGGGCGGCGGTTATGCCGACATAAGAGCCTATCTTGCAGGCGAGGGCAAAACTCCGTCGGCAATACTTCTTACGCACGGGCATTTTGATCATATTCTCGATGCGCGAAAGTTTCAGCTTGACGGAGCTAAGGTCTTTATTCATCCCGACGATGCCGATTTGCTCCAAAGTGGTGGCTTGGCAAGACAAATGGGAGTTCGGATGACGCCTATTTCGGCAGACGAATTTTTTTCCGACGGCGAACAAATCAAGGTCGGAGAAATGACTTTTACGATACTGCATACACCCGGTCATAGCAGAGGAAGCTGTTGTTTGATTTTTGAAGACAACATATTCAGCGGCGACACCTTGTTCGAAGAAAGCTATGGCAGAACGGATTTTCAAGGTGGCTCAATGCAACAATTACAGGCGTCACTTTCAAGCCTTTTTGCGCTTGAATGCGACTACAAAGTATTGCCCGGACATATGGGAGATACGACGCTCTCGCATGAACGGCAATACAATCCCATACTTCGATGAAAACCATAAGAGCGCGCTTTTTATTTGACGCACAAAATTTTTTGAACGACGTTCAGGACATTCCCAGAGCTTTTAGCCCTTATTTTACGCTTGACGAAACGGCGGAGGATTTTTTGCGTACCGATTATGACTATCAAGACGGCTGTTTTTTTGTAGAGATTTCAAGCAGCTTTACACAAGCAAAGAAGTTATCCGAAAAGATAGACAACAGCGATTTGAGCGTGTACAAAAAAATCGTTAAACGCTTGTTAAAAAACGGTTTATATGATTATTTATCCGAGTATTTGGAAATAGACTTACCTTACGGCAGTTTGACGGGAGTTCGCCCGACAAAATTGTTTTATGAACTTTCGGAAACCAATAGCAATACTTTGGATACCCTAAAAACATTATTCAGAGTATCTCAAGAAAAAGCGGCATTGATTTCCGAGGTTGTTTCGAACCAAAAAGGCATATATTCCCGCGACTCGAAGGATTGTGATATTTTTATAAACATTCCGTTTTGTCCTACAAGATGCAACTATTGTTCTTTTATCAGCAGCGAAGTGGGCCGGGTAAAGAAGATGTTGCCGGATTATGTAAAGGCGGTCAATACCGAAACGGAAGTAATAAAAAAACATATCATCGACAACGGACTGAATTTGCGTTCTGTTTATGTAGGCGGCGGCACGCCGACAAGCATAGGCAAGGAGCATCTCGAGAACATTTTGTTGCCGATTGCGGAATGCGGTGTGGAGTTCACGGTTGAGGCAGGCAGACCCGATACAATAGACAGCGATATGCTGGCTATGCTGAAAAAAAACGCAGTCACACGCATTTCGATAAATCCGCAGAGTTTCAACAAAAAAACTCTCGACATCATCGGCAGAAAGCATACAGTACAAGATATTTTTCAGTCATACGCCGAGGCAAGGCAGCTAGGCTTTGACATAAATATGGATTTGATTGCTATGCTTGAAGGCGAAAGCGCAGAAGATTTTTTCTTCAGTGTCGAGAGGGCGATTGAACTTGCGCCGCAAAATATCACCGTTCATACTCTTTCTTTGAAGCGAGGCGCAGTCATAGCCGACAGAGAAAAACAGCCGTTCGGCATTGCCGAGCAAATGATAAGCTATGCGCACAAAAGACTTTTCGAAGAGGAGTATCGCCCATATTATATGTATCGCCAAAAGAACATGGCTGACAACCTCGAGAATACAGGTTTCTGCAAAAAGGGCAAGGCTTGTGTTTATAATGTCGACATGATGGAGGAGACAACCTCGATCTTTGCCGCAGGGGCAGGCGGTATGTCAAAGTTTGTATTGTCCTCAAACCGCATAGAACGCCTCTCTAATCCCAAGGGCATAAAAGAATATCTCGAAAGGATTTCTGACATTGCCGCAAAAAAATTCAAATAATTAACTTTTATCTGTTAATCTTTTTAAACTTTTCTTATTGATTTATATTATCTGTTATGTTATATTAATATATATA
>CAYJBS010000049.1:0-12586 GCA_964368435.1 uncultured Christensenella sp. | reverse complement strand
ATAGCTTCCCTGATAATCTGTCGGGAATTCAACTGCAACTTCTGCCTGTTTCTCCCATATCTCAGGATTAAGATCAATCTCAAGGGCAGTGAAAATTGTTATGGAGTTATTTTCGAATGAACAATAATAGGTATTGCCGTTTTGTGCAATAGGAGAATATTGTATTTCGTCAAGGGTGATTCCGTCGGGAGAGAAAACCAGTGTGCTACCTTCTATTTCGAGATTCACATAACGAGCATTTTCATAACTCAGCGTATGAGTGTTTAAGGTGATACTTTGATTTTCATCAGGCAGTGTCATATCCAAGTTGTCACCGCTTATAGTAATTGCAAGACCGTTGCCGCCGACGAAGCCGCTTTCAGAATGATTGTAGTATTGTTTTATGCTGCGGCGCATCGTAAGTTTGATGAGGTCAAAAAACACTATTTGATAGCTGCCGTCTTCAGAAAACTCTGCCAAAATTATTTCGTCGCCTCTTGTTGCCGAATATTTCCCTGATATGGTCTCTCCGCTATATTCTTCAGTGGTAGCGTATACTGCGTATACGTTCAGAGAAAATTCATCGAAGGTGTTCAAGTAACTTATGTCAACAAGCGTTTGTGTTCCTTCCAACGCCCAATGCAAGAACACATAACCGGTTTTTAAGGCTTTTGTTATCAAGGAGGGAAGCACGCTTTCATTTTTCTTTATGGTGAAGACTTCTTCGGTGATATTGCCGTCGGTGGTGCCGCCCATGGGGTTGAAGCGCAGCGTCACCAACCGAAAATCCAAGGCGTAAAGTTTTATAATATTGTTGGTGATATCTTGAGCCTTCAACTCTTTGCCAAATTCAAAGGGTATAGTCGTTTCTTCGTCATAATACCAGTACTTGCCGGCGGTCTCGGTAGGTTGTTCGACGGTGTTGCCTTCGACCATAACAGCGGTAATACCGTCAAAATCAACAAATATATATGAATCGGTTGTTCTTGTCAGCGTTTTGTTGCGGAAAATCAAAGTTACGTCGTCATAAGAAAGTTCTTCCTCGAGAATGGATATTGTTTCGGATGCCGAGAAAGCGCACTCGAAGAAATATATGCCGTCGTTTATGCGCACATTGCCGTTTTCAAAAAATTCAAGTAGCATCATTTCGCCTACCCATTTTCCAATAACGGAGTGGGAGACCGTCGTTTCTGCTATCCATTTTGGGAAAAGGTCAACGGATGTGCCTTGCGCGGCGATGTCTTGTTTGGAGGCTCGGACAGTCCAAGCAGCATCATAGAACCACCCGTCAAAAAGCAAGTCTGCTTTCTTTGTCGGTGATAAAAATTCATAGTCTGTGCTGCCGTATTCGACATAGCCGACAATAATTTCGTTGTCAATATGATAGTTTATGGCATAGTTGGATGCAAAATATCGTGTAACAAAGTCCATATTCGAAGATATCGCCGTGGCAAAATCAAATTGTTCGCCGTCATTGTACCAGTATCCCACGGCTCCGGATCTTTGCGGCAACGGCGGCTCTTTTCCGAGGGGTTCGCCTTGCGTGACGCTTCGCATATAAAGGGGCAACTCGTTGTTCTCTTCAAAAAAGCGTAGCGTGAATATGTCGAGATCATTTGTTCGTACAGCAATATTTATGTCGTCCTCTATTGAAGTCAGAGTGTACACGCCGTCTTGCTCTGTCAGCGGCAGCATATTGCCCATTATTTCCAGAATTTCAATGGCTGCGGTGACGCTAAACGAGAAGTTCGAATCGTAGCTTAAGTGTTCGGTACTGCCTTGATATTCGAAGGTTATGCCGTCGATATCGGGGAAAGAGATGTCGCAAAATAGTTGGGTCCAAACGGCGTAAGCAGAGAAATCTTCTGCGGCAAGAGCCGTGTCAAAAATCACGGGAGAACCTTCTGTCTCGGCGGTATACCATCCCTCGAAGCGGTAGCCGGGATATGGTTTCAGATTGGGTGCGGCTACTGTGTCACCTGCAATCATCTCTTTAGGTACGCCGTCAACAAATGCCGTTTCTCCGTCGAATTCTCCGCCTTGAAGGTGGAACGTAACGTTTATTTTTACGTCATATATGAGATAAAAATCATAATTTTGACGAACAATGGAATTGATATCGGCAGTGCCTGAAATTTCGCCGTATCGGAAATTCACATTGCTCGTGCTTTGGTTCTCGCGCGGCAAGTCTTCATTTCTTGCCTCCAAAATTTTACTTTTTATGCCATCGTCGGTTATCGCGGCAACGGCATCGGATATTTTTACGCCGTAGGCTATTTCAAGTCTATGTATTTCATTGCCGTTGGCATCAATAAATTTTATGATATACGGCATGGGCGTATATATCGCATTGACAATCAAATCCGAAATGATGTTAGTGTATTGTGCGCTCTTCCAAGCGCCCGTATGTCCTTCATAAGATTTCGGCTGCGGAATTGTCGTAAGAGAGTTGCCGTAGACAACCTCCCTTGTTTCCTCAAAATACTCTTCGCCCAGCGCCGAAACAAAGGTGACGGTGAGCATTATGTCTTTATAAACTGCATTTATGATCTTGTTCTCTACGATATTTGAAAAATCGGTGACATCCCAAACGCCTCTTTTGCCGGTTTTCACAGGAACGGCAGGGACATCGGTCAAAGTGCCGCCATAACCGACTTCGCGTTTTATGTCCGAAGCTCCGTCAGCCTTGAAGGTCAAGGTCATTGTAATCGGAGTATAGACTGCGTTGATTGTTATATCTGAAGTAATATTATTGAAACTGCTGCGGTCCCAAGCACCCGAATGCCCTGTTTTGTCAGGAACGGCAGGGATATCGGTGAGAGACGAGCCGTAAGTTACGGCGCGGGTTATGTCCGCCGATCCTTGCGCTTTGAAGGTAAGCGTATAAGTATTTTTTTTGTATTTTGCGTAGAGAGTAATGTCCTTCTTTATACCGTCATTTGTGTCAAATTTCGAGATAAAGCCGCTGTCTGTAAACCAACCGATAAATTCGTGTCCGGCCTTTTCGGGAGGGAGCAAATCGGTCAATTTGGCGCCTTTGGGGACGGCTACCGTCTCAACTTCATTGCCGTCTATAATAATTTTTATGTCTACTTTTTTATTGCAAGCCGTCAAGCCGACAAGCAGCAATATCGCAGCAATGAGCAAGTATGCTATTTTTTTCATTATTACCTCATACTTAATAAATAAGTAATAACAGTATAGCATTTATATAAATCTTATGTCAATCAGGGAAACTTTTCGCCTATTAATAATAATTCTGCTCTCCGAGCAACTCTTCCAGTTCGGAAAAAGTTTTTTTCTTGTTAAAGGTGTAGGCTTGAATGAGCAGGGAGTCGCCGGCAAACAGTTTTTTGTCGCCGCTCTTTACCATCTTTTTTTCTGAATCGGGACGGTCGGCGCGTACCAGATGCCGAACCATGCAATTGGGCGGCCACAAGATGTCGCGCACACTTTTTCCGTCAACAAAACTGCCTTCTTTCACTTGCATTGCCATGTCGATAATATCATAGCGTCTGCCTGCATCGAGTTTTTGCATCATTCTGCCCAATGTGACATCGTTTATCGGTTCTATATTCAATGTCTCAAGCACAATATACGCTACCAACACGGCAAGGGCGCTGGGAAGAAAGCCGTTGAAGTTGCCGGTGGCTTCAATGAGAAAGACCAAAGCCGTGACAGGCGCGCGCAACGAACAGCCAAGAAAGGCGCACATGCTTATGATAACAACATTTTTGTAGTACTGAGAAGGCATACCGGCAGCCACAAGAGCCGTTGCAAGCAGCCCGCCGACAATGGCGCCCACCGCAAGCATGGGTATAAAAAGTCCTCCCGATGCTCCCGAGCACGACGAGACGGCGATTAGGAATATCTTGAGAAAAAACAAAATCAACAGCAACTGCCATACTATGTCGGCAGAGGCTATTTTTTCGATAAGCATGTGTCCTCCGCCTATGACATCTGCAAAAAACAGTCCCGAGATGCCAACGAGTAGAAAGACTGCAATGAATTTCACCGATTGCGGCACTTTAGAAAGTTTTGTGTCAAAGAGTCTGCCCGTGAACAGCATGAAAGAATTAAAGATGCTACTGGCTATTCCGGCTGCCATTCCGATAAGTATGGGTATCCATATTTGCGAAATGCCGAAAGCCGTCGACGCGCCGAAATTAAACATTTGGAAAGGAACGCCCAGCCATATACCAAGGAACTTTGCTGTAGCCGTGGCAGCAAGGGTGCCGGAGAAAGCCACGATGATTAGCATAGGAGAGAACCTCTTGTGAATTTCTTCGAGGACGAACACCGCGCCTGCAAGCGGAGCCGCAGTTGCCACTCCGAAGCCTGCCGAAACAGAGGCTGTCATAATATATCTTTTCCATTCGGGTTTTTTCTTTGAGGTCAGTCTATGAGTGCCGGCGCCGCCTGCGGCTCCTATTTGAAGCGAGGGTCCCTCTGTGCCCAGCGGCAAGCCCGCAACAAAGCCCAAAAGGCTTGCGGCAATCGAGCCGATAAGCATTCTCAACCATTTGAAGGTGATAAGTCCGCGCAAAATTCCCGCTGCCTTTGCCATGCCTCCGCCGGCGGCTTCGGGAACAACTTTCAGCGTAAGCGCCGTCAGCAAAGCAAGCGCGGCAAGCGCGGCAAAGAACCACAGCATATGTATAGGGTTGGCGGCAACAAAAGCGTATATCCGTTGTGTCCACTCAATCAAATGCTGAGCTGAATATTTATAGAAAAACACTACTGCACCGGTAAATATCCCCGCAAGACCGCTCAGCAGCAGCCCGGGAACCAGCGTACCCATAAAATATTTTGATATTTGTCTGTTCATAGCCAATATTATACGACTTTATAAAGCATTTTTCAAATATTTTTAAGGTGATAAGAAAAATCGGCAGTAACGACGCATGCGTTACAAATTATATTGATTTTTTGTCGATTGTAATATATAATAATTAAGAAGAAAAGGTAGGATTGCGATGATTACACTGAAGATAATTTTAAAGAACAACAAAAGAGCTATACTGTTTTTTACTGTTGTATTAGTAATTATTATGGCAATTACCATTCCCCTTGTTTATAAATATCACCTGAAACAAACCGAGAATGAGGCGCTGGCGCTGATTGAAATAGCTGCCGCAGTTACAAACAAACAAGACCTTTTTTCATTGGATTATGATGAGTCTGATGTCGAAAAGGAGTTCTATAAGGGTTTGAAAGATAGCCTAAATAAGACGGTTTCTTTGAACAAAACAATAAGAGCTGCCTATTTTTTGATGGTTAAAGAGGGAAAGTTAGTCGTTGCTGTAGATTCTGAAAGCCCCGGCACCAAATATTATTCTGCGCCCGGTGAGGTGTTTGCCAAGGCTGACGAAAAAAACATAAACATACTTGACACCAAAAAATCCGTTGTACTTGCTCCCATCGAGTATGAGGGCGAAAAATGGATCACGGTATTTATGCCGATTTATGATGCCGCAGGCAATTTCAAAGGCGCTTATTTGAACGACTATTCAGCAACCGCTTGGAACGACATCGCCGTAAGTATGACGGCTCAGGTTGTTGCTCTCTTGATGCTGTCGTATATAGCAGTTGCTACTTCGCTAATCATTGCCAGGCTGAATCACCGTTTGTACTACGAGAAACTCAAACTTATAGAATCAGGCGAGGAAGTCGCAATGCGCCAAAAAATAATTGATAGTCAAGTGGCAGATATCGCAGAATCGCAAAAAAGGTTGTCCAAAATCTTCTATTCGGTACCCACAAAGATGATAATTACATCTTCTGGAACACAAATTCTCGATGTCAACGAGGCTTTTCTTTCTTTCTTTAATTATAAAATAGACGACATTTTGGGCAAGACGCTTAAGGAGCTGGAATTGTTTATTGACGACGACTTCTGTCACGGTTGCGTACAAAACAACCTGCTCGAAACAAGTTTTCACAATCACGAAACTTTGGTAAAAAAGAAAAGCGGCGAATACTATGATATGATCATTTCCCTTGACAAAATTGTCAGCATGGGAAAGGAAGAATACATTTTTTCCTTGACGGACATAACAAAAAGAAAACGCGCCGAAGAAGAAGTCAAACGTTTGATAAAAAAATACAGAACAATTGTTTCCGTATCAAATACCGGCGGATGGGAATATGACATCAACCGCGGCGGTTTTTATTTAAGCGAGCAATATTATTCCATGATAGGCAAGGAACCTGAGGGTGAGGAATTTAGCGGAGAGAGCAGTGTCGAAGAGGGCTGGATAAATCTGTTGCATCCCGATGACAAAGCATGCGCCTATGCGACATTTCATGCATATATCGCGTCGAATTATGACAGCCTATATGAGAATTATTTCAGAATGTTGCACGCTGACGGGCATTGGGTGTGGGTGCTTTCAAGGGGAAGAAGACTGCGCAAAGAGGATGGAACGCTCTCGGGCATTATTGTCGGCACGCATATTGACATCACCGAAATAAAAAATAAAGAAGAAAAAATCCAATATTTGAATTATCACGATCAGCTTACGGGCATAATGAACAGGCGGTATTACGAAGAAAGTATTGACAAGTTGATACGTTCGGAAAATCTCCCGTTGGCTGTCATTATGGCGGATGTAAACGGTCTGAAGTTGACAAATGACGCTTTCGGACATCTGTCTGGGGACAAACTGCTCACACGCGTCGCCGAAATAATAGAGAGCGAAGCGCGTCCGCAGGATGTTGTCGCGAGGTTGGGCGGAGATGAGTTCGTCATGCTTATGCCACGTTCAAATTCCGTTGATGCCGAAAAAGTTGTGAGACGCATAAACGAGTCCATCCAAGACTATAAAATAGATAACATAGTCATTTCGGTATCTTTCGGTTGGGCGACAAAAAAGAACGATGACGAGGATTTCACCGAGGTTTACAAGCGCGCGGAATACAGAATGTACCGCAGCAAACTTTCGGAGAGAAGCAGCAAACGCAGCCAAAGCATCAAAATAATTTTAAAAACGTTGCAAGAAAAAAGTGAACAAGAAAAATTACATTCCGAAAGAGTGTCATATTTCTGCCGACAGCTTGCCGGCGAAATGGAGCTGCCTTTCAACGAAATAAAAGAGGTCGAAACCGCAGGGCTGATGCACGACATAGGCAAGATAGGCATAGACGAGCAGGTGCTGAACAAAATCGAAAAATTCACCGAAAGCGACAGACGCGCCATGCGCAAGCATCCCGATATCGGATATCGGATATTGAGTTCCTCAAACGAATTCAGCGTCATTGCCGATTATGTGCTTTTTCATCACGAAAGATGGGACGGAAAGGGCTATCCGAGAGGTCTGAAGGGTGAAAATATACCTTTGGCGTCACGCATATTGACGGTTGCCGATTCTTATGATGCCATGACCAGCGAAAGATGCTACAAAAAAGCCATGACAAAAGAACAAGCCGCCGCCGAAATCATAAGAAACGCAGGCGCTCAGTTCGACCCATCTATTGCGCAAACGTTTATAGAAAAGGTGCTGAAACTAAAGATAGCCGACCTTCCTATGGATATAGACGAATAAAAACGTTATTATGTTTTTCGTCGAAGAAGGTTTGACATACAATTACGAATATGCTAAATTCAGTTTTACGGAGGAAGTTATGCGCAGCAAAAATGAAATTTTATCAGCAATCTCAAAAACAAAAATCATTCCCGTCATAAAAATTGACAATATAGGCGATACCCTTCCGTTGCTTGCGGCGGTTTCGAAAGGCGGCATAAACATTGCCGAAATCACTTATAGGACGGCTTGCGCCGCAGAAGCCATTTCACTGGCGCAAAAAGCCTTTCCAGATATGATTATCGGAGCAGGTACCGTCATAAATGTCGCTCAAGCAAAAGAGGCGGTATCTCTCGGCGTGGATTTCATAGTCAGCCCCGGCTTTGATGATGTTGTCTCGGATTATTGCGCCGACATAGGCATAATTTATTTTGGCGGTTGTGTCACACCGACGGAAATAATGAAAGCCATATACAAGGGACAGGAAATCATAAAATTCTTTCCTGCGGAAGCCAGCGGCGGATTGAAGAGCATAAAAGCTTTGTCGGCGCCTTTTCCGCAAATAAAGTTTATGCCTACAGGCGGCATCAACAAAGAGAATATCAGAGAATATTTGGCTTTCCCGAAGATCATCGCATGCGGTGGCAGTTGGATGGTCGCCGACAAACTCATCAAGAACGGTGATTTTGACGCCGTCACCAAACTTACGGCGGAGGCCGTACAGGAGGTAAACAGATGAAAGTAATTACTTTTGGAGAAATAATGCTAAGGCTTGCGCCTGAGGGATACACAAGGTTTGCGCAGGCGGAGCGTTTCAACGCTACATACGGCGGAGGCGAAGCAAATGTCGCCGTTTCGCTGAGCAACTTTGGTTTTGATACAGAATTCGTATCGAAGATTCCCGAAAACGAAATAGGACAGGCTGCCATAAACAGCTTGCGCAAATTCGGAGTGGGCACGAAATTCATAACAAGAGGCGGCGAAAGGCTGGGAATATATTATCTCGAACGGGGCGCTTCCCAAAGAGCCTCGAAAGTCATTTATGACAGAGCAGGCTCGGCAATAGCCGAAGCAAAAGCCAAGGACTTCAACTGGAAAAAGATTTTTAACGGCGCAGACCGGTTCCATTTCACAGGCATAACACCGGCTTTGTCCGATGCCATGGCGGCGATCACGCTGAAAGCCGCAAAAATTGCCAAAGAAAAAGGATTGATTGTGTCCTGCGACTTGAATTACAGAAAAAAATTATGGACTAAAGACAAGGCGCGTCAAGTCATGACAGAACTTATGCCATATGTTGATGTACTGATTGCCAACGAAGAAGATTGTTTTGATGTGTTCGACATAAAAGCCGAGGGCAGCGATGTCACTCGCGGCGAGCTGTCGAAGGAAGGCTACAAATCCGTAGCAAAAGCCTTGACAGAGAAATTTGGCTTCAAATATGTAGCTATCACTCTGCGCGGCAGTATCTCGGCGAACGACAACAGATGGGCGGCGATGCTCTATGACGGAAAGGATTATTATTTTTCGAAAGAATATTTGATTCATATTGTCGACAGAGTAGGCGGAGGCGATTCGTTCGGAGCAGGGCTTATTTTCTCGATGATGTCGGGTTTTGACAATCAAAAAATAATAGAATTTGCAGTAGGAGCAAGCTGTCTGAAACACACAATCGAAGGTGATTTCAATATGGTCTCGACGGATGAGGTGCTGAAGCTGATAGGTGGCGACGGCAGCGGCAGAGTGCAGAGATAAAGAGGGACACATGAAAATAGCAAAATTAAGAATAAAAGACCAAGAAAGGTACGCCGTCTTGAAGGATGGACAATACTATCTCGCAGAGGGTGACTGCTTTGATTTGGGAAAAATCGACGAGAAGCCGTTGCAAGAGCCTTTTCGTATATTGCCTCCCGTCAATCCGTCGAAGATTGTGGCGTTGGGCGCCAATTATCGCAAGCATGCGGCAGAATTGTCACTTAAAATAAATGCCGATCCCTGCATATTTCTCAAACCGCCGACATCAATAATCGGCGACGGCGAAGAAATAGTACTGCCCCCGTCGGCTACTAAAGTCGACTATGAAGCTGAATTGACGATTGTCATAAAAGAGGATTGCCGCAATGTGCCAAAGGACAAGGCAAAGAGCGTTATTCTCGGTTATACCTGCGCCAACGACGTTTCCGAAAGAGTTTTTCAGAAGTTAGACGGACAGTGGACAAGAGCGAAGGGCTTCGACACATTTTGTCCCCTCGGACCCGTTATTGAAACGCAACTGGACGGTGACAACGTCCAGCTTATGACAATTCGCAACGGCGAAACCGTGCAGCAAGGCAACACCTCGGACATGATAAACGGCATAGACACCATAATCAGTTTTGTCAGCAGCGTAATGACGCTTAAAAAGGGCGACATAATTTTGACAGGCACACCTGAAAACATTGGACAAATAAAAGAGGGCGATACCGTAGAGATAGTCATCGAAGGCATCGGACGATTGAAAAATACCGTAGTTCAAGGCTGAACCTCTTCTCAATATAATGGAGGACATCCTCCGATTTTATGAATTTTTATGAAAATACAGCATGTCTTTTGTTGTATTTTTTCTTATTTTACTTAAGGCATAAAATTACTTCTTTATGTCGGAGTCATAAGCGCCGCATTTTTTATGCTTATCTTGACGCAAACTACGTTAAACATCAAAAAAATACAAAATTTAACTAATAAATTATTATAATATTCTTTTATTTATGATATAATATCTTCATATGTAAATAATAGAGTTTTTTGCCCTTGTAGGGTGTTTTACATTAAGGAGTATTCGGTTATGACAATGGTCTCAAACAAAAAGCTAGTATGTCTGTTTATCTGTTTCGTGTTGATTTTGGCGAGCATTTTTGCCGCAGGAGTATCAGCGCCGACAGACAAGGTTTCTGCCGCCGATTTTGAATTTAGCGTTTCGGATGGTGTGCTAAACGGAGACCAAATGGAGTTTACCATAGCGATAAATTCCAGCGTTATGAAAACCACCGTTTATTACAGAACGATATCGGGCACTGCCATTGATGGCACGCATTTTATCGGAATGGAAGGCGCAATAGACTTTACACAAGGAGTCACGTCAAAAGTAGTTTCTGTTGCAGTTCTGGGCGCGCATGAAATATACGGTGGAACCCCCTCCACCGCATACGCAAACATCGACAGAGACTTTTTTCTCGAAATCTACAGTGATGACCGATACGGAATAACAGACGCTCTCGGTAAGGGAATTATATCGGCATTACCCGAGTATCATGTAGAGTCCGATTTTTTCAATAATGAAATTACCTTCCTAAATGACACAGCAGCTCTGGTACAACAGTGCTATCCCAACTATATATTATCAATTCCTGCTTTAGGCGGATATTATGATGCAGTGAGCAGCGGATACCTGATGAAAGCCTTGGTTACATACCAAAATGCCGCAGAAGGAGAAGTGTTTACTTTGGGGTTATCCAAGAAGGACCTGGGCGCGGACCAACATTATTGTATTTATTTTTCAGATAACCTACAATTACCCGGCGAAGCTAAATATGCCGTTCAAGTTTATACCGATACAGCGGCAGAATGTATAGTTGCTTTTCCAACCGGTACGATGACCAATGTTACCAAGCTTTCAGAAATCATGGACATTTCTCTTGTCGATGGATACGTTCTTATGGACAACAGTTCCTCAACCGAAAACTATCTTTTTATCGAAACCTTAGAAGCCGGAGCAGGCGGATATCAGTCCTCGACGGTCACGGGCAAAGTATACGACAAAAAACCGCCCAGCCTTCTGGGTGTCAGCGGACTCAATCATCCGCAAAAAGTCGGAGATGATCTATACATAAGCCTTGTGTTTGACGAAATTATTGACGCCGAGTTGAGCACTTTGATTGGCTCAAAAATAACTTCCGACAGCGGAGATTTTCTATATCAATATGGAGCCGGTAGCAATGTACTTGTATTCAAGGGTATTCTTGACGCAACCATTACCGATACCATAAATTTCGGAGCATTCGACGGAGAAGTAAGGGACCTCTCCGACAACACAATCGGTTTGACTATGACGCAACAAAGCGTAACGGTACAAAGCCAATATACCGTAGAGCATTATGTGTACACTGCAAGCGGCTTTGTAGTTGGACATACCGAAAAATTCTTCGATAAAGTAGGCGAGACTGTCGCCGCGACGGAAATAGATTTTGCCGCTCTTTCTCTGGATGGCTATACGACTTTCCAAACGGTTGATACCGTTGACAGCGGAACAGTGACGGCAGGCGGCACGCTGATGCTGAAACTATATTACAAAATTACCGATGTCTACCTCTCGGATGCCGGAACCGACATGGCTGTAGGCAATGCAGTCGGAACGCCGGTCAAGACCTTCGCCGCCGCAAAAGCGCGGTTGGCTACCGATGGCACAATACATATCATCGGTACCGTTACAGTAAGCAGCACCGAAACTTGGAGTTTGGACGGTCTGGGAGATGCAAAACTCAGTCGCTATGCCAAGAACTATTACCTCATAGATGTTGGCGGTATGCTTACCCTCGAAAACATAGTAATAGACGGCAACAGATCGGGTCTCAATATGGGCAGCAAGCCAATGATAAAAAATTCAGGAGCGGTTGTATTGAATGTCGGCGCAATCTTGCAGAATGCCGATTCACGCAATTCCGAATGGGGCGCCGCGATCAGTAACGATGGGTATCTATCCATAAACGGAGGAGAAATAATCAACAATACCTCAATATCCGGAGGCGCAATCTATAATCTTTCTACCGGAGATATCGAGTTCTATAACGGAAAAATAATTGACAACACTGCTATCGCAAACGGTGGCGGCATATACAATCAAGAAGGCGCCATTGCTATTTCGGGAGGAATTTTTGAAAACAACAAGGCGCAATCAACCTTAGGCGGAGGTGGCGCCATCTATAATAACCGTGGTTCGATAGACATCAAAGCCCCGACAAAATTCAACGGTAACACGGCTTCGGGCAGCGAAGGCAAGGGTGGCGGAATTTTTTCCACCGGCACTGAATTGCAAAAGGGCAATATCA
>CAYJBS010000048.1:0-12652 GCA_964368435.1 uncultured Christensenella sp. | reverse complement strand
TTTGCACCCGACAGCCGCCTGAATACAATAGGCAACGGCGCTTTCTTCGACTCCGCAATAACATCTATTGATTTGCCCTCGGGCGTACAACACATCGGTAACGGCGCCTTCAATTTTTGCGCACAGCTGACCGATATAGTGTTCGCCGATATAAACAGCTTGTTGACGCTTGGCGCGTATGCTTTTGATAACACTCCATGGTATGATGAATATATCAGCAACGTCGAAAATTCGATTTTGTACGTAGGCAAAGTATTATATACCGTAATAGGTACTTTGCAACAAAACATCTCTTTGCTTTCCGACACCGTAAGCGTTTCACCGCAGGCTTTTGCCAATCAAACAGCGCTTACAAATATGAATATACCCGATTCCTTGCGATATATCGGGGGAGAGTATTCGGACGAAAACTTCACAATAAAAGGCGCTTTCTATAATTGCAATCAGTTGGGGAATCTGACATTTTCGTCGACGTCCCAATTTGAATTTACCGGAAAAGGCGCATTCCAAAACTGCATAAAGCTCATAACAATAGGCATGTCCTCACATTTTGCTTTGGCAGAACTTTTTGGCACAGAAGAGGTACAAGATTGCTATGCAGTGAATTTTGACGGAACAGATTATTTTGTTCCCGAATCACTCGAAAAGGTGATGTATTTCGCTAGCGATGACTTACAATCGTATTCTTTTGCCTATACAAAAATACAACAAATCGAGTTTTTTGGAGAAATAAAAGAAATCGGCGCTTTGGCTTTTTATCATTGCGAACAGCTGCAATCGTTGAACATACCGGACAGCGTAGAGGTTATCGATGACTACGCTTTTTCTGGATGTTCGGAACTTACCGAAATAACTTTAGGTGAGAATAATTTATTGAAATATATCGGAGAGTCGGCGTTTAGCGGTCTTTCTAAGGCTGTTTTTGACTTCAACAATTTGAATAAACTGCATTTTGTCGGTTCAGAGGCATTCTATAATGCGCAGAACTTGACAACCTTTGATGCGCCGAACCTAAAAACCGTCGGAACGGGCGTCTTTGAAAACTGCGTTGCATTGGAATATGTCACGACGATAACAACCTTACCCGTGAAATTATTTTTTGCTCAGTTGCAATATGATAATAGCGGTACTGAACCTGAAGCCATAATTCCTGAAGGTTTTTATGATGTTGAAGGTTATGCAATACCCTTGACGCTTTCCACCCTAAGAATAGCCAATGTTTTCATTCCCGAAAACAAAGATGAAGAAATCGAGGATACAATATTTGATTCCTTAGCAAAAGACTTTGTGTCGGTTTCTTCCGTATATATTCCCGCAAACATCAAAAAAATAGGCGCAAGAGCATTTTACGGCTTGTCAATTACTCAGCTTGCTCTTCCCGATTCTCTTGTCGATATAGGCGCAGAAGCCTTTATGAACAATTTAGAGCTTGTTTCGATTGCTATATCTCAAGATAGTTTGCTGAAAACGATAGGAGAGAAAGCCTTTGCCTCCAACAAAAAGCTTCAAGGCTTATTCCTGCCGAAATCGGTTGAGCAGTTCGGCATTTCTGCCATATCGGGTTGTGTGGCAATAACCGCAATTTCCGTCCATGACGAGAATGAAATATATTTCGACATTGGCGGCGCTTTATACCAAGGAAATACGCTTTTGTATTATCCCGTCGGAAAAGCCGACGAGAGCTATACCGTGGGAGAGGGCACACAAAGCATAGGTACATTGGCATTTGCAGCTTCGAAAGTAAAGAATCTTTATTTGCCAAAAACACTGAATTCGGCGGATTCGAACTCCTTTTATGAATGCGCTTTCGATAAGGTTTCGATCTATTCCGGAACCGCAGTTTCGAATATCTTTTCCGACTCCTCGATAATAAAAACTTTATCGGTTTTCGGCGACAAAACTGTTTTTGGTTTTGCTTTGAACGCTCAAATAAAAAACATTATAGTTGAAGAGGGCGTATATGACATAACCATTGCTGCATTCGCTGAAAACACTCTCCTTGAATCAGTCAGTTTGCCTTCAAGCCTGCGAAAAATCGGATTCGGAGCATTTGTTTCTTGTGAAAAACTGTCAGAAATCATTTTTGCCGATGCCGATAACATTGAAGAGATAGGTTACACCGCATTTGGCAGTACTCCCTGGCTTAACTCATTTCCCGATAACGAAATGGTTTATATCGGAAAAATTGCCCACATATTCTTAGGGACTGCCCCGGAAAACACTGCTTTTATAATACGCGAAGGTACCAAAGCTATATCGGTATATGCTTTTTCGCAGCAGTCGAACATTGTCAGCGTATCCTTCCCCGATTCTCTGATAACAATAGGCGATTCGGCGTTTGCGGCTTGCAAAAACATCGAAAGTATTTCTTTCAGCGGCAATAGCCTTCAATATATCGGCGATTATGCTTTTGCAAATTGCTCAAAGCTTTACGGACCTGTATTGCCCGAAGGAATCAAGACAATAGGCAAATATGCTTTTTACGGCAATATCACAGACAAGATTGTTATACCTGCATCTGTCGAAGAAATCGGCGATTATGCCTTTGCAGGTTGTCTTGAATTGAATGACATAAGTTTTGTTGTTTTGTCATCCGACATTTCTTTCGGTAACAATGTATTTAATGACACAAAATGGTACAACGACAAAGCTGACGGCATTGTATTTTGGGAAAAAGAAATCATTTATTCTTATAAAGGCGATATGCCCGAAAACTATATATTGAATCTTGATACCGAAATCCGTTGGATTATGCCTTACGCTTTTTTTGGACAGCAAAATCTTGCTCGAATAATGTTGAAAAAAGAGCTGCAAACCATCGGTCAATACGCCTTTGCAGATTGCATTCATCTTTCGGAAGTGACTACGGTATCCGACAGTTTGCTTGCCACTATTGAGGACTATGCTTTTGCGAATTGCACTGCTCTGACCGAATTTATGCTGACAACCGAATTGACAGAGTTTTCTCCAACGGTTTTCGAGGGTTGTTCTTCACTTTCGCGTATTGTAGTTTATGACGAAATTTATAGTGAAAACTATGCATTCTTGGGCAATATCTTGTATAATGCCGACAAAACACGAATTTTGTATGTTCCACACGGCATAAGCGGAGATGTCGTTCTTGAAAGTACAATCACCGAAATAGATGACGGCGCTTTCAAAGACAGAAAAAAAATAACTTCGATCACAATCAATAACGCCATAACAACTATCGGAGGATCGGCTTTTGAGGGTTGTGGAGCGCTTTCGTCAGTAGCATTCGGCAATAATCCTCACTTGACCTCTATAGGCGCGTATGCCTTCAAAGATACGGCATTGAGTTCCATTTCATTGCCCGCAAAGCTGACAAAGATCGGAGAGGAGGCCTTTGATTACGAAAACCTTATGATGACTTTCACCTCCAACAATCCTCCCGAAATAATAGGTGAGATACATAACACAGCTACGGCTTATGTTCCCAGAGTTCATCTTGAACTTTATAGAAAAAACCTTCGATTTGCAAACATCTATCCGTCAAGAATCAAGGTTGAATTCCTATCAAACAATAATGTGGTATTCTTTTATGAGGTTTCATACAACCAAACATTGACAGCCATACCCACTGCGCCTGCAGTGGAAGGTCATGACGTGAAATGGAATGAGGAACAACTGCTGTTTATCTTTGCCGAATCATCATTCAAGAACCTGACTCAGGACGTAAGGATACAAGCTGTATATACCCCAAGGGAATACGATTTGTCTTTGGACGGCGTCACTTATACATATAAGTATAATTCGAGCATTTCAAACCTTGCGCAGAAAGCGGAAGAGGGAAGACAGTTCCTTTTCTGGACGGAAAATGTTGCGCAACCCCTGCCTTTTGCGTTGACGCGCATGCCCGCAAAAGATGTTACGCTTTTTCCTGTTTGGTTTGATTTTTCCTTTGTGCTTGATGAAGTCACCGACACATGGGGCATAGGCGCGCCGCCTTCTACTAACACCATTATTCCGCAAAATATCATCATTCCGTCGTCTTTTCAAGGAAAGACGGTTACGGCAATACTTCAAGGCGCTTTCTTGGATTCGAGTATTTACGAAATTACACTGCCTGACAGCGTCACAAGTATCGGAAACGATGCGTTCCGCAGTGCGGAACTGCAAAAAATAAATATTTCCGATTTAAGCAACCTTGTCAACATCGGCAATTATGCTTTTGCATATACCGCTATTTCTGAATTAAACCTTCCCGGTACTATGGAATTGGTGGGAAAATACGCTTTTGCCTACTGTGCGCAGTTACTTCATATAGAACTTAACGTAAATTATTTTAATGCGCTTGGCGACAGCGTCTTTGCTGAATGTAACAATCTTCAGACGGCTACTGTTATCAGTCAAGATACTGCGCTGATTGCTGCGGCAACTGACGGGCTGTTCGAAAACTGTGTCAATCTGGAAGCCGTATCGCTTCCCGACAACTTGACTTCAATCAGCGTCGGCATGTTCTCAGGTTGCGAAAAACTCCAGAATATTTCTTTGCTACAAGTACAAACAATTGAGCAAGATGCTTTCAATGGTTGCACTTCACTGGCAAATATCGAGTTGCCGGAAATTGTATATATCCGTTCAGATGCCTTCAGAAACTGCATCTCTTTACAAAGAGTGGATTTTGAAGATAACACAACCTTGAATACCATCGGAAGTGACGCTTTTTCAGGCTGCAACAAGTTGTCGTATTTCACTCTTCCCGCCTCGACAAAGAGCATAGAAGGGCTTGCTTTTGGAGATTGCAACGATCTGAAATATTTTGTTATTGAAGAAAACGGCAATCCCACAGATGGCGTCAGAGGTCTGAATGCCGAACTGGGCTTTTTACCGCAATCTACGACAATTTATGTAGGGGACGAACTTGAGTCCAGCCGCTCAAGATGGTCACAAAATACAGTAGAGCTTTACCGAGGAATATACAATGATTTTGTAGCCGGTGTAGACAATTCATTGTTGCTTTATGTCGGACGTGAAGCCCAAGTGACTTTGCCTGCCACAATCCAAAGCGACCGAGTCGAGATACTCGGAGATGATCTGTTCTACGGCTCCAATAAAATTACTCAACTGAATATTTCCGACAACTATCTCATAAGCCTTTTGCGTACGGCGGCTTCGCTTAGAGCGCTGAAAGGCGTTGTTACTTACAACGCACAATCGAGCGTTGACGGCATATTGTATAATGATGCGCGCGATAAGCTGATAGCTTATCCGCAAGGCGAGTCCAAACAAGCCTTCATCTTATCCGATACAGTGACT
Source organism: uncultured Christensenella sp. (assembly GCA_964368435.1). Classification (GTDB taxonomy): domain Bacteria; phylum Bacillota; class Clostridia; order Christensenellales; family DTU072; genus DTU072. The sequence continues at coordinate 7,372 of CAYJBS010000048.1, read as the reverse complement.
GTTATCGCAGACTACGCTTTTTATGGCGCGCAATTTGATGCCATTTCGTTGATATCGACTGTGCCTGCCGAAATCTACGAAAACACCTTTGCAAATATCGGTCTCGAAACAAAAATATATGTGCCCTCAAGCGCGTTAAGCGCATATAAATCGGCACCTGTTTGGTCAAATTTTGCCGACAGAATCTTTGCGGATTATATAAGACACGAGAATTTCTTGTTAGTCGAGCATGCGCAAGGACTTGAACTTGCGCAATATATCGGAGAAGGCGGAGAACTTCGTGATCTGCCGATATCGCTGAACGGCAAAAACGTTATATCGATAGCCGACTACGCTTTCTATGACAGCGGCATAACCTCAATAAGCCTCCCCACAAGTATTCAGTTTATCGGAAGATATGCCTTTGCAAACAATGCGCAACTTCTTTCGGTCAGTTTGCCGGAGAGCATCAGGACGCTTGGAATAGGGGCATTCGCTGAATGTACGGCTTTGACGAGGGTCAACTTGCCAAAAAGAATGCAACTAAATGAAATAAGCCAAATGGCGTTTTATGAATGCACTGCATTAACAATAATAGAACTGCCTACCGCAATTACAAAAATAAACGAAAACGCCTTTGAAAATTGTATATCGCTCAATACCGTTACTTTTACACAAAGCAGTCAGTTGGAAGAGATCGGCGAAAATGCTTTTCTTTCGTGTGTTTTATTGAAAAACATAAATCTTGAATTGACGCTGAAACTTTTACGAATAAACAAAGGCGCATTCGTCAATTGCGTAGCGCTTGAAAGAATAAATATACCCGAAACCGTAACCGCCATAGGACAATACGCTTTCTTAGGTTGCAGTATGCTAAGTACCGTAAGTTTTGTCGGCAACAGCCAACTTGCAACTATCGGAGCGTACGCTTTTTATCAAAACCAAACTATCGAAATCTTTACAGTGCCGTCGAGCGTCACCAAGATAGAGCAATTTGCTTTCTTCGGCAACAACCTCAAACAGTTGATTTTTGCGACGGGAAGCAGATTGACTGAAATAGGCGCCAATGCTTTTGCACAATCACAAAGACTGTCGGTTGTCGATCTTCCGAATGAGCTTTCAATAATAAGGGAAGGAGTCTTCTCACTCAGTCCCTCGATACGCTGGATAACGCTGTCCTCTGACAACCCTCCGACCATTGAATTTGATGTTTGGGATGCCAGCTTAAGAATTTATGTACCCCAAAATTCCCTTGCCATCTATAAGTCCTTATGGACGCAGTTTGCCGCCGGCATAAACTCTTCCGCAAGAATTTTCGGCGATTACTCCATTGTTCCCGTGACAAACGGAGCGGAAATATTCCAATATCTCGGCGCAGGAAATCAAGAAGAAAGCGCGGTTGTTATTCCGCAATCAATAAACCAGTTGACCATAATATCTATTGGCTCATATGCCTTCGGCGCAGAAACTTCTGCTGTCACCATACCCGACAGCGTCACAACATTGAAAGCCGCGGCGTTTACTAATTGCCGCTTGCATACCGTCACCTTAGGCAAAAACATAAAGAATATTGACGAAAACGCCTTCTATCGCTGCAACAGTCTTGTGGAAATAATAGTTGAAGAAGGCAATACGGCGTTCATCACGCAAGACAATAGTTTATATAATACCTCGATGACTCGTTTGGTTACATACCCTGCAGGCAAAAATACAGATAATTTTGTTGTGCCGCAATCTGTCACCACAATCGGAGCAGGCGCCTTCAGCGGAGCCGATAAATTGATGTATCTGTATATTCCTGACAGCGTCACTCATATTGAGAGCAAAGCGTTTGATGCTTGCGATGCGTTGTCCCTATTTGCTTTCGAAAACGCCGAAAAAGTGTTGTTTGTCGGAGATAAGGCATTCGTTGACACAGCTTGGTACAAGTCATCGCCCGACGGAGTAGTATATATTGCTTCTGTAGGCGGTTCGACAGGTCTCATTGCGCTGAATTTCAAGGGTTTGATGCCGACAAATACGCAGGTTACTTTGGTAGAAGAAACCGTATCTATTTTGCCAAACGCTTTCAGAAACAGCCCCAATCTGCAAAAGATTTTTATACCTACTAGCGTAAAATATATCGGACAAAACATACTGCAAGGATGTTCCAATGTGTCTGAATTGACTCTACCGGGAGAATTTGCGCTGGGATACTTGTTCGGCACATCGACTTTTGCCAACACCTATGCCGCATACAATGCCAAAACGGCGCAAACTTATTATGTTCCAAACTCCTTGATTACCGCCAACATAACATCGCTGAGCGTTGAAGATTACGCATACAGCAATGTCCACAGCATAACAAAAATTAACATCAGCAATGCGGTAGAAATTATCGGGAAATACGCTTTTTATTCGCCGACTGCAAATATGTCGCTGATCGATGTTATATTTGAAAGTATAACAGACAGCAGATTAAGAGTAATAAGTTCCGCCGCCTTCAAAGATTGTCGCGCCATTGTAAATCTTACTTTGCCCAAAAACTTGAAGAGCATAAACTCCTATGCTTTCAGCGGTCTTATCGCTTTGCGTGACCTCGTACTGGAGAACGCAATGGAATTTGTGCAGGGAGAGCTTGAATATATCGGCAACAACGCTTTTGATGGCTGTACGTTGCTGAATTCTCTGTTTGTACCTGCATCGTTGAAATTTATCGGCGTGAGCGCCTTCCGAAACTGTTCAAGACTCATTGCCGTAAATTTTGATGCTGAATGTATGCTTGAAGAAATAGGCGCGTTTGCTTTCATGAACTGCGTAAACCTCCGATCCGTCGTTACTTCGCAGAATTTGCAAAAAATCGGCGACAGGGCTTTCTATGGATGTATAGCTCTTGACAGCTTCAATTATGACAGAAGCAGTGAAAAATTGAGCTATTTGGGATATGAGGTCTTCACGAATACCCCGTTCTATGACGGACCGCAAGGCGTCATCAGACGCTCTGAGAACCAAAATGCCATAATATATTTTTCGAAGGTTGCATATGCCTATAACGGTTGGGTGCCGGGAGGAATAATATTATCACTGCGCTCAAACACCGTCAGTTTGTCTCCACACATTTTCGCACAACAAGGAAGCATAACTAAGATTACTACCATAAAGCCCGAAACGACTGAATACACTGTACTTGTTCTGAATGTAACGCTAAAAACTATTGGCAAAAACGCATTCTTCGGAAGCACAGGTTTGGTTGACGTCACTCTGCCCGACGGGCTGGAGACTATCGAGGACAACGCTTTTGCAAACTGCATATATCTTGATAGCGTTGCTTTTGAAGATGTAAACAAAATAAAATATATCGGTCAGGACGCTTTCCATAATGTGCCTTGGTATGATGATACCGTATACGCAGTTGCGCCGAGCGCCGCCGTTGTATATATCGGAAATGTTGCATATGAAGTCAAAGATCAATTCAACAGCAATACCGAAGTAATTTTGAGAGAGGGTACCGTTAGCATAACGCCGTATGCCTTCAGCGCTCAACCCGGTCTTATTTCAATACAAATACCATCTTCAATCACATCTATAGCGCAATTTAGTTTTGGCAACCATCTTGAGCAAAGCGAACGCTTTATAAACACGATATTTATAAGCGAACAGGCGCTGTTAATAAAAAATCTTGCCGGTATATTTACCGTTGCCTCAAAAATAATCCTAAACGTTGCGCCTGTGCCGCTTACGGGCTATTGCGCTTATACCCGAAATTCTGTCAATGAACAAGGATATCCTGTTGTAATTACAGAAATCATCGAAATAATTGATTTGTTGAAGATTTATAAGGACGCAAATGCCTTGCCCGACATATATGTACCTCGCGACCTATTGTCAAGCTACGAGGAAGCTGACGGTTGGAGTGGCATCTTCGAAAAGATACTGCCATATGACGGTATTTATCAAGATTATGTAGTGGCAGAAAATGACACCGGGTACGATATTGTTTATTATAGAGGAAGTCTGACACAACTTGTACTGCCGGATACGCTGAACGATAAGTCGGTTACGGCAATAAGAAGTTATGCCTTCAACACGGCTATTACGCATGTAAGCGGCGGAAACAACATAACCGAGTTGTTACCTTATGCTTTTGCTAAGTCTATTTCACTGCAAAGCATAACTTTGCCGTCATCGCTTGAAATTATCGGCGACAATGCTTTCGAGCATTGCTCTATGCTTAGCTCAATTACTATTCCGTTTTCCGTAAAGATCATCGGAAAATCTGCCTTCCAAAGCTGTATTTTGTTGGAAGTAGTCGAACTTTCCGAGGGACTGGAAAACATAGATGATTTTGCTTTCGCATACTGCGCAAGGATAGTCAATATGACAATTCCCGAAAGCGTAATACAAATCGGCAACAATGTCTTCAACGATTGTATGTCGCTGGAAATCATGATAATGAAGAGCGTCACACCGCCCAAAATAGGATCGGACGGACTCTATCGCTCGACTGTCAAGGTTTATGTAGCAGACACTGCGCTTCAGTCCTACGAAACGGCGCCCAACTGGAGCAAGTATGATGACAGAACCTTTGGACTTTCAGAAATGGCTGATGAGTTGATTGCGCAAGATATATATGCAATAGGTGAGCAGGTGACAATGAACGATGCGATAGGCAACGGCATAACGGTATATATCGCCGCCGCCGGACTGAAAACGTTTGAAACGTTGCAAAGTGATTATTTTACGATGCTTGAGGGCGACTTTAACGACGCAATCATCGCCATGCCACAACAAGCAGGCTCATTCCGTGTATATGTTGTTATCGATAGTACCATAATATCTGTCGGAAGCAACGTAATAACCGTTGAATAGGCACAAAATACCCAAAAACATTATCAGAAATCATTGCATAACGCATTATAATATGATAATATAATAAAAGCCATCATACACCCGAATTGCTGAGAAGGGATTGTTGTCCGAAAGGATTTTCACCTTCGTAGACGCACGGGGAAGAAACAAACAAGGAGGATTTTTTACTATGGCAATAATTACAATGAAAGAGCTCTTAGAAGCAGGTGTACATTTTGGACACCAAACCAAGAAGTGGAACCCGAAAATGTCGAAATTTATTTTCGGATCCAGAAATGACGTTCACATCATCAATCTTGAAGAAACCGTAAAAGCTATTGAGGAAGCCTACAGCTTCATAAAAAGCATTGCAGCCGCAGGCAAGTCAGTGCTTTTCGTCGGCAAAAAGAAGCAGGCGAAGGAAGCCATCGAACAAGAAGCTCAAAGAGCCGGAATGTTCTATATGAACCAAAGATGGCTGGGCGGCACGTTGACAAACTTCAAAACTATCCGCACCAGAATCGACAAGCTAAACAAACTCAATCAGCAAGAACAGATTGGCGAATTTGAGTTGCTCCCGAAAAAAGAAGTCATCAAACTCAAAGCCGAAAGAGATGTTCTCGAAAAGAACCTTGGCGGCATAAAGAATATGCGTGACTTGCCCGGAGCGTTGTTTGTAGTAGATTTGAAAGTTGAGCATATCGCCATAAAAGAAGCAAGACTTCTCGGCATCCCGATAGTTGCTCTTGTCGACACAAACTGTGATCCCGAAGATGTTGACTATCCCATCCCCGGCAATGACGACGCCATTCGCGCCATAAGGCTTATTTCAAGCGTAATAGCCAACGCAGTTGTCGAAGCCAAGGAAGGAGTCGAAGAGACAGACCCCAACGCAGTTAAAGACGCGGAAAACGAAGCATTTGCAGAAGCCGCCGCCGAAAAAGCAGACGAAGAATAATAGTATCAGGAGGAAACAAGATATGGCATTCACCGCAAAAGATATACAAAATTTGAGAGCCAGAACCGGAGTAGGTATGATGGACTGCAAAAAAGCCCTCACCGAGACCGACGGCAATATCGATAAAGCAATCGAATATTTGAGAGAGAAGGGAATAGCTACCGCCGCAAAAAAGGCAGGCAGAATAGCATCTCAGGGCATTGTTGACGCATACATTCATTTGGGCGGCAAGATCGGAGTAATAGTCGAAGTAAACTGCGAAACTGATTTCGTAGCGCGCGGCGACCTCTTCAAAGAGTTTGTTCACAATGTAGCGTTGCAAATAGCAGCCGCAAAGCCTTCCTACGTAGCAAAGGAAGAAGTTCCTGCGGAAGAAATTGAGAAAGAGAAAGAGATACTCAAGGCGCAGGCGCTTAACGAAGAGAAGCCGAAGCCTCTTGCTATCATCGAAAAGATGGTAGAAGGCAGAATCCAAAAGTATTATCAAGAGAATTGCCTTCTTGAACAGATTTACGTGAAAGACAACACAAAAACAATCACCAACCTTTTGACCGAAGCCATAAGCTCTATCGGCGAAAAAATCTCCATCAGAAGATTTGTCAGATACGAAATGGGAGAGGGCTTGCAGAAGAGAGAAGACAATTTTGCAGAAGAAATAAATGCTCAGCTCCAAAAAATGCAAGACTTGAATAAATAATAGACAAAACAATGAAAGGCACTAAAAGCGGTGCCTTTTCTTTTGTAAAATTGACAAGAGGTGAAAAATGTATAATAGAGTATTGATAAAATTGAGCGGAGAGGCTCTCAGCGGCGCGCAAGGTTTTGGCATAAATGCCGACATAGTCGACAAAGTTATCGAACAGATTTCGGTTGTCGTCAGCATGGGAGTACAAGTAGGCATAGTTATCGGCGGCGGCAACTTTTGGCGCGGACGCCAAGGCACAAAGATGGACAGAACGACTGCCGACCATATGGGAATGCTTGCTACGGTAATAAACGCTTTAGCGCTACAGGACGCGCTGGAACAAAAAGGCGTTGCCACGAGAGTGCAAACTGCGCTTACCATCACAAGAGTGGCGGAGCCATATATTCTTCGCAGAGCTTTGCGCCATTTCGAAAAAGGCAGAGTGGTCATTTTTGCATGCGGCACAGGAAACCCGTATTTCTCCACCGACACAGGAGCGGCTCTTCGCGCAGCCGAGATTCAGGCAGATGCGCTACTTTTGGCGAAAAATGTCGATGGCATATATGACAGCGACCCGAAGAAGAACCCGAGCGCAAAGAAATACGACAAAATATCTTATTTTGATTTCATAAAATCCGAACTCAACGCTATGGATACCACAGCCGTAAACCTTTGCCGCGAAAACAAAATACCAATAATTGCTTTCGGACTCAACGGAGAAATGAGCATAGTTCGAGTAATCGAGGGAGAACCAATAGGTACCCGAATAAGCGATTAGATTAAAATATGGGAACTTGACAAACAAGTAGCCCTTTTGTTTGAGTTGATAAAATATTTAATCAACTTCGTAAAAATCAAAAATACTTGATAAGGTATGCCGTCTATGGTATTATATTATTAGTTATTTTTTTGAAGAGGTATCA
>CAYJBS010000047.1:0-12784 GCA_964368435.1 uncultured Christensenella sp. | reverse complement strand
TTCTTTCTCTCTTTCATTCTGGGATCTCTGGTCAGGAAGCCGGCTTTCTTCAGAACGGGAAGCATCTCGGGTGTTTCACCAAGCACTTGTTCGCCTTTTTTGATGATTTTTTGGAAAAAGTTTAGAAAATCGGTATTTCTTGCGGCAATCTTGTTGGCATAGTCGCCTATCATTCTGATTACGGTAAGAATTGTACCTTCTTGGGGGTGGGTGACAGCGTCATAAGCTCGGTTGGAGCCGTTTTCGAGGGCTTTTGCAAAGGTTTTTGTGTTTATGACCTTTGCTTGAGAAATTATTTCCGCAATTCCCTTAAATATTTGGGAAAGTATTACGCCGCTGTTGCCGCGAGCGCCTTTCAGCGCGCCTTTTGAGAAGGCTTTTATGATGTCGGCAATGTTGTCAGAAGTCTCAAATTCTGTCTCTTTGACGGTAGACGCCATGGTAAGACTCATGTTTGTGCCGGTGTCGCCGTCGGGAACCGGAAAAACATTCAGGCTGTCGACATAAGCCTTGTAGATTTCAAGGTTCTGACGCGCTCCTGTTATGATCTCCCGCAGGAGCTTGTTGTCTATGTTTGTTATCATTTATTTCCTCACATTTTTGCGAGACTGCGGCTCCTTTTTCAGAGCTTTACCCCGAGCACGTGAACGTTTACTTCCTTTACGCGCATCCCCGTGAAATGTTCAACATGATATTTCACAGTGGAAATAAGGGAACTGACTACAGCCTCTTTATTCAAATCCGCCTTCAGCAAAATGTATAAATCAATATAGATTCTGTTGTCGACGGTGACTAGTTTTACGCCTTTTGTTACTGATTCTTTGTTGAGAATGGAAAGGATACTGTCCGTCAATCTTCTGCTGACAAGATCGGCAACTCCATAGCATTCACGCGCAATATGACCGACAATGATAGCTACCGCTTCATCGGAAATGGTCATGTCGCCGTATATGTTTGAGGTTTTAAGTGCCATACATCCTTCCTAATATTTATTGTATATAGTTTTACTAATATATAATAGTATACCACGAAAATATTTGCAAGTAAATTGGGAAATTAACTGAAAACTGTTGCCAAACGGCACTTTACATTGTATAATTACAAGGTCTAAAAGTAGGAGGTAACAAAATGTCAAGAGTATGCAGCGTTTGCGGCAAAGGCACGATGAGCGGAAACCAAGTCAGCCATAGCCACAGAAAGACCAGAAGAACCTGGGGCGCCAACATCCACAAAGCAGATATTATCGACGCAAAGGGCGTGGTCACAAATGACTACATCTGCACGCGTTGCTTGCGCACACAGAAAAAGATCGCCAAGGCATAATCCTTTTCTTCGCAAGCACCAATCACTGATTAAAAAACCGTACATTGTACGGTTTTTTGGTGTTTTATTGATGAGATACCTCGACTGCGCTCGGTATGACATTATTATGTTATTTCGACCGATAGTCCTCTATTGCGGCGGCTATTGCTTCTTCTGCAAGCACCGAGCAATGAATCTTTTGCGGAGGCAGTCCCTCAAGTTTTTCGACGACGTCGGCATTTCTTATTTTTAGAGCCTCGTCAAGCGTCAAACCTTTTATCATTTCCGTGGCTGTCGATGACGACGCTATGGCGGCGGCGCAGCCGAATGTTTTGAATTTTGCATCGACGATGACATCGTTTTCTATCTTCAAATAGACTTTCATTATGTCGCCGCAACTGGCGTTGCCTACTGTGCCAATGCCGTTTGCGTCGGGTATTTCGCCTACATTTTTCGGGTTTGCGAACGTCTCCAGTACTTTATTGCTATACATATTGTCCTTCTCCTTTTTCGACATTGAACAGCGGTGACCAGCTTCTCAGCGTGTCAACCGTCTCTTTCAGGGCCTGTATTGTATATTCTATTTCTTCTTTTGTGGTGTCCTTTCCGAGGCTGAAGCGTATCGAGCTATGCGCCTGTTCGATAGGACATCCGATTGCCAGCATAACATGCGACGGTTCAAGCGAACCCGATGAACAAGCCGAGCCGCTGCTGACGGCTATGCCCTTCAAGTCAAGTTGCATGAGTATCGACTCGCCTTCGATAAAATCAAAGCTGAAGTTGGCATTGCTGACGAGTCTTTTTTCTTTGCCGCCATTCAAATGGCAAAACGGTATGCTATTCTCAACGCTTGTTATGAAATAATCCCGCAAGTCTTTTATGCGTTTGTTGGCGTCTTTCATCTCTTCAACCGTCAATTCCAGCGCCTTTGCCATGCCGACAATGCCGGGGGTGTTGGTGGTGCCTGCCCTTGCGCTCTTCTCCTGATGTCCGCCAACAATCAGCTTGGAAATTCTGACGCCGTTGCGGATATAAAGCAGTCCGATGCCTTTTGGTCCATGGAACTTATGCGCCGACAGTGACAGCATATCTACATTCAATTCATTGACATCAATTTTTATGCTGGAGGCCGCCTGCACCGCATCTGTATGGAACAATATCCCCTCGTCGCGAGCAAATGAGCCTATCTCGGCTATCGGCTGAACAGAGCCTATCTCATTATTGGCAAACATTATCGAAATGAGAATGGTATCGTCTCTGACAGCTTTTTTCAGATCTTCGACCGACACCAGTCCATCGCTGTCCGTCTCAAGATAGGTCACCTCAAAGCCTTGCTTCTCCAGCTCTTTGCAGGTCTCGAGCATCGCAGGATGTTCGATAGCTGTGGTTATGATATGCTTTCCCTTGCGTTGGAGCGCGTTCGCCGCGCCTTTCAGCGCCCAATTATCGCTTTCGGTGCCTCCCGAAGTGAAATAAATTTCATTTGTTTTGGCGCCGAGTAGTTTTGCAACGGTTGCTCTTGCTTCGTCGACGGCTTTTATTGCTTGCCTGCCGAAAAAGTGCAAAGAAGAAGCATTGCCGTACATATCTGTCAAATACGGCATCATAGCCTCCAACACTCGGCTGTCAAGCTTCGTAGTGGCGGCGTTATCTAAATAAACGTTCATTTTCACAAATCAAATTTTCCTTTGTACAGAGGAAATTTCTCTGTCAGTTCTTTTATTTGCGCGCGTACTTTGTCTTGTACGGCTTCTTTATGTTTTATCGTGTCGGCTATGCACTTTGCGATGATAACCATTTCGGGTTCTTTCATTCCTCTTGTCGTTACGCCCGGCGTGCCTATGCGTAGTCCATTGGGATTGAAAGGACCTGCATTGTCGAAGGGTATCGAGTTCTTGTTTGTCGTGATGTTGACTTCGTCAAGCAGATGCTCAAGCTCCTTGCCTGCGCAACCTGTTCCGCGCAAATCGACAAGCATAAGATGGTTGTCGGTACCGTTTGAGAACAGTTTGATGCCTTCAGCTACAAGCGTCTGTGCCATCGCCTTGGCATTGCGGATAATTTGGCGTTGATATTCTTTGAAGTCCTCGCTCAATGCTTCTTTGAAAGCCACTGCCTTGGCGGCAATTATGTGCATCAAAGGTCCGCCTTGCGTTGCGGGAAATACAGCTTTGTCGATGGCTTTGGCGTATTCTTCCTTACAGATAATCATACCGCCTCTGGGTCCTCTCAAAGTCTTGTGTGTCGTTGTCGTCACCACATCGGAATAAGGCACGGGGTTCTGGTGAAGTCCTGCCGCCACAAGTCCTGCGATGTGCGCCATGTCAACCATCAAATAGGCTCCGACCTCGTCGGCAATCTCTCTGAATTTCTTGAAATCAATGGCTCTGGGATATGCGCTGGCGCCTGCAACAATGAGTTTTGGGCGGCATTCAAGCGCTATTTTTTTGACTTCATTATAATCTATGAAACCGTCCTGTCCCACTCCGTAGGATACCGAATTGAAATAGGTACCGCTCATGCTGACCTTGCTGCCGTGAGTAAGATGTCCGCCATGGTTCAAATCCATGCCCAAAAGCGTGTCGCCCGGCGTCAATAGAGCGTAATAAACTTGTATGTTGGCGCTGCTGCCGCAATGTGGCTGAACATTGATATGGTCACCGCCAAAAAGCTGCTTGGCTCTTTCGATCGCCAAATTCTCCGCCAAATCTACAAACTGGCAACCGCCATAGTATCTCTTTCCGGGATAGCCCTCGGCGTACTTGTTTGTCAAATGTGAACCTGCAACAGTAAGCACTTCTGGCGAAACGAAATTTTCGCTGGCGATAAGCTCGATGTTGTTTTCTTGTCTGTTCAGCTCTTTCAAAAGCGCGTCGTACATCTCGGGGTCTTTATGCTTAATGGGTTTGAAATCTATCATCTTTACCTCTCCAAATCGTAGTATACCTTTAATTATAGCCATCGTAAAAAAAATATCAACAAAACCGCTATGCTTTTTGCAAAAGCATACCGTTTTTTTTACCTTTTAGCAGATTGACCGATATGTTATGGTTGTTTCAGCTTACAGATATTTTTGTACCATAGCCGAGATGACGTTTTGTTGTCTGAAGCCCGACACCTTCTCCATGAGCTTTCCGTCCTTGAAGATAATGAGTGTGGGAATGGACATAATGGAAAACTGTCTGGCAAGTGATTCTTGCTCGTCGACATTTATTTTTCCGATCTTCGCCTTGCCGGCAAGTTCCGTTGCGACGGCGTCAAGCACGGGCGCAAGCATCTTGCACGGTCCGCACCAATCTGCCCAAAAGTCTACTAACGTAACTCCCGAAGCTATAGTTGAAGCAAAATTTTCTACTGTAATTTGTAATGTGTTAGCTGACATGTTATTGTTCCTCCTGTTTAATAATTTCTACCATTTTTGGCATATAATTTTTGTTGTTTTTTAGCCACTTGTCGAGAAAAGACATGGCTATGAAGCTGACGGCAAGCACTGCCATAGATATTCCGAAGCTGAGCATTTCGTCAAGTTTTCTTGTTAGCAGCAGCGACAATGCAACCAGCAGTATCGGCATGCCATATACAAGAAAAGATGCCGCCAGCACAACCTGATTGCCCATGCTGACACTGACCTTGTCGCCGACCTTTGCGTCCAGCGTGTTTTTGATTACGATACGCACAAACATTTCGTTGCGCGGTTTGAAACACATATGACAGTTTTCGCAAGCTGTTTTCCTCGGGAACTGCACTGTTGCTTTGCTCCTCGAGTCTATTTTGCTGACGGTGCCTATCTCTATCATTATTTCTGCTCCGCCAAAATATCGGCAAGCTCGTCAAGCCTGATTTCCCGATTGCCATCCTTGTTTCGCATATCTTTCAATACGGCTTTACCCTCTTTTATTTCGTTTTCTCCAAGCACAAGCACAAAAGAATAACCTATCTTGTCGGCGTACTTCATCTGTGACTTCAAACTTCTGTCCATGTAGTCGGTGTCGGCGCTTATGCCGCTCTTTCGCAAAGTATGTACAATCCGCAACGCCTCTGCATACTGTTCGGCTCCTAACGGCGCGATATAGACAAGCGGCGCATCGTCCTTTCCCAAGGACAAGCCGCAGCCTTCCATGACCATAATAAGTCTTTCAATTCCCATGCCAAAGCCTATTGCAGGAGTGCTTTTGCCGCCGACCTCTTCGACAAGGTTGTTGTATCTGCCGCCGCCGCAAACTGTGCCTTGCGCGCCAATGTTGTCGGAAATAAACTCAAACACCGTACCGGTATAATAATCCAGTCCCCGAACGATATAAGCGTTTACGCTATATTCTATTTCAAGATATTCCAACAGTCTTTTGACTTCGTCATGCTGCTTTTGGCAGTCGTCACAAAGATAGTCCAACATGACGGGAGCGCCCTTGTTCAGTTCGGTACATTTCGGTTCCTTACAATCAAGCGCACGCAAAGGGTTTTTTTCCATTCTCTCGGCGCAAGTGGGGCAATATGCTTTTTCGTTTTTCTTCAGATATGCCCGTAGTACTTCGTTGTAACCGCCTCTGCATTTCGGACAGCCTATGCTGTTTATGTTTAGACGCAAGTTGCCTATTCCCAGTTTGTCAAACAACGCTTTGGCTATGGTGATTACTTCGACATCCGCCAGCGGCGAATTGCTGCCATAGTACTCCACACCAAACTGATGGTGTTCGCGAAGTCTGCCCGACTGCGGTCTTTCATAGCGAAAAACAGGCGTCAGATAGAACATTTTTGTCGGTTGCGGCAGATTGCTCAATCCGTTCTCGATAAAGCTCCTCGCCACTCCCGCAGTGCCTTCGGGCTTCAGCGTAATGCTTCTGTCGCCCTTGTCGGTGAAGGTATACATTTCTTTGTTAACAATATCCGTCGTGTCGCCGACTCCCCTCACAAAAAGTTCCGTTGCCTCAAAAGTCGGGGTACGAATTTCTTTTATGCCGAAGTTCTTGGCGACCTCTTTGATTTTGTCTTCTATATACCGCCATTTATAGCTTTCAAAAGGCAGAACGTCCTTCGTGCCTTTCTGAATTTGTATCATCTGTCACCTATTTTATAAAATATATTTTTTCAAGTTCATTGTGCGTAGCGCCTTTTCAAGACGTTTCTGAACGTACTCTTTGTCGACGACAAGCTCAATCTGTTTCGAGCCGTCGGCTTCAAATGACGCTTCTTCAAGTAGCATTTCCATTACGTTGTGCAATCTTCTTGCGCCGATATTTTCGTTGTTCTCGTTCTCCAGATATGCTATTTTTGCCATCTCTCTTATTGCTTCTTCGGTGAACTTCAAATTTACGGCATCAACGCCCAAAAGCTCGGAATACTGCATAATAATAGCGTTGTCCGGTTCTTTCAAAATCTTGAAGAAATCCTCTTCGCTGAGGCTGTTCAACGACACCACTACAGGGAATCTGCCCTGCAATTCGGGAATCAAGTCGCTGATCTTGGCTGTATGGAAAGCTCCTGCCGCAATAAACAGGATAAAATCTGTCTTAATGTTGCCGTACTTTGTGGAAATGGTGCTGCCCTCTACAATAGGCAAAATATCTCTCTGCACTCCTTCTCTTGAAACATCAGGTCCGTGGGACTTTCCTTTCGACGCAACTTTGTCTATCTCATCAAGAAATATTATTCCGTCTTGCTCGGCTCTCCTCAGTGCCTCGGCATTTATGCTATCCTTGTCTATAAGTTTGTTGGACTCTTCGCTGATAAATATCTTCAACGCTTCGCCGACATTTATTTTGCGTTTTTTTCTGCGTTTGGGCAAAAGATTGCCGAAGATATCGCCTATGTTGTTATCGGGCGCTCCGCCACCGCTTATCGGTCCGATTTGCAGAGCTTTCGGCGCTTCCTCAACTTCGATTTCTACGGGTATTTTGTCAAGGTTGCCCTTCCGAAGATCGTCAAGCACTTGGGCTTTTATGACTTCGTCGGGAGTCTCGGGATTGGCTTTTTTGCGAATGGGATAAAGCGCGCCGACAATTTTGTTCTCGGCTGCTTCTCTTGCCTTGGGCTCGACTTCCTCAAATTTTTCTTCGCGAACAAGCCTTATAGACACTTCGACAAGATCTCTTATCATTGATTCGACGTCTCTGCCGACATAACCCACCTCGGTGAACTTCGTCGCTTCGACTTTCACGAAGGGCGCTTTCACGAGTTTTGCCAGTCTGCGGGCAATTTCTGTCTTGCCTACGCCTGTAGGTCCTTGCATAATCATATTTTTCGGCGTGATTTCTTCGCTGACTTCAGCAGGTAAACGGCTTCGGCGATAACGATTGCGAAGTGCCACCGCTACGGCTTTCTTGGCTTCGTCCTGCCCTATTATATATCTGTCAAGTTCTGCTACTATTTGTTTCGGTGTAAGTTCCATTTTTGCCTCCTATACGGTTTCAACTATGAAATTGCTGTTTGTGAAAACACAAAGCTCCGAGGCTATTTGCATACTCCTCAAAGCTATTTCCTTGGCGGAAAGTTCTGTGTTGGCGAGTAGCGCGCGCGCCGCCGACAAAGCGAAGTTGCCGCCGCTGCCAATTGCGCAGGCGCCGCCCTCGGGATCAATGACGTTGCCGTCTCCGCTGACTATCAGCATGTTATCCTTATCTGCGACTATCAATAACGCTTCCAAATTACGCAATGCATCGCCCTTTCTCCATGCTTCGGCAAGTTCTACTGCGCTGCGCATAAGGTTGCCGGAATATTTCTGCAACATCTCTTCGAATCTCTCCGACAGGCTGAAAGCGTCGCTGACCGAGCCTGCAAAGCCTACTACAACCTTGTCATTGTAGATGCGTTTTACTTTTTTGGCATTGCCCTTCAATATTGTGTTCTGTCCCATTGTGACCTGTCCGTCACCGGCTATTGCTGTGACGCCGTCTTTTTTTACGGCGCAGATCGTTGTTCCTTTTAGCATTTTTTCACCTCTCGATTTGTGATATATATTCTTTCATGTTTTGCTTTGCTCTTTGGCTCAAAGCGGATTTTCGTAGTGTCTTGTCCTTTATTTTTTCTTCAAACGGCGGCATCAACGGGAAACCGACGTGCATTGGCTGAAAATTCTTTTGCGGTGAGCTTATATATTTCATCAGGCTGCCGCATGCCGTATATTCATTCGGCACAAGGCTGTCAAGTCCGTCAAACTTCCTCGACATATTGATACCCGAGAACAGTCCGCTCATACAACTCTCAAGATACCCCTCGACTCCGCTTATTTGTCCGGCAAAAAATATCTTGCCGTTTGTTTTCAGTGAAAAATCACTGCTCAGCGATTCGGGGGAGTTTATGAAGGTGTTGCGGTGCATAACTCCATATCTTACGAATTCGGCGGAGACTAATGCCGGTACCAGTGCGAAAACTCTTTTTTGTTCCCCGAACTTAAGGTTTGTTTGACAACCCACAAGGTTATATAGCTGATTGTAGTTGTCTTCCTTGCGAAGCTGAAGTACTGCATACGGTCTTGAGCCGTCGGGATTTCGTAGTCCCACAGGACGGAATGGACCGAAGCGCAGACTTTCGGAGCCTTTTTGCGCCATAACCTCCAGCGGCATACACGCATTGAAGGTATCGCCCTTTTCGAAGTTGTGCGGTATGGCTCTCTCGGCTTTTTTCAGTTCGTCAACGAAGTAATAATACTCTTCTTTGGTCAGCGGACAATTCAAATAATCGTCGCCGCCCTTGCCGTATCTGCCCTGAAAGTATGCCTTTGTCATATCGACGCTTTCATAGGTGACAATCGGAGCCACGGCATCAAAAAAGAACAGCCTGTCTCCGCCCAGCAGTTTGTCAATGTTCTCTGCCAGCTTGTCCGAGGTGAGAGGTCCGGAAGCAACTATTGTGTCTTCTTCGATGTCGACTCTCTCCTCTCTTATGAGCGTAAAGTTGTCAAATTCCGACAGCGTTTTTTCGATTTCTCTCGAAAATGCCTCCCTTTCTACCGCCAGAGCGCCGCCTGCCGCCACCGCATTGTTGCGCGCTGCTCTCAAAACAAGCGAATCCAGCATATTGAGTTCTGCTTTCAGCAAACCTTGAGCCGTGTTCTCGTCACAGCTCTTCAAGCTGTTTGAGCAGACAAGCTCTGCAAGCAAAGCCGTCTTGTGTATCGGTGTCTGCGTAAAAGGGCGCATCTCGTACATTGTTACGGCGCGCCCTCTTTTCAGAAGCTGATAAGCCGCTTCACAGCCTGCCAGTCCGCCGCCAATTATTTTAGTTCTCTTCATTCTTCAAGACAATAGTGTGTCCGCAAGTTCTTGACACGCAAACATAACTCTTATTGTCTCCCTTTTGTATGATTTTCATTACGCCGTTGCACTTGGGGCATAAATGCGGAGCCGGAATCTCCCATGACATGAAGTCACAATTGGGATAATTGCCGCAACCGTAGAAGGTCTTGCCCGTCTTCGTGCGTTTCTTGACGATGTCGCCGCCGCAACGGGGACACTTTCCTACTTTTTCGACGATATTCTTTATGTTTTTGCACTTCGGGTAGTTCGGGCAAGCCATAAACTTGCCGTAACGGCTGGTCTTGATAACCATCAATGCGCCGCACTTGTCGCAAGGCACATCCGTCACCTCATCGTCTATTTTTGCACTCTTCTCTGCATTATAAGCTATTTTGACATTTTTTTCAAATGGAGGATAAAAATCGGCAATGACTTTTTGCCATTCTGCGCCGTTTTGTATCTTGTCAAGTTTTGTTTCCATTCCTGCGGTAAACTTCGCGTTGACGATGTCGGCAAAATTCTTTTCCATGAATTCTATGACAGTCTCGCCCAACTTTGTAGGCTTGATGGTCTTTTGTTCCTTGACGGTGTACTCTCTTTTTGCAAGTACACTGATAACGCTCGCATAAGTGCTGGGACGTCCTATACCGTTTTCTTCCATGGCTTTGACCAATGTCGCATCGGTAAATCTCGCCGGCGGTTTTGTGAATTTCTGCTCGCTCTTCAATTCCTTGAAATCGAGTTTCTCTCCCTCCGTAAAGTCGGGCAAACGGCTGTCCTGCTCTTCGTCCACGGTGTTGTCGTATGCCGCAGTGTAGCCCTTGAAGATTAGCGTCTTTCCTCCGACTTTGAAACCGTAGGTGCCACTGTCTGTTTGCGCATTTATGTGAACATTCAAAGTATTATAAACCGCATCGGTCATTTGGCTTGACATAAAGCGGTCATATATAAGTTTGTAAAGCCGATAATGATTTCTTGCAAGTTTTGATTTCACCGAATCGGGTGTTCTTTCCAGAGATATGGGACGAATAGCCTCATGCGCGTCTTGTACGCCGCTGGCTTTTGTGGCATAAAAATTCGGTTTCTTTGGGGCAAACTCTTCGCCGTATTCCTTCCTTATGAAGTCCAACGCTTCTTTCTGCGCATCGGACGATACTCTCACGCTGTCGGTTCTTATATAAGTTACAAGCGCCGTCTGTCCTTCGCCTTCGATGTTTATGCCTTCATAAAGCTGTTGCGCGATTTTCATGACTTCGGGAGCGCTTATGCCTAAACGTTGAGAACCGTCTTGTTGCAACGTGCTTGTAGTGAAAGGCGCATAAGGACGAGATTTTGACACTCCGCGTTTTACGGTGTCAACTACCCATTCGGAGCCTTTCAAATTGTTTTCTACTGCGCCTGCTTCGGCTTGGCTTGTGACCTTTAGTTTTTTGCCGTTGTAGTCGGCAAGCGCCGCTTTGATGCCTACTGCTTTTATTTTCTTTGCAAGCATCGCCGTAATGTTCCAGTATTCCTCGGGAACGAAAGCTGTTATTTCGCGTTCACGGTCAACAAGCATCTTCAATGCCGCCGACTGCACTCTGCCGCCGCTCAAACCCGACTTGATTTTTTTGTTCAGTACAGGGCTTATTTTGTAGCCGACAAGACGGTCAAGCACACGCCTTGCTTGTTGTGAATCTATGAGTTCCATATTCAGCTGACGTGGATTTTGGAGCGCCGCATTGACGGCTTTTGGGCTGATTTCGTTGAATTCTATTCTTTTGGGGTTTTCCAGTCCCAGCACATTCGCCAAATGCCACGATATTGCTTCGCCCTCTCTGTCAGGGTCAGTTGCAAGATATACTTCTTCGACGCCCTTCATGGCTGTCTTTATTTTTTTTATCGTTTCTTTCTTGTCTTTGTTTATTTCGTATTCGGGCTTATAGTTGTTTTGAAGGTCTATTCCCAGACTCTTCTCGGGCAAATCGCATACATGCCCACCCGATGCCAGAACCTTGTAACCGTCTCCGAGATATTTTTGAATTGTTTTTGACTTTGACGGTGACTCTACTATTACTAATTTCATTTACACGCTCCAATAGTTGTTATTGCATTTATTTATTATACCCCGTGAAGATAACATAATCAACAAGGAATTCAGCTGCGGCACGGGTAATTCCACCTCTGAAAGTATCTCCTCGAAATGCTGTTCGCCGTTGCGCTCAAGGAAGCTGACTATCCTCTCCTCCATAACGTCCAAAAGCATTGCGGAGGGCTTTTCTTCTTCGACGGGGGGCAAACCCACACCCTCGAACAGCTCGCTGACGCTCGTTACGGCAATGGACTGACACTCTCTTATGCTCTTGTTGCAGCCGCCGCTGGCTTTATTATAAATACTACCGGGTACGCAAAAAACTTCTCTTCCCTGCGATACTGCGTGATTAATCGTCGTCATAGTACCGCTTTTCTCTCCGGCCTCGGTAACTAGTATTCCCCTGCTAAGCCCGCTTATAATTCGGTTTCTGGCGGGGAAATTGTACTGCTGCGGCTGAGTGCCGATATCGTATTCAGTTATAATAAGCCCTTTTTCGGCTATTTCATTGTATAGCCCCAGATTCTCCGGGGGATATACCCGTTCGATGCCGTTGCCGAGCACGGCTATAGTTTTTCCTCTGTTCTCGAGCGCCGCCTTGTGCGCCGCGGTATCCACGCCGCTTGCTAGACCGCTGACAATAGTAAACCTTCTCGAAAGCGCGGTTACGAACTCCTCGGTAACCCTCAGCCCGTATTTCGTAGGCATTCTGGTGCCCACGACGGCAAAGCAAGGACTTCCAAGAAGTTCCATATTTCCTTTACAATACAACATTAATGGCTTATCGTCAAACTGTTTTAATAAAAAAGGATAGTTCTCGTCACAAATTGACAATATATTTACCGAGTGAAGATTTATTTTTTGCTCTTCGCCGTCGAAATCTATTTTATCGCGCGTTTCGGCAAGCTCCTCAAAAAGCCGCTGTCCGACGGCAGCAACTACGCCCTCGCGCACCTTTTGTAGGTTGGCGTAAATATCCCCTACGTTTTTTACCAGCTCGAGTATCCTTGACGCTTTCGCCGCGCCGATACCTTCTGTTCTTCTCAGCATAAAAAGCGCTTTATGATAGTCTTGAAGTTTCATAACGAGTATCCTATTTCCTTTTTGTCAACGGTTTTGAATTGTATTGCTTCTGCTATGTGTTCAACACGTATGCTCTCCGCGCCGTCGAGGTCGGCAA
>CAYJBS010000046.1:0-13005 GCA_964368435.1 uncultured Christensenella sp. | reverse complement strand
GAGTGGCTCAACGGTAGAGCAGCGGTCTCCAAAACCGCCGGTTGCGTGTTCAAATCGCGTCTCTCCTGCCAAAAACCTTTTGTTGTCTTAACAGAAGGTTTTTTTATTTGACCTATTTGTGTTCGGCTTGTAGTCAACATTTTTGTGTCGTTGATGACAACTTTTTGTAGCTATATTATACAGTAATATTGCCTTTCAAGTCAATATATGCGCTGAAGCGTTTTAGCGTAGGAGAAATCTCCTTGATCAGCTCATCGACTTGTTCTGCGGCTCTGCCGATAAAATTCTTCGGGTTGAGAATGCCGTCAATACTTTGGTGAATCGCCGAAAATCGCTCATCGCTCTTTATGCGGGCAATCAAATCGTTGCTCTTGCCTTCAAGTTTTACTCTCTTTGCCGCTTCCATCGAATGTTCTCTGATGGCTTCGTGTAACAACTGTCTGTCTCCGCCGCTTTTTACACATTGCATAAGAATGACTTCTGTCGACATAAAGGGCAATTCTGCAGCGATATGTTTTTGAATAACTTTTTTATAAACAACAATGCCGTCTATGACGTTCAGCAGCAGTTCAAGCACTGCATCGGCGGCAAGGAAAGCCTCTCCTAGCACTATTCTTCTGTTTGCCGAGTCGTCAAGTGTCCTTTCAAGCCATTGAGTTGAAGCCGTCATCGCCGTATTGATAGGCAGAGAAATAATATATCTCGATAGCGACGAAATCCTTTCGCTACGCATAGGATTGCGTTTGTATGCCATTGCGGACGAGCCTATTTGACTTTTTTCGAAAGGCTCTTCAAGTTCTTTCATGTTTTGGAGAATGCGCATATCGTTGCTGAACTTATAGGCGCTCTGCGCAAACATGCTCAATGTAGAAACTATCTGATAATCCAGTTTTCTGGTATAGGTTTGTCCCGAAACCGTCAAAGCCTCTTTGAAGCCCATTTTTTTCACAATAAGCTTTTCAAGCGTCTGAACTTTTTTTCCGTCGCCGTCAAACAACTCCAAAAAACTTGCTTGAGTGCCTGTTGTACCCTTTGCTCCGCGCATCTTCAAGTTGTTTATGAGGCGGTCTATCTCTCCAAAATCCAAGAAAAAGTCCTGTAACCAAATCGACGCTCTTTTTCCAACGGTGACAAGTTGCGCAGGTTGTAGGTGCGTAAAGCCAAGCGTAGGCAACCGCTTGTATTTTTTTGCGAAATCTGCCAATTTGTTCATTACGGCAGCCAATTTTATGCGAATAAGTTCCAACGCTCTTTTGTAGACAATGATATCTGCATTGTCGGTGACAAAGCAACTGGTTGCGCCCAGATGAATGATCGGCGCAGCAGTAGGACATTGCAGTCCGTAAGCATAAACATGCGCCATAACATCGTGGCGAACTTCTTTTTCACGCTTTTCGGCGACATCAAAATTTATCGGTAAGATATGCGCTTTCAATTCGTCAACTTGTTCTTGGGTTATGTTTAGTCCCAACTCCATCTGACTTTCGGCAAGCGCCGTCCAAAGCTCTCGGAAAAGTTTTATGCGGTTCTCTTCGGAAAATATCGTTTGCATCTGACTTGAGGCATAACGTGTTGTCAAAGGGTTTACATAAGTCGTTCTGTCCATAAATTCTCCGATATAAGCCTGAAAGCCACCTTGCGGTGGCTTTCATCTGTTTGTTCTTGGTTAGTCTTCTTTGCTTTCGTTCTGTTTGAATAAGTCCGCCAGGGTAACCACGCTTGTGGAGGAAATATATTCTCTCGGTTCGTCGAAATCCTCGTTTCTTCTTCTTCTTTCTCTCTTTTCGGGTCTATCTTGACCTTCCATTCTCTTGTTGAATTGTGAGATTCTGGAGGGTCTGTCTTCAGTTGAAAGATCCATTTCGATATTCATCGGCATATCTTCTTCCGGCAACAGCTCTTTTATGCTGAGCGTTATTCTGTCGTTGTCGATACCCATAACCTTGACTTCTACTTCGTCGCCTTCTTTCAAGGCTTCGTTGGCGTCTTTTATCCAGCCATGGTTTATTTGGCTGATGTGGACAAGTCCGTCAATGCCCGGCTCAAGCTCTACGAATGCTCCGAACTTAACCAAACGAACTACCTTGCCTGTAGCTATTGTGCCAACAGGATATTTTGTCATGGCAATTTCTTCGGGTTTGGGTTGAAGCTGTTTGTAGCCGAGTGATATTCTGCCGTTCTCGCGATCAACGCTCAAAACTTGGAAATCATAAACGGTATTGAGTGTCAGTATCTCGTCGGGTGAATTTATTTTTTTGCGGCTCCAGCTGAGCTCTGAATTGTGAACCAAAGCGTCCATATACTTCAAGCTGACAAATGCGCCGAAGGAAGCAAATCTTTTTACTTTGCCGGAAACAACTGAGCCTTCGGGAATGCTGTTCCAGAAATCTTCTTCTTTCTGCTGTTTCTCTTCTTCAAGCACAATGCGTTGGGAGGCTACTATCCTCTTGGGGTTGCGCGGACGTCTTTCGTCGTCGGCGTTTGTTTCGGGCTCGTCTTTGGGAGGCAAAGCCTTCAATCTCAAAGGCTTGTTGAGGTATTCCGAAAGGTTCTGCACAAAGCCCATGCGAATCTGCGAAGCAGGAACAAACACAGTGTATGTGCCTATTTTGCCAAGTAAACCGCCTTTTACTTCCTGTGTGCAGGAAAGTGTGAACTCGTCGCCGGCAAGAATGCCCTTTACTTTTTCGTCATCTATTTTCAGTGAGTCATAAGCCTTTTTTGAAAGGTTTATGGATTTGTTGTTTTTGTCGTTGCCCTTGGGTATTATGACAACCTCGACTTCTGTTCCCGGCTTGTAGTTGTCGGGGGAATAGCTGCCGTCGATTTCGACTTCATCCTTGTCGATGAAACCTGTATCGTTCTTTCCGGCGTTGTCAAGAGCCACCAATATACCAGTGTTGTCAGCAGATACTACGCTTCCCTTCAAACGCATACCTTCCCTGTATTGACGGGGAGCGTATTTTTTCATTGCGTCTGCCATGGAAAGTTTTTTCTCTTCTTTCTTGGGTGTCTTCTTTTGTTCTTCAACCGTTACTTCAGTTGTTGCAACGGTCTCGTTTTGTTGTTCAGCCTCGCTTGCTTGGCTTACGTTGACATCTTCGATGATGACGGTGTCGTTGTTTGTTTCGATCATTGTTCTTATAACCTCCGTAATCAACTCGTTCGGAGTTGACGCGCCGGACATCAGTCCCAGCTTTGAAATATTTTGTATCTGTACCGATTTTGTGTCGGCGACATTTGAAATGAGATAAACAAAAGGGCAATTTTGTTTGGCAATCTGTATCAATCTATTTGTGTTGGAGCTGGATTTGTCCCCCAAAACAAGCACTGCTTCGGACATACTAGATAATAAAACTGCTTCTTTTTGTCTTTCTAAAGTAGTATAGCAAATACTATCATAGAAAACAACTATTTTAGATAATTTTGTTGCAAGTATTTGTATGTTTTTCTTAATTTGCTTATATTTGTCTATGTCAAACGTCGTTTGGCAGACTATGGAAAATTTGTCTGCAAGAGAAAAATCCATATCTTTTTCGGCAGAAATTATTTGCGCATCGTGGCACCATCCGGCAATTCCCTTGACCTCGGTATGTTCGGCATCGCCGACAATGACAATACCGTAACCTTCAGCGCAATCGCGCTCTACTTTTTCGTGGATTTTTTTTACAAAAGGACAGGTCGCGTCGACAACTTTTATGCCCTTCTCGAGCAATTTTTCGATGGTATTTTTCGGCGCGCCGTGCGAGGAGATTATGACGGTATCTTTCGAGTTGAGCGCTGCAGTGTCATTTATGGCAAAAACTCCTGCCGCCTCAAGCATTTTTATTACGCGGTCGTTGTGAATGAGTTTTCCCAGCGTATAAATTATTTTATTATTATTTTTACTTAGCGCAATATCGACAGCGTTCTGTACACCTCCGCAAAAACCTGTCATGCCGCGATAAATCAGCATAAATACTCCTTGATTTTATTTTGAACTTCGGCTATTGACATACTCGATGTGTCGATAACCTCGGCTCCTTCGGGTATAATCAGCGGAGCAAAAGCTCTTGTGGAATCCTGCAAATCCCGCTTTTTTATGTCTTCAAGCACGCCTTCGAGGGTAACATCTGCGCCTTTTTCTTTTAGTTCGAGATAACGTCTGTTGGCTCTTATTTCGGCGGCGGCTGTCATATAGAATTTGTATTTTGCATTGGGCAGAACATAGGAACCGATATCCCTGCCGTCAATGACACAGTCGGTCTTTGCGGCAATTATGCGCTGAAGCTCCACCATCTTTATGCGTACCTCGGGGATTTTTGAGATAGTCGAAGCCGCCATAGAAATATTATGCTGACGAAGAAACGGAGTGACATCCTCATCGCAAATATATATTTTTTGTTCGCCGTTAATGTATTGCACATCCATTTTTATGTCGCCGAGAATGCTCAAAACCGACGGAACATCGGAAGGTTCGATACCCTTTGATAAAGCATAATATGCAGTTGCTCGGTACATTGCGCCGGTATCAAGATAAGTTATGCCCAAATCTTTGGAGAGCGCTTTTGCTATCGTACTTTTTCCACTGCCGCTTGGTCCGTCGATTGTGATGTTCTTTGCCATTTTGTTCTCCTTATCTCGTACTATAGGTTCCCGCGGCGCAGCCTGTAGAGAATGCGAGCTGGAGATTAAATCCGCCTGTCAAGGCGTCAATGTCTATTATTTCACCGCCAAAGAAGAGGTTTTCGACCAGCTTGCTTTGCATGGTTTTCGGATTGATTTCTTTTGTGCAAACTCCGCCTGCGGTGATTATGCCTTGGTTGATATCGGCAAGAGCCGATATTCCGAAATTGATGCCTTTCAACAACGTCGCCAAAGACAGTCGTTGCTCCTTGGTAATATTGTTGACAAAAGTCTCGCCGCTTATTTCCGACAAGGCTATTATAAACGCAATAAGCTTTGATGGCAATAATTCGTTCAATGAATTTTTATAAAATTTGTTTTTGTTGGCTTCAAAATCTCTGAGAAGTCTTTTATCCATCGTTGACATGTCAAGAGCAGGCTTCAAATCGATGGAAAGTCGAATGTCTTTCAGTTGCATTCTGTTTATTTTGCTTGACAGCGTCAAAATAATCGGACCGGAAACGCCGTTGTGCGTGAAAAGCATTTCGCCGAATTCTTTATACAATACTTTTCCGTCAGCCGACAGTATTGAGGCTTCGACATTCTTCAGTGACAAGCCCTGCAAAGACGGCAGGACCTCAAAAGGTACCTTTCTGCCGTGCGCAGTATAGCCGAAATCGATAAGAATCGGTACGAGCGCGGCTTTCAAAGGTATTATGCTATGACCGCATTTTTGCGCAAGGGCATAACCGCTGCCGTCTGAACCGGTGGCTTTATAGCTTGCGCCGCCCGACGCTAATATTACGTTGTCGGGGACAAATTCGTCTGTTTCGGTGATGATTTTTGTGATTTTGTTGTCTTCTATCAAAAAATCAGTGACTGTCTGATTGTACAAAATATTTACACCTAAACTGTCGAGAATTTTTTTGAAGGTTCTTATGACATCATTGGACTTGTCCGAGGCAGGAAAAACCCTATCGCCCCGTTCTACTTTTGTTTCCAATCCATAGTCGTTCAACAACTTTATGAGGCTTTCGGGCGGCATCAAACGAAGGGCTCCGCTGGGAAACCTTGCATTTGAAACTATATTCTCAAGATATCGATTAAAGTCGGCGAGGTTTGTGATGTTGCATCTTCCCTTGCCCGTAATGTAAAGCTTTTTTCCGAGTTTTTCATTGCGTTCAAGGATTGTAACATCGCCGTTGGGTGCGGCGGCAATAGCCGCCATAATACCCGCTGCTCCGCCGCCGATGACAAAAATTTTCATATAATTTATACCGGATGTATGCTATTCTTTCCGTCCATCAGGTTGCCGTCTATGCCAAACTGTTTTGCTTGGCGCCATTTGAAGAAGTTCTTAGAAACCTGTGGGAACATACAATAAGAAAGCACATCCTCCTCTTTTGTGTAGTATTCCTTCATTTCTTCTTTGAATAAATCGTATTCGGGTTTCAAAAGGTCCGCCGGACGCACTGTTATGCGTTTGTCGTCGCCGATACACTTTTTGACAACCTCGGCATCGGGTTCTGCGGGCAACTGTCCGTATTCGCCGCGAAGTAAGCCTTTGGTTTCTTTTGTGACGATCTTGTATCTCTCACCTGCAATTACGTTAAAGACGGCTTGTGTGCCGACAATTTGGCTTGTGGGCGTCACTAGCGGAGGATATCCCAGGTCTTTTCTTACTTTGGGTATCTCGTCAAGCACTTGTTGATATTTGTCCGAGGCACCCTGCTCTTTCAGCTGATTGACAAGGTTCGAAAGCATGCCGCCGGGTACTTGGTATATCAAAGCGTTGACGTCTACTCGCAATATTTTTGAATTTATGAAGCCTTCCTTTGTCAGTCTGTCGGAAACCTTTTTGAAATGTTCGGCTATATCGGTAAGTAAAGTCAAATCAATGCCTGTATCATAAGGTGTGCCTTGCAGCGCCGCAACAAGTGACTCTGTAGCGGGCTGTGATGTGCCGTTGCCAAATGGCGACAACGCCGTATCAACGATATCTACACCGGCTTCGCATGCCTTCAAATAGGTCATATCTCCTGTGCCTGTGGTGTTGTGAGTATGCAGATGAACGGGAATATCGACTGAAGACTTTATGGCTTTGACTAAATCATAAGCGGCATAAGGCAACAGAAGGTTTGCCATATCTTTTATACAAAGAATATCGGCGCCCATGTCTTTCAGTTTTTTTGCAAGCGAAACGAAATAATCATGGTTATGCACAGGACTGGTGGTATAACTTAGCGCCGCTTCGCATATTCCGCCGTACTTTTTGGTGGCGGCAATGGAAGTTTCGAGATTTCTTATGTCGTTGAGCGCATCAAATATCCTTATGACGTCAATGCCGTTTTCGATGGCTTTTTTTACGAACAAATCGACGACATCGTCGGCATAATGCTTGTAGCCGAGAAGATTTTGTCCTCTGAGCAGCATTTGCAACTTGGTTTTGGGCATTGCCTCTTTTATGGTTTTCAGTCTGTCCCACGGATCTTCGTTCAAGAAGCGCAGACAACTGTCAAAGGTTGCGCCGCCCCAACACTCAACCGAGAAGTATCCGACCTTGTCAAGCCTCTCAAGCGCAGGCATCATATCCTGCAGGGTCATTCTTGTTGCCGCCTGTGACTGGTGGGCATCTCTCAAAATTGTTTCTGTAATCAATAGTTTTTTTGCCATTTTGCCTCCTTATTATGCGAACATGGCTATCAGCACGCCTGCAGCGACTGCCGAGCCGATAACACCGGCTACGTTTGGTCCCATTGCGTGCATAAGCAAATAATTGTCAGGGTCTTCCTTTCGTCCTACATCCTGCGCTACTCTGGCAGCCATGGGCACAGCAGATACGCCTGCGGCTCCGATAAGCGGATTGATTTTGCCACCTGACAGCTTGCTCATAAGTTTTCCAAGCAGTACGCCGCTTGCCGTTCCAAACGAGAACGCAACAACGCCAAGCACAATGATAAGAAGTGTTTGAACTTGCAGGAAAGTCGGAGCGTAAGCTTTTGCGCCGACGACAACACCGAGAAATATCGTAACGAGATTTATCAATTCATTTTTTGCGGTATTTGTCAAACGCGGAACTACGCCGGATTCTTTGAAAAGGTTGCCAAGCATCAACATTCCGATAAGCGGCAGCGCCGAGGGCAAAAGTATGCCGACAATAGCCGTGACAACCAGCGGAAACATGATTTTTTCTTTTTTTGATACCGGACGCAGCTGTTCCATTCTGATAAGCCGCTCTTTCTTTGTCGTAAGCAGCTTCATAATCGGAGGCTGTATAACAGGTACAAGCGCCATATAAGAATATGCCGCGATGGCTATTGCGGGCAACAAATCGGCAGTGCCTGCCGCTCCGTTGCCGAATGCCGCAAGATGCGCCATTTTTTGTGTAAGATAAATTGCCGTGGGACCGTCTGCGCCGCCTATTATGGCGATAGAGGACGCCGCGGCTTCGTTGAAACCGAGCAATAACGCGCCGAAAAAGGTCAGGAAAATACCTGCTTGAGCCGCTGCGCCGAGTAGCATACTTTTTGGGTTGGCAATAAGCGGACCAAAGTCGGTCATTGCTCCTATGCCGAGAAATATCAACGGCGGGAAAATAACCCAGTCGACACCCTTGTAGAGGTATGTCAGCAAGCCTCCCCCTCCTCCGCCTTCGGCTATCGGGGCAAAAAGTATATTATATGCTCCGGGAATGTTGACAATAAACATTCCGAACGCAATGGATAAAAGCAAATTCGGTTCAAACTTCTTGACGACGGCGAGGTAGACCAACAGACAGGCTATGCCCATCATAATAAAAAGTCCCCAGATGCCGAAATAATATCCTTCCGGATAAGTATTTGTCAAAAAGCCGGTGCTTTCCCATAGCGATTTCATCGAATCGACAAAACCTCTTGCCGATATTAAGGTACTTGTACTCATAGCCGTCATCCTATGCAATAACTGCCAACAAATCGTCGGTGGCTACGGTGGCTCCTTCGCTGACACTGAAGGTTATTTTTCCGTCGGTCGGAGAAACTATGTCGTTTTCCATTTTCATAGCTTCAAGCACAAGAAGAACCTCGCCTTTCTTTACGTCTGCGCCGTTTTTGGCTTTTAGTTTCAAGATATTTCCCGGCATCGGCGCATTAAGTTTTGTGCCTCCTTCGGGTACCGGCGCGACAGGCGCTGCTGCAACGGGAGCCGGAGCAACTAAAACGGCTTGAGGCGCTGACTGAACAGCGGTAGGCGCCGCAGGCGCCGAAGCCGACGAAAAGTTTTCTTCTACTTCTACTTGATATGATATTCCGTTTACTTTTATATTAAATTTTCGCATATATGCCTCCGATTAAATTCTTTTTATTGATTTTACTACAAAGCTTGCTCTGGATTTGTTTGTGGCGCCGCTCTCTTCGCTGAGTATCATTGATATTGCGGCGGTGATTGCGGCAATGACCGAATCATCTTGCCGAACCGATTGAGCGGTAACGGCAGGAGCTTTCTCGATTTCCACTGATTTGTCTTTTCTGTTGAGTTTTTTCATTAGTGACAGGATATAAACCAAAAGAATCAGTGTAAAAAAAGTTGTTGCCAAACCGATAACCGTTGTCAAACTGCCTACAGAAAGTATTTCTCCTATGCTAAGTGCGCTTATCATATTCGCCTCACTGTATAAGCATAGAAAGCGCGCTGGCAACATACGGACGCAGCAATGCCGGTTCGATTATGTTGTCAAAATAGCCTTCTTTTGCCGAAACAAAGGGGTTCATTTCTTCTGTTCTGTATTTTTCTGCAAGATTTTTGCGTAGTTCAAGCGGTTCGCCCTCTCCCTTCAATTCCTTGCTATAAATGACGCTTGCGGCGGCTTCCGAGGATATGGGAGCAATCCTGGCATTGGCGAATGCCAAGGCGTAATCGAAACCTATTGATTTCGAAACCAGCGATACATAACTAAAGCCTATTGCACTGCCTGTGACTACGGCAATTTTTGGAATTGTCGACAACGAAAGTCTGCGTAGCAGCTTTGCGCCGCCCAACACCAAACCTTTTTGTTCACTTTCCAGATCGGCGTCCATTCCCTCGCTGTCAACCAGTGTGATGAGAGGAATGTTATATTTTTCAAGGAACTTGATGAATGTTTTGATTTTCTTGAGCGAAAATTCGTTCAACTTCGGGTTGTTTGTTATGACAAGTCCCGAAACAATCGAATTGACGGTGACAAGATATGTCTTGACATCCTTTGTGTAATCTGCAAAAAGCTCAATTTCGCTGCCTGAATCGGCGAGCGCCGCCAATAAATTCGGTTCGTTGGCTTGAACATTCAAAATGTCGCTTGTTCTGTTGGGGTCGTCTTCGGTGTTCAAAATACCTTCACCGAGATAGTTGAGCAACTTTTCGATTTTTGTAGGAATTTCGACGGGATTTTTGAAAGAAACCGTCGAAATAAGGCTCTTCTCGGCATACGCTTTTTGTCCGACAAACTTTTGAGCAACGTCGCTGACATTTTCGGAAAGTGTAAGCGGCGGCGCAACGGAAAGCACTGAACTGTCCGACATAAACACAAAATCCGCAAGCGCGGTATACATGCCCATAAGTCCGACTGCATTGCCCTTGACTATGGCGATATGCGGCGCATAATCTCTGTGTTCGGCAGCCGTGGCTATGATCTCGGCATATCCTTCAAGGACTGCAATGCCCTCTCCGACTCTTGCGCCCGTGCTGTCAATAATTGAAATAAGCGGTATTTCTGCCGACATGCTCTTCTTGATGCACTTCAAAATTTTGTCGGCGTGCGCCTTGTTCAAGCTGCCGCCGAGTACCTCGCAATTCTGCGCTACTACGCATACGGGATAATCTTTCAAAGTAGCATAACCTGTTATGACACCTTCACCCAAAGCATCGCTGCCGTCAAGATAACTCTTTCCGCTTAAAAACATGTCCGTTTCAACAAAAGAATTCTTATCGAGTATTTCCGATAAAAATTCTCTGATTTTTTTGGAACAGGAAAGAACCTTTGAGGTGTTGTCATTTAACAGTCCGATATAATCCATATTGTTAACCTCCGTCCTTAGATAAAAAAATATGCGGTAATTGAGCAAGGCACAAATCTACCACATATACCATTATAAACCAAAGGTTTGCTTTAATCAATAATTTTTCCTATAAAGAAAAAGAATTTCTTAATATTTTTTTAGGTATTCAATTTCTCTTTCGAGAAGATATCGGTAAGTGCCTCTTGTCAGACCGCCCAGTCTCAGATCGCCGACAGCAACTCTTTTTAAGAAAATCACCGTCTTTCCCACCGATTCGAACATTCGGTGAACTTGTCTGTTTTTGCCCTCATATATCGTCACTTCGTAGCGGTATATGTTATCGATAGTCTCTATCAATTTTATTTTGCTGCGTCCGAGCTTTTTGCCGTCAAGGATTATGCCGTTGCGAAGCGTTGCAAGATCGCTTTGCTGGACCTCGCCTTCAACTTTTGCGACATAAGTCTTGGGTATCTCATTCGACGGGTGTGTCAATTTATGGCTCAAATCTCCGTCGTTTGTTATCAAAATAAGCCCTTCGGTGTCGTAGTCAAGTCTGCCCACAGGGAAAAGTCTTTTTTCCTTCAAGTCGCCAAGATAGTCCATGACAGTCTTTCTGTCCTTATCGTCTTTCACGGTACAAACACAACCCTTCGGCTTGTTCAGCATAATATAAACTTGCTTGGTTATCGGCTGAATCTTTTGTCCTTCGACAATAACGGTGTCGTTGTATTCGTCAATAACTGTAGCAAGGTCTTTTACAATCTTGTTGTTGACCTTTACTTTGCCGTCTAAGATGAATTGTTCGGATGCTCTTCTTGAAGCTATTCCGCACGAAGCAATATATTTATTTATGCGCATATGTTGTTCTGTTGGGCTATCCGAAAATCCTTTTCAGAAAACCCTCTCCTTTTTTTCTGTTTATGTCACCTATACTATAGACATTTTTCGAAAATAGCAAGCAATCATTGACAAATATTTCTACATCGCCCATTATGTCACCCTTCAGAACAGGCGCATAAAGACGATTTTTTGTTTTGACTTTTATATGGCAACGTTCACTTCCGTCTCTCTTCATAGGAATATATATATCCTCATTTGTCGCGCATACGGCAGACGGCACGGCTCCGAAGTTTATTGGGATTTCGGCAAGTATATCTAGCGAATCCAAAACTTTTATCATTTCGAACTGTTTATAAGCATTGTCCATAAGTCTCATACTCTCCTCAAACATCGGACCGCAGTTCAAAACAACGCAAACAAGTGACATACAGTCCCTTTTGCTACTGCCGACAAAACATCTGCCGGCTTTTTTTGTAAATCCCGTTTTTACGCCTGTTGCGCCGTTATAACCGCTCAAAAGTTTGTTTTTATTATGAAAAAACCTTACACTTTCTTCCTTTCCGACGGTAATGTTCTTTGTGCCGACTATTTCGGCGAAAGTAGCGTTACGCATAGCGCAAGCGCTTATACAACCAAGGTCAAATGCGCTGGTAAAGTGACTGTCATTATGCAGTCCGTGCGGATTGCAAAAATGCGAATTTTTTAACCCCAGACTTTGCGCCTTTTCATTCATCATAGCAACAAAGCCTTCAATACTTTTCCCCGCATGAATAGCCAAAGCGGTGGCGGCATCGTTTCCACTGCGCAACATCAAACCGTACAAAAGTTCTTTTACCGTCAGTTTTTCGCCCTCTCTCAAATATATGGAACTGCCCTCGACGCCTACGGCTTGTTTTGGAATTGTCACAACCTCATCAAGACGGCAGTTTTCCACTATGACAAGAGCCGTCATAACTTTTGTTGTGCTTGCCATGGGAAGTCTGGCATTTATATTTTCGCCATAAAGCACCCTATTGGTCGACAGTTCCATAACAATTGATGACGAACCAAGCGCAGAGGCTGATTCGCCTTTTGTTATAAAAAAACCAAAAAATGAGCAAACAACCGCAATCAATACGGCTGTTGCGACAACTATTCTTTTGAAATAGTTTTTATTGTAGACTGTAATATTTCCATCCATCTGTCTGTGCCATCTCCCTGTACCTTTATCAAACTTGAATCTCCGCCTTTAACAACCAAAAAAGCCAGAGGTGTTATTGTCAAGCCTCCGCCGATACCGCCGACAGGAAGTTCCGAGGTTTGCACCTTGTTTGTTCTGCCGTCGAATTCTCCGCCTGCCGTAAAGAAACCGACACTAATTTTGCTTATTGGGATTATTAAAGAATCATCTTGCGCATAAACCGGTTTGCCTACTACCGCATCGATATCCAGCATACCTTTTATACTTTCCATTGCGCTGCTCATCATGGCGCTGATTTCAATACTGCTCATTGTGTTTCTACATCCTCCTGAATTTTTTTCTCAACTTATTTATTATTATCTTTATTAC
>CAYJBS010000045.1:0-13040 GCA_964368435.1 uncultured Christensenella sp. | reverse complement strand
TCTAAATTATGAATCATTCGGAACGACTGTTCGACGATAAGCCCATATTTTGTCGAGCCTTTGTGGTCTTTGAAGAGGAAGCGGAAGGTGCCCTCGGGCAAAATCATATCGATGCCCTCTTCGTTCTTTGTGGTGATGGTATGCAAAGTCTTGAGCGGAACGCCGAAGGTGAAAGGCTGCGAATCTACAGTGCCTTTGAATCCGATTTTTTCCTTGTCTATGAAGAGTTCGCCCTCGCCTGCTGTTCTGTAATTGCGGTTTTCTTCAAGCATAACGGTAACGGGTTTGGACACAAAGAAATCAGGTTTTCTTATTTCTTCGTCAACGCATTTCCGTTGCCAGTCGAACCACAAGTCTATGCGGTCGAAAGCCTTGCTCTGCGCATCGGGTATGAGTTTGCCGTATTCGGTATATTCAACACTGTTGCCGCAATAGTCGCATATCAACCTTCTGTCGGTGCTTCTCATTATGTAGTCAAGACCACATTTCGGGCATCTGTAAAGGATATATTCCAATCCCGCGGCGGGCCTTTTCGAGCGGAAACGAATGTTGTTCTCTATTTGATATATGTTGTCGTTAAATTTCAACGCTTCGGTTACTCTATGATAAATTTCGTTTACGGACAGCGTTTTTACTTCCTCTGTGGTCAAAAGGATAGATTCTTCCAATAACACCTTGCCATAGCGGAAGCCTTTGAAATATCTGGGTTTTGTGAGATAAGCGCCCGATACATGTGAAAGCACTACTTGTACTCCGAGGAATTTCACGAGTTTGCCGATGCTGGGAGATATATAGTGCAATCCTTTGCCGTCAAGCGAGGTCTTGCCCTCGGGATATAAGGCAACATTTCTGCCTTGTTCAACTGCGGCTTTCATCATCTTAAGCGACATAATGTCGATAGCAAATTGACTCTTGGGAATACAGCCTAAGCTCTTAATAAAGGGTTTGAACAACTTCCAGGTGAACAAGTCCTTGCTGGTAAGTATATTCAAACGGCGGGGCAACAGCGCGCCCACAGTGAATGCAATGTCGGTGACGCTGGCATGGTTGGCAAGCAGAAGGAAAGGTCCTTTCAAGCCTTTTATGCCGTCTTTTTTATACTTTATGCGAAAAAGCAGCTTTGCAAGCAGCTTAACAACGATGCCTGCAGCATAATACAAAAAAGCGGAGGGCTTTCTGATTTTTATTTCGTTTATGTTCTTGTCCTCAGGTGTCATATTGCTTTTACCTCTTTCAGTTTTTTAGATTTTCGGGATTTAGTCCTGTCAGTTCGGCTACCACGAACCTGCCGTCCTTTCTTATGAGTCTGCCGTCAAAATATATTTCGCCGCCGCCGTATTCAGGGGTCTGAATCTGCACAAGATCCCAATGTACCGCGCTTTGGTTGCCGTTGTCGCAATCATCATAGCATGAACCCGGCGTAAAGTGTATCGAACCGCAGATTTTTTCGTCAAAAAGTATATCGCCTATTGGTTTGGTGATATAGGGATTTACTCCCAGCGCAAATTCTCCGATATAGCGCGCGCCCTCGTCGGTATCAAGAATTTTGTTGAGTTCGACGGGTTTGTTGGCATCGGCTTTGATTATTTTGCCGTCTTTGAATTCAAACCGCACGTTTGTGAACTCTATGCCATTCTCTATCGAAGGCGTGTTGTAGGTGATGAAACCGTTTACGCTGTCGCGTACCGGCGCGGTATAGACCTCTCCGTCGGGAATGTTGCGCAGTCCGCTGCACCTCATGCCGCTTATGCCTTTTATGGAGAAGGACAGATCAGTGTCCTTGGCGATTATTCTCACCCTGTCGGTCTTTTCGATAAGCTCTATCAGCGGCTGCATAGCCTCATCCATCTTTTGATAATCGAGATTGCAAACATCGAAATAGAACTGTTCGAAGGCTTCGGTACTCATCTTGGCAAGCTGCGCCATACCTTCTGTTGGCCAACGAAGAACTACCCAATTCGTGTGGTTTACACGCAACTCATGGTGGACTGGATGAGAATAATACTTGCTATACAGTT
The DNA here is from genome assembly GCA_964368435.1 of uncultured Christensenella sp. GTDB lineage: Bacteria > Bacillota > Clostridia > Christensenellales > DTU072 > DTU072. The sequence continues at coordinate 11,022 of CAYJBS010000045.1, read as the reverse complement.
GCATATTCTCCGACGGCACGTCCGACAATTCGAGGGAGTTCAAGCCGCCCCGCAAGCCGATATATGCGTCCATCTCCGCCATTCTGGCGCCTGCATATTTCGCCATCAATTCGGCGGTCTCTTTGTTCAGACCGTTTATTATGGCTCTTTTTATTTTGTTATCAAAAATTTCAACAAAAGGAAAAGCGCCGACGGCATACGTCTCTTTCACCAACGCCGTGATTATTTCGGCATCTACACCCGTCGCTTCAATGAGAATCTTTTCACCGGCTGATAATGCGCAGGAATAATTTATGAGATTGTGCGCCAGCTTGTTGATTCTTTCGTCGTTCATTTGTCCTCCGTCACTCTATTTCTTCAAAAAATCTCTCATGCGTTCAAGCGCCTTCTCGAGCTTTTCCATTGAATAAGCATAGCTGATTCTGATATGGTTCTTGCCACATTCGCCGAAGGCTCCGCCCGGAACTACGGCAACTTCATGGCTCTTTATGAAAGTGTTGGCAAACACTTCGCCATCCATACCCGTGCTTTCGACGCTTGGGAACATATAGAACGCGCCCAACGGCTCAAAGCAGTCCAAACCCATATCTATGAGGCTTTTGAAAAGGAACTTTCTCTTTCTGTCATACTCTTCTTTCATCATTTCGACGGATGCGAAATCGTCTTTGAAACCCTGTTCAAGACACGACAAAGCGGCATATTGTCCCGCAGTCGGCGCGCACATAATGGCGAACTGATGTATCTTCAAAATTTGCTGCGCAATGGCTCTCGGAGCGGCGGCAAAGCCTATTCTCCAACCTGTCATAGCAAAAGCTTTCGAGAAACCGTTCAAAAGAATTGTTCTTTCTTTCATACCTTTTATGGCGGCTATGCTGACATGTTTTCTGCCGCCGTAAGTAAGTTCGGCATAGACCTCGTCGGACAGCACAAGCAAATCATTCTTTATGATCGTAGGAACGATTTCTTCCAACTCTTCCTTGGTCATAATTCCGCCGGTTGGGTTGGTCGGGAAGGGTATGAAAAGCAGTTTTGTTTTGGGCGTTATGTATTTCTCAAGCGCTTCTTTTGTCAAAATAAAACCGTTGTCCGCGGTGCAGGGTATGCTGACAGGCTCGCCGCCTGCCAATACTACGCAAGGCGCATAGGACACAAAACACGGTTCGGGAATCAGCACTTCGTCACCGAAATTGAGAACGGCGCGTAAAGTATTGTCGATGGCTTCACTGACACCGACGGTGACAATGATGTCGGACGGCTCATAGCTCAAATCAAAACGCTGTTCAAGATATTTTGAGACAGCCTGACGCAACTCAATAAGACCGCTGTTCGAGGTGTATTTTGTTTCGCCCCGCGCAATGGAGTCTATGGCGGCTTGTCTTGCATAATCGGGAGTGACAAAATTCGGTTCGCCGACACCCAGAGAAATACAGTTGGACATAGCCGCCGCCACATCAAAAAATTTTCGGATGCCGCTGGGCTTGATAGTCATTGTTCTTTTGCTCAAATACTTTTCGTAATCCATAAGGTTCCTCCGTTTGGGGATAAGTTTTTTATATTATTTTCACATAAAAACTTCTGCTTCTGGGCGGATCAAATTCCGCAAAGAATATGTTTTGCCATACTCCCAAAACCAGTTCGCCTCTATCGATTATTAAAGTTTGGCTGGCGCCTACTACGCTGCTCTTCACATGACCGTTGCTGTTGCCCTCATCGTGGCGAAACTCTGCGCAGTTCGGGAAAGCCTTGTTTAGTCCGAATATAATATCGGTGCAAACATAATCATCTGCATTTTCGTTTATGGTGATGCCTGCCGTCGTATGAGGACAATACACTACACAAAGTCCCTCTCTGACGCCGCTGTCAAAAACAGCTTCTTTTACTTCTTTCGTGATATTATAGAGTCCTTCTTTGGGCGTGTTTAGGTTGTACTTATACATTCATCCTCCGATTGAATACCTTTTCCATTGAAAAGAATTATACCATAATGATTATGTTTAAGTCAATGCTATTATATTAGGCGCAGTAGATTAAAAAGTTTTTGTACACCGCTACAAAAGGACGCACGGCTAGCAACTGCTAGCCGTGCGTCCCATCTTTCAAAATAATTCAAGAATTTTGACCTTTATGAATAACAAACTCTGTTGATAATTATTCTTTTCAATTCGTCGGAAAGTTCATTAAAATAGGCGCAATAACCCGCCACCCTTACCATAAGATACTTGTGTTTTTCGGGATTTTCGTAGGCTTCAAGCAGGATTTTTTTGTCTATTACATTTGGTTGAAACTGCATGCCGCCACTTGTCAGGAAGGTTTCAAATATGCTTGCCAGGTTGTCTACACCGTCACGACTTTGAAACAACGACGCATCGATAGTGAAAGTTACCGTAGTGCCGTTGACGGCATAATCGGTGAAGTTTACTTCCGAAACAGCGTTGAGCGAAGACAGCAAATCGGCTTTTTCCATGTTATAGTGCGGAGTAACGCTGTTGGCAAGCGGCACACCCTTCTGTCTGCCTGACGGCAAAGCCTGCGTCTTTTTGCCGTATCGGTCGTTGACGTTGAGCGCATAATACCCTGCCGCATAGACACCGCCACGGGGCGGGTTTGGCACCGAAGCCAGCGCATTGTTATATATTTCCATGACTTTGGTTACCCATTGTGCAGGTTTGCGGTCGCAATCGTCACCAAACTTCGGCACATCGAGAAGATCCTTTTGTAATTCTTTGTACTGTTCAGATTCGAAATTGCCGTCAATGGCGTTTATGACTTTTTCAAGCGTATATTTCTTTTGTTTGAATACCAGTTCATCGATAGCGCACAGCGAGTCGGCTACATCGGTGACACCGATTGCCTGAATGCCACTGCTGTTGTAGTCACAGCCCCCCTCATAGCAGTCCATGCCCCTTCTTATGCAACCTTTGTAGAGAGAGGACGCCAGCGGCGTTGTAAAATATGTGCGAAGTTGTTTTTCGATGTTTTGGTGATCTGTCAATATGCCCTTTGCCAAGATATTGAGCCGTGTTTGAAAGCGTTCAAGCAACTGACTCATATCGACAGGCAGATTATAGATATGATAGCCTTTTTTGAAATTCCTTTTCTTTACGATAGCAAAATGCAATTTTGACAAGCCTTTGGAAATAAAGTTTTTGCCGCTCAAAAAATGTTCGACAAATTTTGTCACTATTCTTTCCATTTGGTCCCAAAACCCATAATTCCATAAATCTTGTTCGTGACCTTTCAGTGCCTGAAGAAACGGCAACGTCAAATTCATGTTGGCGCAATCGGTATTTCCGAAATGGTCATCCGATGCGACAGGCTCCACACAACCGACAATGGAATAATTGCGCGCATTCTCGACACTTGTGCCATAGTGTCTTTGTAGCGTTTCGATATATAAATCATCGGCAAACAGTTCGGGCATCGGACAGCCGTTTATGTAAAGCTCCGCCAGCCTTCGCAAATATTTTTGCGGGCTGTTCTTGTGAATTCTCGCCGTCATATTTATGGCAAGTGGCTGCAATTCGCAAGCATCCATAAGCATATATGTCACGTCATTTGTGGCGTCCTCTCCGTCCTTGCCAACACCGCCGAAAGTCACTGCTTGATCTGTCGACAGCGTTTCGAACAGCTTGCTGATATTCAAATAAGAGTCGCCGTCATTGACAAGAATAGCCTCGTCCATCTTCAAAATGAGCAGTGAAACCAACTCGTTGGCTTCGTCATAAGTTATTTTGCCCTCTTCAAAATCTTTTTTGTAGTAGGGATAGAGTACTTGATCAAGTCTGCCGAAGGAAACGGCGTTTTCGTAAGCCTCAATACAAAGAGCAATTTGAAGGAAAGTTATGCTCTGCACCGCCTCATGAAAGGTGCTTGCAGAATGTTTTGGTACGCGGCGGCAGATAGTCGCCATCTTTTCAAGCTCTTTCTTCCTTTCGGAGTTTTCTTCGGCGGCGCTCATCTCATCAAGAGCGTCGGCGTATTTTGCCGCAAAATCTTCAAGCCCATGCAAAGCTATTATGGCGCCGTCATAAAATGCTTGATTATTCTGCGGATAAAGGTTTTTTGCCCTCTCTATTTCTTCGATAATCCCCGTTGTGCCCAATGCCAACATTCTGTCAAAATTGACAATAAAGTGCGCAATAGCCGCCATATTGTTGTTGAAACCAACCATCATTTCAGAAGATCTTGCGATAACTTGCATAAGGTTCCTAAGTTTGGGATTTACCTTGCGTAAAAGGCTGTGTTTCAGCCAAAAGGGAAATATTCGGGTATAAAAATACCATCTTTCCTTGCGTGAACACTCGAAAGATACGGGTTTTTGGCGGTTTATTTTATATAAGAATGAAATGTCCAGCACTCCATATTGCTCCTCCCATACCTGTCCCGCCACTCTTTTCGAGGTGAAATTGCCGACAAGCAGTTCTTTGTCCCAAATATGTACCGACTTGTTTTTCAGCACATGCGCCAACCTTTCGGCGCGGTGTATCGGCGTAGGTTTTTTGAAACCGTTTTTCCTATAATATTGTGTTTTTAGCGTGGATGCTTCTATACAAAGTGCGCGCCCGGCCCCTCTTATGTCGCGTTGGATGTCCAATACTCTTTGGCTGAACTGCGCCTTATGACTGACATGCTCAAGATCTGTACTGAACGCCTCTATGCCGTATTTTTTGAACAATTCAATGCCCTCTTTCAGCGAAGCAAGGCTTTTTTCCGTTGATATATTCAAAAGCGGTATTTGAATACCTAGTTTTTTTGCTTTGTCCTCGTACATATTATGGTATTTCAATAGTTCTATCGAAGAGATGCCGTTCTCTAGCAAATAATCTGCTGCTTTCTTTATGCGGCTTTCGCCGTCATTATAGCCCGGCACCATAACCATACGTATTCGGAAATTTGGTTTCTTCTTCAACAATTTGGTGAAGTTCTCGTGAATTCTATGGCCTGTCTGCTGTGTGAAATTCTCGTGCAGTCCCTCATCGCCGATTATTTTGAAGTCGACAAGGAACAAATCAATATACGGCAACACCCTTTCGATATTCTCCCACGGTGTATGGAGAGTCGTCTCGACGGCTATATGTATTCCCTGCGCCTTGAGCGGCAACAACAATTCAATCAGGCTGTCGGGAGTTTGGAGCAGCGGCTCGCCTCCCGAAAGCGTCACACCGCCTTTTGAAGAAAAATAATATTTCTTGTCGCGCGATACAATATCCAATATCTCTTCAACGCTGTACAACCTTTCCGGCGTTCTTGTGAAAGATTGACTTTCGGGATTCTGACACCACAGGCAACGCAAGCCGCAGCCTTGAAAGAAAATTGTCGTACGAATACCCGGACCGTCATGGACGCAGGTGCGCTGAATTTTTACTATTTTTAGTTCGTTGGATATGTTGGTGTTTGCCAAAACTTGCTCGGACATAATTTTTCTCCTTAAAATATGTAAATAATATTACGATTATATTTTATTCCACAAGTTGATAAGGATATGTCACCAAACGATAACCAAAAAAGTACAAAAAGTCTATTTTGGTGTCAATATCTGAATAAATCATACAATATCATACATTGGTTGTCAATACCATATATATTAACAATATCAACAAAAAAGTTTTTTGAAGGCAGCGACACAATGAGTCGTGCAGGCGCTGTCACCCTGTGGGAATATTGGGTATTGGAAAAGACTCGGCTTTATGATAAACTTGATTATATTACTACTAAAAGAGAACATATGGAAAACATAAACGACAGAAAATATCTTACAAAATTTAATACGGCTTCCTTCGCAATGGCGGGGTTCGGTCAAAACCTAATAATCGGGCTCGTAAACTCTTTCATTATGTTCTTTTATACCGACGTATTCTTGCTCGGCGCAGGCGCCGCCGGCACACTGATGATAGTTGCTCGGGTATGGGATGCCTTCAATGACCCTATCATGGGCACCATTGTTGACAAAACTAATTCCAGATGGGGCAAGATGAGACCCTATCTTCTTGCTACCCCGTTGCCGCTTGCCATAAGCACTGTGCTGCTCTTTTTTGTGCCTGACGTAAGCTATATTTGGAAAGTAGTTTATGCCTATGTTACATATATTTTGTGGGGAATGATCTATACCGTATGCGATGTGCCTTTTTGGGGACTTGCCTCTGTTATGACCCCAAACCCCAAAGAAAGGATATCCTTTATCTCGTTTTCAAGACTTTTTCACTCTGTAGGAGGCGCTTTACCGATATTGCTTGTGCCGCTATTTGTCAAGGTCATGGGCGGCAACGAAAAGGGCTATTTTACTGTGGGACTTGTTATCGGAATCGTGGGCGCTTTGCTGTTCTCGTTGTCATTCTTCGGCACAAAAGAACGCTGTATCGTAGATAAAAATTCTTCCAGCTTGAAAGAAAGTTTTCGCTATCTGAAAATAAACAAGCCTTTGATGAGCGTAGTGCTTGCCAATGTTTTGGGCTTTATGCGTGCCATGCCCATTGTGTCCAGCCTTTATGTCGCCACTTATATACTCGGCGACAGCTCAATGAATATTATTATTGTCGGAGGTTGGGGAATTACCGGATACCTCGGAATGTTGCTGACTCCTCAGATTTGCAAAAAATTTAATTATCGCCAAATATATTACATCGCCGCGGCGCTTGGGATTTTTTCAAGCCTGTTGTTGCTTCCGCTTGGCAAAAACATCTATGCCATAACAGCATGTCTTGCTCTGTGCGGCTTCCCATACGGAGTTGCCTCGAACATAAACTATGCCATGATAGCCGACAGCGTCGAATATGTTGAATGGAAAACAGGCAAGCGTACAGAGGGCGTCACTGTGTCGCTCCAGACGCTTATGAATAAACTTATGACGGCGTTGCAAATAGGTTTGGTTTCGATTCTGCTTATAGTAATAAAGTTTGTTCAACCGATAAAAGTCGGTGACGAGCTTATCACGCAACCGCAATCTCCTTTTGCGCTCAACGGTTTTTTCTTCACCATCACAGTGCTACCGGCGATAGGCTGGGCGCTTAGTACCATTCCGATGAAATTCTATTCCTTTATCGGAGAGGAAAGACAGCGCGCGCATACAGAACTTGGCGAGCGGCGCAAAAAGGCTTTCGAAAAAGCCGATCAACAAGACAATGTCACTTGTGTTGAAGAGAAACTATAAGAATTATATAAAATAAATGGGATTAGTCAACGCATAAACAAACGGGGGAATGGACTCTTTTGATTCCCTCGGCAACATAAATTTCAGCGCTACGCGATGAAATACCCTGGCAAGGGCGCCTTTTTCGTAATCTATTTGGCAACGCACATAACCTTTGCTCCTTACCGGCAAAGTGAAATCATAGTCGCCGTCGGCTTTTGCGGTAAATTCAAAAAATACGCCATCGGCATCAATAACTTTGAGCTTGTGCTTCTTTTTCATTGCGGTAACTTTTATTTTTACTTGCGAATTTTGGTCAAAGGGCGTCTCGTCACCTATGACTGCATCGCCGCTTGTCATTTCGAGCATTGTCGAAGATGCCGAATGTGTCAGCACACATCTGCCCTTTCGCATGGCGTCAAGTATGGATTCTTGGGAATTGCTGAAGGCAAATATCCGCAAGGTCGGAGACGCCAAAAGATCGGTAACATAATAATCTCTGTGGTAGTCGCTGCCGCATATGGCTACAAGCCGTCTGCCTTTCTTCAGCTGTTCGTCCCACCATACAATCGATTTCAGATTGTCTTTGCGCATAGGTCCGTTCCAAACCTCGACGGCATCGTAATAAAAGTTCTCGAAGCCCATCAGCCAGGTACAAAGACTGCAATGGGGATGGCATATTGATTGAAACGCTCCCCTCTCCTTTGCTTGAAGATTGCGCTCTTGAAATTCCTCAAAAGTGTTTATGGCATAAGTGCCGTCAAAAGGCTTTCCGATGCCGTACATATTCAAATGCCCCTTGTAGTTGGTGAATTCCACACCCTTTATGACACAAAGATCTTTGACTTCGGGCATAGGCAACCCTTCAAGTTTGTTGTTGTGGTCGGTGATAAAAATGTAGTCCAACCCTTTCTTCTTTGCATGAAATGCTATCTCTTGCCGCGTATATCTTCCGTCGGAATGCGTGGTATGCATATGCGTGTCGCCCTTCAACCAACGGAAATGTTTCATATGGAAGGTGACTTCATAATTGACGGTGACGCCCTCGTTGCGGATTTGGTATGCGCCGATAATGACTTTCCAGGAGCCGGCGTTGATACTCATCTTTCTATAGCCGTCTGTCGAGTTTGTTGCCGAGATATAGACGCTTTTTACATTCGAACCTCTTGTGCCGACATCGTCGCCCTTCTCGTCGATAAGTCCGAAATCAATGACGTTCTTTTCTTTTCCCGTTATTCTTGAATCATCTCTGTCGCCATCATGGGAATAACTGATTTCGAGCATTTCCACATTTTCGGGGACATCAAATGGCAGGAAAAAATATTTCTTTTCGTCTGTTTTTTCTATACGATAATCGAATTTAATCTTTTTCATTATTGCTTTCCTTTTACGAGATTTTCGAGAGTTTGGATATCCTTAATGTCTATTTTGTCCTTCCAAAAGCCGAATATGCCTTCATCTCGCATGCGCATCATTTCTCTTGACATGGAAGGTCTGCTGACATTCAGATAAGCCGCCATTTGGTTGCGGTCCATCCCCAAAGCAATATTCAACGATTTGTCCTCAAGGTATTTGTCGAAGATAAGACGGGCTATTTTTTGGCGCATGCCTTTTATGGTGATATAATTGTTGGCGCTTTCTATTTCGGCTATTTTGCGGCTCAAAGCGGCAATGACATTTGTGATGATAGCCTGATGATGAGAGCAGCATTGGCTACACATATTGACTATGGTGGAAATCTTCAAATACAACAAAGAAACGTCACTAGCAGCGACAACAAAAAACCCCAGATTGTTGGGCTGCAAATAACCTTGGTGCAAGCCAAACATATCTCCTGCGGAAAGCGTGCCGATCGGCTCTTTTTCGCCGTTGAGCTTCGTCAAAAACTGCAGTACGGTGCCTTCAAGCACGATGCAAAGGTCGTCAACGGGTGTGTCGTCCTTTGCGATGAGCATGCCCTTGGATTTCATGACAATCCTGCCTTGCATGCAGTCAAAAAGACCGTTGATTTCTTTATCGGTAAATTGTGAGAACAGACAATTCTTTTTTATCAGCTTCAAAAAATTCATTTACTGAGATATCCTTTGTTAATATTGTTGCATTTGTTACAGAATTATTATAACGCGATTTCCCGTTATGTCAAACCTTTTTGTCGGCTTATAATTGTAAATAGTATTTCGCTATGCTATAATTGAGGTCGGAGGGCAAAGAATGCTTCAAGACGACATTTCTTTCATAAAAGAAAATACCTCCTTTCTCACCTCGGCAAAGCTGTTGGTGCTCGACAAGGAAATTTCAGAGTTCCTTTCGGCTGTCGCAAAAAATGCGGCAATAACCAACCTGCTCATGGAATGCAACAGAAATTATTACTTTGACATCGACTGGCAGCGCTTTTTTGCGCAAAAGAAATTTGCTTTGTCGGGAAACAAGCGACAAACAGTGGCTTTTGTCTTTGGTCTGCTCTACAAGTTTGACATAAAAGAACTTTCTTCCATCAACACTCTTTCGGCTTTTTATCCGCAAATGAACGATCTCCAGAAGGCATATCAAACCTTCTGCGTTGAAGTCATTCTTCCCATGCAGGAAGCCGTTGTCGCTCTTTTGAAAGGCGAGCCGACGTCCGATGACGAGTTGAGCGCCCCCGCGCGAACCCTCGACAAAATGAACGAGGATGTTTTGGAATGGATAAATATCTTGATGCTCAACATCCAAAGTTGCGACAATTTCTCCGAAAACCGCTATGGCGAAAGAGAACTTTTTGCCATGCTAAAAGGCTTGCAGGAGCTTTTGGAGCGCAACCAAAACACACTGCTGAAACCCTATTGGAACGGACTGAAAAACACCTTTTCAAAATACAAACTTGACTATAACGAAATTTACGAAATAGAAAAATTATTCAAACTATACGGACTTAATACGGAGATTTAATGAACTTTCTTTTGTCGCTGCAAACCGTCGGCATTTTGCTGGCTATGGCTGTCCCCGGTTTTATTATTGTCAAACTAAAACTGCTGAAAGCCGATCAAGCAATCAAGGTGCTTTCGGTGGTCTTGCTTTATATATGTCAGCCTTTTATTACCGTAAACGCCTTTCTGAACACTGCTTTTGACAGCCGCATACTTCTCAACCTTGTTTTTGTGGTAGTAATCACTACTATTTTGATGGTGGTGCTGCTGTATCTTGCCTATTTTGTATTCAAAAAGGACGTCGGAACACAAAAACGTGACGTATTTTCTTTTGCCAGTTCCTTTGGCAATGTGGGATATATGGCTATCCCCTTCCTACAGATATTGACAAATAACAACAGCGAAATAATCCTGTATGCCACGGCATCGCTTGTCGGCTTCAATCTTGTCGGTTGGACCCTGGGCTGTTTCTTAATAAGCCGCAACAAAAAACATATCTCGCTTAAGCATGTTTTTTTGAATTTACCGACGCTGAGCTTTTTGATTGTGCTGCCGCTTTTCATCCTAAATTTGAACTTTATCCGTTTCCCTGCGCTGCAACCGCTTGCCAACGCCTCGTCGCTGTTTGCCAATATGATGGCGCCTGTCTCGATGACGATACTCGGAATGCAATTCTCAAAAATGAAGTTCAAAGAGCTTTTCGATGACTACCGCTTATATATTACCGCCGCAATTAAATTGCTGATTTCTCCGCTGATAGCCTTTGCATTGTTTTTGTTCTTCGATCTCTTTATTGATTTGAATGACATACGATTGAACATAATTACGCTGGCGGCAATGCCTTCGGCTACGCTTGTTATGATGTTCAGCGCAATATATGATTCGGACACCTGTTCCGCCGCAAAAGCCGTGCTGATGACAACGATATTCTCGGTTGTCACCATACCGCTTACAATAATGTTGCTATTATGATAGTTATTAATGTTGAAA